>NZ_CP009122.1:4087755-4389698 GCF_000803645.1 Sphingopyxis fribergensis | reverse complement strand
GTGAATGATCGCCTCGAGCGCGGCAAGTTCGTGCTTGTTGCCGAGCACGATGGCGCCGAGTTTCTGGCGATCGACCCCCTTCGGCCCGGTCGTGCCGGGAAAGCGTGTCTCGATCGCCGCGACGAGCGCTCCGCCAGGGCCCTGCAGTCGATGCACTTCGGAATCAGCGTCAAAGACGGGCACGCCTTCGCGTTCGAACATCGCCGCTGCGGTCGATTTGCCCATGCCGATCGAGCCAGTAAGCCCGATGATGAAGGGACGGCGGAGCCGCGAGCCGGGGCGTCGGTGATGGGTCATGCCATCAAAAGCGCGCGCAGTTCCTCGTCGCGGCCCTCGGGCGGAGGCGCACCAAAGAAGAGTTCGAAGGCGAGCGCAGCCTGACCGATCAGCATGTCGAGCCCGTCGACCGTCTCGAGTCCACGCGACTCTGCGGCCTTCAGCAATCCGGTCTGAAGCGGCGAATAGACGAGGTCGTAAACGATCGCATCATCAGGAAGCGGCGACAGGTCGAGATCGAGTGCAGGCTGGCCAGTCATGCCGAGGCTGCTCGAATTGACGAGCAGCGACACGGGCGGGAGCTGCGCATCGAGCTGGGCGACATCGCCCTTGAGTCCGAACGTTGCCAAAAGCCCCATCGCCTTCAACGGGCTGCGGTTAAGAATAGTGACGGGACCGACATGGGCGCGGGCGAGCGCGAACAAGACCGCGCGCGCCGCTCCGCCGGCGCCGATAACCGCGACCGGCGAGCCTTCTAGATCGAGTTCGGCGAGCGGCGAATAGAAGCCGGCGGCGTCGGTGTTGGTGCCGATAACTGATCCGTCCGGCTGGCGGACAATCGTGTTCATCGCGCCGATGGTACCGCGGATATCGCCAGGGTCATCTACGAGATCCATGATCGCTTGCTTGTGAGGCATGGTCACGTTGCAACCACGCCAATCGGCGTCAGCGCAAGCACCGGCGATATAGTCTGGGAGCTCCTCAGCCGGGACATGGAACCGCCGGTAATCGCCGGGAATGCCTAGCGCCTTGAGCCAGAAATTGTGAATCAGCGGCGATTTCGACTGGGCGATCGGGTCACCGATCACTTCGGCAAAGGGCGTGCTCATTGCGGCGCCAGTCCGGTGGCGCGCAGCCACGCCAGCAAGGGAAGCATCGGCATGCCGATGATGGTCCATGGATCGCCCTCGACCCGTTCGAACAATTGCACGCCCGCTCCTTCGATTTCGTAACAGCCGACGGTCCAGCGGATGCTGTCCCATTCGCGCGCGACATAGTCGGCGATGAAGGTGCCCGACAAGGGGCGCATCCACAGCTTCGCCTCGCCGATCGCGCGCCACACCGGGACGCCGTCGCGCGCGGCGACCGCGGCGCTGAACAGGCGGTGACGTGTGCCCGCCATGCGGCGGAGATGATCGGCGGCGTCTTCAGGACTTTCGGGCTTCGAAAGCATCGACCCGTCGTCGAGCGCGAGCGTCGAATCAGCACCGATCACGGTGACACCGGGAAGGCGCGACGAGATTTTGACGGCTTTCGCTTCGGCAAGCGCATCGGCGATGTTGCGCGGGGTTTGCCCGGCGGCGAGCAGCGACGCCGTTAGCGCCTCCTCGTCGACATGCGCGGCAGTGGTTTCGAAACTGAGCCCGGCGGCGCGGAGCATCGCGGCGCGGCCACTGCTTTGCGAGGCAAGGAGGATGGTCATGTCGCGCTGCGGTCTTCGACAAGCTTGATCACCGCGGCGGCGGTTTCCTCGATCGAGCGGCGCGTGACGTCGATCACCGGCCAGCCATTATCGGCGAACATCCGCCGCGCATAGGCGAGCTCGGCCTTTACCCGCTCATCGTCGACATAGGAGGTTTCGGGCGCCTGGTTGAGCGAGAGCAGTCGGTTGCGTCGCACCTGGACGAGCCGGTCGAGCCCCGTCGTCAGCCCGACGACCATCGGGCGCCTCAGGTTGAACAGCGCGTTCGGCGGCGGCGATTCGGGGACGATCGGGATGTTCGCGGTCTTGAAGCCGCGGTTCGCCAGATAGATGCTCGTGGGGGTCTTCGAGGTCCGCGACACGCCCGCAAGGACGATATCGGCCTGTTCCCAATTTTCCCAGCCGATGCCGTCGTCGTGGGCGACGGTGAACTGGATCGCGTCGACGCGCGCGAAATAGGCAGCATCGAGCGCATGTTGCCGCCCAGGCCGCGCCTTTGCTTCCTGTCCAAGCATCCGCGACAGAGCGTCGGTGACCGCGTCGAGCGCGGCGACGGTGGGCAGGTTCAGCGCGGTCGCGCGGCGTTCGAGGCTAACGCGCAACTCGCCGTTGACCAGCGTGAAGAGGATCATGCCGGGGCTTGCCTGCACCTCGGCCATGATGCGGTCGAGATGCGATTCCGATCGTACCATCGGCCAGAAGTGGCGCACGACCTCGACATCGTCGAACTGCGCGATCGCCGCTTTGGCGATATTTTCGAGTGTCTCGCCCGTGGAGTCGGATATGAGATGTAGGTGGAGCCGGCCCATAATTGCAGCTTTCCGATGCAGAAAAGCAAAAGGCAAGCCGAGAGGGAAAAATGCATGCCCCTCTTCATCCCGGCGAAGGCCGGGATCTCGCCGTTAATCGGCGACGCGAAGTAGAGATCCCGGCCTTCGCCGGGATGAAGAGTTGATATTATATGGATTTACCGCCCTGTGGATAAGTTTTGGAGAAGCGCGGGGAGCAAATCGGGATGGGCGATTCATCCCCGGCCGTGTCGATTCCGCTCCACCACTTGTCCACAAGGGATGAATCTTATCCACAGGCTGTGAATTAGGGGGACAGCGCGTTGCGACTCTCCGGCGGATGGCGAGGTCGACGGAGTCAAGCTGTTGGCAAAAAGGACGCCCCGGCCTAAAGCCGCGCTGTCCGCCTACCAACAAACCACCACAATCATATTCTAATTATTATTGAGAAGAGAGAGAGGGCCCGCGTGAAGGCGTCACCGAAGAGCCTGTTAGCAACGTTGCACGGGGTGCGGCAGGAACGCCCACCCCTCTGGCTGATGCGCCAAGCCGGACGCTATCTCCCCGAATATCGGGCGCTGCGTGAAACGAAGGGCGGCTTCCTCGAGCTGTGCTACGATCCCGAGGCCGCGGCAGAGGTGACGTTGCAGCCGATCCGGCGCTTCGGCTTCGACGGATCGATCCTCTTCTCCGACATTCTCGTCATCCCGCATGCGCTCGGCCAGCATCTGTGGTTCGAAGCAGGTGAGGGACCGCGGCTCGCACCGCCGCTCGTCGATAGCGCGCTGGCGTCGCTCGAAGCCGCGCCGCATCGGCTCGACCCCATTTATGAAACCGTATCGCGGGTTGCGGCATCGCTGCCTCCCGAAACAACCTTCCTGGGCTTTGCAGGGAGCCCGTGGACGGTCGCTACCTATATGGTCGCAGGGCAGGGGTCGAAGGACCAGGCGGCTGCGAGGCGGCTCGCGTTCGGCGATCCAGCGGCGTTCCAGGCGATCATCGATGCGATCGTCGATTTGACCGTCACCTATCTCTCGGGACAGATCGAACAGGGCGTCGACGCGGTGCAATTGTTCGACAGCTGGGCGGGCAGCCTGTCGCCGGCGCAATATGAGCAATGGGTGATCGCGCCGAACGCCGAGATTGTCCGCCGTCTGAAGGCGATGCATCCCGATACGCCGATAATCGGCTTTCCAAAGGGGGCGGGCGGCAAGCTTCGCGCCTATGCCGACGAAACCGGGGTCGATGCGATCGGGCTCGACGAGACGGTCGATCCGGTCTGGGCCGACGCCGCCTTGCCATCGCACCTGCCGGTGCAGGGCAATCTCGATCCGCTCGCGCTCGTCGCGGGCGGCGAAGCCCTCGATACGGCGATCGACCGCATCCTTGCGGCTTTCCCGTCGCGTCCCCATATCTTCAATCTCGGTCATGGCATCGTGCCCGACACGCCGATCGCCCATGTCGAACATCTGATCAGACGCGTTCGCGGCGGATAGTCTATGGAACTGGCGGGATTTTTGGGGGCGACGATGCTTTGGGTCAAAGCGGCGCATATCATTTTCGTGATTTTCCTGATGGCCGGCCTGTTCATGATGCCGCGCTTTTTCGTCTATCACCATCAGACGCCCGTCGGGTCGGACGAGGACAAGAAGTGGATCGAGCGCGAAGATCGGCTGCGGCGGATCATTTTGAATCCCGCGCTGATCATCGTCTGGATCTTTGGGCTGATGCTCGCATTTAATGGCGATTATTGGGGCGAAGGCTGGTTCATCGCCAAATTCCTGCTCGTGATCGCGCTGTCGGGCTATCATGGCTGGATGATCGGCTATTCAAAAAAGCTCGCGCGCGGGCTGCGTCCGCTCACCGAAAAACAGCTGCGACTGCTCAACGAGGTTCCGGGTATCGCCGCGGCGGTCATCGTCATCCTCGTTGTGGTGCGCCCCTGAATCCTGGTCCTTCGGGCGCTGCCCGATTGACTTGAACCCGGCCCGGTTCTAGGGGCCGATCAACCCCGCCCAGCGCGGGCGGCGTTTCCTTGCGCCGGAGCTATCTTGAACGGTCGTCCCACGGCCGGATAGGCACCCCAGCGGTGCATTGAAATCGACTGTATCCTTTCTTCCGAAAATCTACCTGGAATCCATCCATGCATCTTAAAGAACTCAAAACCAAAGCCCCCGCGCAGCTTGTCGAAATGGCTGAAGAGCTGGGGGTCGAGGGCGCCTCGACGCTGCGCAAGCAGGACCTGATGTTCTCGATCCTGAAAGAACTCGCCGAAGAGGGCGAGGAAATCATCGGATCGGGCACGATCGAGGTTCTCCCGGACTCGTTCGGTTTCCTGCGCTCGTCCGAAGCAAATTATCTCGCCGGTCCCGACGACATCTATGTCTCGCCGAACCAGGTCCGGAAATATGGCCTGCGCACCGGCGATACCGTCGAGGGCGAAATCCGTGCGCCGAAGGACGGCGAACGTTATTTCGCGCTGACCAAGGTGATCAAGGTCAATTTCGACGATCCGGAGGCGGTGCGTCACCGCGTCAATTTCGATAATCTGACGCCGCTCTATCCGAACCAGAAGCTGTCGCTCGACACGATCGACCCGACGGTCAAGGACAAGTCGGCGCGCGTGATCGACCTCGTCAGCCCGCAGGGCAAGGGCCAGCGCGCGCTGATCGTCGCGCCGCCGCGCACGGGTAAGACCGTGCTGCTGCAGAATATCGCCAAGGCGATCACCGACAACCACCCCGAGGTCTACCTGATTGTCCTCCTCGTCGACGAACGTCCCGAGGAAGTCACCGACATGCAGCGCAGCGTGAAAGGCGAAGTCGTCTCCTCGACCTTCGACGAGCCCGCGACGCGCCACGTCCAGGTCGCCGAAATGGTGATCGAAAAGGCGAAGCGCCTCGTCGAGCACAAGAAGGATGTCGTCATCCTGCTCGACTCGATCACGCGTCTTGGCCGCGCCTACAACACCGTCGTCCCGTCGTCGGGCAAGGTGCTGACCGGCGGCGTCGATGCCAATGCGCTCCAGCGCCCCAAACGCTTCTTCGGTGCCGCGCGCAACATCGAGGAAGGCGGTTCGCTGTCGATTATCGCGACCGCGCTGATCGACACTGGCAGCCGCATGGACGAAGTGATCTTCGAAGAATTCAAGGGCACCGGTAACTCCGAAATCGTGCTCGACCGCAAGGTCGCCGACAAGCGCATCTTCCCGTCGCTCGACGTCGGCAAGTCGGGCACGCGCAAGGAAGAGTTGCTCGTCGAGAAGGACAAGCTTTCGAAAATGTGGGTGCTGCGCCGCATCCTCATGCAGATGGGCACGATCGACGCGATGGAATTCCTGCTCGACAAGATCAAGGATTCGAAGACCAACGAGGATTTCTTCGACAGCATGAATCAATAAGCCATTGCCGAGGCGCGGCCGTTGATCACCGCCTCCCCGGGTTTCATCTCGCTGGAAATTCGCCGCCCGACAGGAACCGGACAGCCTTATCTGCTTTTAGCAGAGTGGCGGTCTGTCAAAGATCATCGCGATGGTTTTCGGCCGTCTGATCGGTATCAGCAGTGGCGAGCGTTGCTGCACCCCTTTTATGACCCTATGCCTACGGTCAGCTATTTCGGAGAATCGCTGTGATCTTGGAATTTTTGGTGCACGCCGGTGCCGCAACCGAGGGATTTGGCGGGGCGGCCGGCATGTGGGCGGCAATCGTCAAGGATTTCTCGAACATCACCGAGCCGGCGGCTTTAGCCGCGTTCTTCCAGGTGCTGATGATCGATCTCGTCCTCGCGGGCGACAATGCGATCGTCGTTGGGGCGCTCGCCGCCGGGCTTCCCGCCGATCAGCGCAAGAAGGTCATCCTGATCGGCGTGCTCGCGGCGCTGGTGCTGCGGATCGGCTTTGCGCTCGTCGTGCAGCAATTGATGGGAATCGTCGGGCTGATTTTTATCGGCGGCATATTGCTTGCCTGGGTGGCCTGGAAAATGTGGCGTGAGCTGCGTCACGCCGGCCAGTCGCACGGCTCGCCCGAGATTGCGGGCGATGAGCATTCGGGCCTGAAGCCCGCCAAGAGCTTTGCCGGCGCCGCCTGGGCGGTCGCCGTTGCCGACGTCAGCATGAGCCTCGACAATGTGCTCGCGGTCGCGGGTGCGGCGCGCGAGCATCCGGGCATCATGATCGTCGGGTTGATCTTTGCCGTTGCCCTGATGGGTCTCGCGGCGAACATCATCGCCAAATATATCGAGCGCTACCGCTGGATCGCCTACATCGGCCTTGCGGTGATCGTCTATGTCGCGGTCAAGATGATCTACGAAGGCTGGGTCGACCCCGGTGTCGGGATCGGGACACTGTTCGGCTAAAAAAGGAAAAGCCAGTCCTTTGCGGGGCTGGCTTTTTTCCTGTCGGCTCCCCATTTGGCGGTCATGCCCGCGCTTCACATGACCCGCGTTGCCGTCGGCTGCGCCGACTATCCGGCGCTTCAGGCGCGGATCGCCAACTATGCGCAAGGCGGTGAAATTCGTTTCACGACGCGGTTCAAGCCGAAGCGCGCCGATGAACTGATCGGCGGCAAACTGCATTTCATCGTCAAGCACACGCTCGTCGCGCGCGTCGAGATTTTGCGCTTCGACGATCGCAGCGACGGGCGGATCGATATCGTCTGTGTGGCGGCGCTCGAACGCATTCATCCGCAGCCCAAACGCGCGCATCAGGGGTGGCGCTATCTGGCCGACGCCGACGCGCCGAAGGGCGTCGACGAGGGCGAAGGACTCGCGGATTTGCCGCCGGAGCTTTACCGCGAGCTTGCGGAGCTCATGCTGATCTAGCGCGCTTGCGCTGCGAGCATCTCGCCCATCTTTTCCCAGACCTTGTTAATCGCCTTTAGCGGTCGGATCATCACTTTGAAATCGCTTATTTTTCCGTCATCGTTCCACGTGATGATGTCGACGCCGTTGATCTGGATGCCGTCGAGGCTGCTCTGGAATTCGAGCATCGCCTGCTCGCCGTCGATTATCTCGCGCAGATAGCGGAAATCGTCGCCGCCGAGGACGTGGCTCGCCGCGTGGAGATAGGCGAAGACCTTGTCGCGCCCTTCCTGCGGCGTGTGGACGACGGGCGAGTGGAATACCGCATCCTCGGCGAGCAGATCCCGGAGCGCCTGCGGGTCGCCGCCGCCCGCCATATAGGCGTGCCAGGCGGCGAGACCGGCCCCCGCGTTCTTTGTGCTCATGCGAGATTCTCGGCGAGGAAGGCGCGCGTGCGGCTGTCGGCGAGTTCGGCCGCCACATCGTCGCGGCGATCGCCGTCGGTTGCCGCAAAGCCGTGATCGAGCCCTTCATAATCGTAGAGTGTTACCTTGGGATGCGGATCGAGCCCCTCGTGCATCTTCGCCTGGGCCTCGGGGCTGACGAAATGGTCGGCGGTCGGGATATGGAGCATGAGCGGCTTGGCGATCGCGTGGCTTTCGTGCAGCATCTGGTCGATCATGACGCCATAATAGCCGACCGACACGTCGATATCGGTGCGCGCCGCGGCCATATAGGCGAGCTTGCCGCCGAGGCAGTAGCCGACGCAGCCGACCTTGGCGGCGCCTTGCCCGTGGAGCCAGCGGATCGCCGCCTCGATGTCCTTGACCCCGTCGTCGACATCATATTGGCCGAGAAGCCGGAGCGCCTCGTTCAACTCGGCTTCGACATCGGGGTTGAGATCGACCCCGGGGGCGAAGCGCCAGAAGAGGTCGGGCGCGATCGCAAGATAGCCCTGCGCCGCCCAATCATCGCATTTCTGGACGATGCCGGCGTTCACCCCGAAAATTTCGGGAATGACGATGATTGCACGCGATGAATCGGCGTCGGGGCGCGCGACATAAGCGGGAACCGTTGCTTCGCCGTCGAGCGTGGGAATGGTCGTGTTGGTCGCGGACATGGGAGGAACTCCTGACTCTTGCTTCTTTGCGGTGAAAGCGCGAAGCTAGCGGGGCTGCGGGCACGGCTCAAGCGGCTTACCGGTATTTCGGGGCGGAGACGGACGATGAAATTCAATATCGAGATCGATTGCACCCCCGAAGAGGCGCGGCGGCTGGTCGGTCTTCCCGATCTCGAGCCGCTGCACGATATCTATCTCGATCGCGTCAAAGAATTGATGGCGAAGGGGATTACGCCCGACATGGTTCAGCAAATGGTCAAGAGCTGGGTGCCGATGGGCGAGAGCGGGCTGGGGCTGGTTCAGTCGCTGATGAGTCAATTCGGCGGCGGATTGATGGGCGGGGCAAGCAAATCGGCTGACATGAGCGCTGACGATAAGCCGGCGCGAGGACGCAAGAGCTGAACCAAGACATATTAAGCGATACGATTTTTGCGTTGTCGAGCGGGATGCCGCCGGCGGCGATCGGTGTCGTGCGCATTAGCGGCCCGCGGGCAGGTGAGGCGTTGCGGCTATTGGCCGGACGGTTGCCCGAAGCGCGGCGGGCATCGCTGGCGGACCTCAAGGATGCAGCGGGCGCGCCGCTCGACCGGGCGCTGATCCTGTGGTTCCCCGGACCGGCGACAGCAACCGGCGAAGATCTGGCCGAACTCCATCTGCACGGTGGCCGCGCGGTGGTCGCCGCGGTCGAGACAGCGCTGAGCGCGATCCAGGGCCTGCGCCCCGCCACCGCCGGCGAGTTTACGCGGCGCGCGTTTCTGAATGGGCGGATCGATCTGGCCGAAGCCGAAGGGCTCGCCGACCTGCTTGCGGCGGAGACCGAAAGCCAGCGGGTGCAGGCGCTCGGGCTGGCAAGTGGGCATGTGTCGCGCGCGGTCGAGGGTTGGCAGGATCGGCTGCTAACGTTGATGGCGGGGGCCGAGGCCGAGCTGAATTTTGCCGATGAGGATGATGTCGAAGTTGGCGAAGTTGTCGCGCGGCGTTTGATTTCGGGGATGGCGGCGCTGGCCGAAGACCTCGGCGCCTGGTTGGCGCGGCCGGCGGCGGAGGTGATCGCCGAGGGGCTGTCGGTGGTGATTGCGGGGCCCCCCAATGCCGGAAAATCGACCTTGATCAATGCGTTGGCGCGGCGCGAATTGGCGATCGTGTCGCCGATAGAAGGAACGACGCGCGATGTTGTCGAGACGTCGCTTGCGCTTGACGGGATCGCGATGCGGTTTTCTGATACGGCCGGGCTGCGTGCGGAAAGCGCCGACGACATCGAAATGATCGGCATCGACCGGGCGAAGGCGGCAGTCGAGGCGGCGGATATCCTGTTATGGCTCGGATCGCCGAAAGAGGCACCCGATCATCCGCGGGCCATATTGATCGCGGCGCAGGCGGATCGCTGGCGCGGCGATGCGGCCGCCGAAGCCGACGCAGCGCATTGCGACCTGATCCTGTCGGCGGTGACGGGAGAGGGGATGGCTAAGCTCCATAAATATATCGTCGACATGGCGCGGACCTTGCTGCCGCGCGAGGGCGAAGCGGCGCTGCGTCAGCGCCAGCGCGCGGCGCTCGCCGAGGCGCGCGATTGGCTGACTATTGACACGAGATCGCGCGAAGCGAGGGATTTAATCCTGCTCGCTGAACGGCTTAGGCTCGCTGGCGGCGCGCTCGACCGGATCACCGGGCGGGCCGGGGTCGAGGACATGCTCGACGCACTGTTCGGGCGCTTCTGCATCGGGAAATGATGTTTCACGTGAAACATCGCCTTGTTCCCGCAATGGTGGATTCACGGGCTGCTTTGCGGTAAGGGTCGCAGCAATCATGCACAGCAGCGAAATTTTTGATGTCATCGTCGTCGGCGGTGGCCACGCCGGAACCGAGGCTGCGGGCGCCGCAGCGCGGCTCGGCGCGCGCGTCGCGCTCGTCAGTTTCGATCCTTCTTTGATCGGTACGATGTCGTGCAACCCGGCGATCGGGGGGCTCGGCAAGGGCCATTTGATGCGCGAGGTCGATGCGCTCGACGGGTGGATGGCGCGCGCCGCCGATGCCGCGGCGATTCACTATCGCATGCTCAACGCATCGAAGGGCGCGGCGGTGCAAGGCCCGCGGATCCAGGCCGACCGGAAGCTATATAGTGAAGCGATCCAGACTTTGCTTGCCGCCGAGGAGAATATCACTGTCGTTACGGGCGAGGCGGCGGCGCTGACGTTGTCGGCTGACGGATCGCGCGTGACGGGTCTCGAACTTGGCGACGGCACGATATTGTCGGCGTCGGCAGTCGTGCTGGCGACGGGCACGTTCCTTGGCGGACTGCTGTTCCGCGGTGAAGAGCGGATGGCAGGCGGACGCATCGGCGAGGCCGGGGCGCAAAAGCTCGCGGGCCAATTGCGTGCGGCCGACTTGCCGATGGCGCGGCTCAAGACGGGAACGCCGCCACGCCTCGATGGACGGACGATAGATTGGGCGCGGCTAGAAGAGCAACCGTCGGACGGCGAGGTTTGGACCTGTTCCACGTGGAACAGCGGGCGGACCGTGCCGCAGATTTTTTGCGCGATCACACGCACCAATGCCGCAAGCCACGCGATCATCGCGGCGAATCTCGATCGCTCGCCGCTGTTCACTGGCGCGATCGGCGCAGCGGGACCGCGCTATTGCCCGTCGATCGAGGACAAGATCCATCGCTTCGCCGACCGCGACGGGCACCAAGTGTTTCTCGAACCCGAGGGGCTCGATTCGTTTCTCGTCTATCCGAACGGGATTTCGACCTCGCTCCCCGCCGATGTCCAGCTCGCGATGCTGCGTACGATGCAGGGACTCGAAACCGTCGAGATGGTCGTGCCCGGCTATGCGGTCGAGTATGACCATATCGATCCGCGCGCGCTCGACCGGACGTTGCAGGTACGCACGATCGGCGGGCTCTATTGCGCTGGCCAGATCAATGGCACCACCGGCTATGAGGAAGCGGCAGCACAGGGACTGATCGCGGGCGCCAATGCGGCGCTGGCCGCGCAGGACCGCGCCCCGCTGATCCTCGACCGATCCGAATCCTATATCGGCGTGATGGTCGACGACCTTGTGCTCCAGGGGGTGACCGAGCCGTATCGCATGCTCACCGCGCGCGCTGAATATCGGCTGCGCCTGCGCGCCGACAATGCCGCGACGCGGCTGACGCCGAAGGGGATCGAGCTGGGGTTGGTGCGACCCGCGACCGTGGTGCTGTTCGAAATGAGGCTGGCTGAACGGGCGTGCGCCGAAGCCCTGCTCGACGCGCCCGTTGCGACGGTCGACTATGGTGCGGTTGGGCTGGCTGTTCCGGGAGACGGGATCGCACGCCGGCGGATCGATCTGCTGCGCTACCCGGATATGACGATCGCCCGGCTGGCTGTTCTGGCACCCGAACTCGAATCGATCGATATGGCGATCCTGTCGGAGATCGCCGAGGATGCACATTATGCACCCTATATCGCACGCCAAGATGCTGAGCTACGCGCGCTTGCCGCGAATGAAGCAATCATGCTCGATTTGGCGCTCGACTATGCGGCGATCGGCGGCCTGTCGCGCGAGATGGTCGAGCGGCTGTCGAAGGCGCGCCCTGAGACATTGGGGCAGGCGGCGCGCATCGATGGCGTGACCCCGGCGGCGCTGACCGCGATCATGGTACATAGCCGGCGGCGCGCGGCGTGAGCTTTCGCCACTACTAAGATCCGTTTGCCCTGAGCTTGTCGAAGGGCCGTTCTTTCTTCTAACGCGAAAGAACGAAGGACGGCGCTTCGACAAGCTCAGCACGAGCGGATAAAAAGGACAGCTTCAGCTTGACGACCGAAATTCTGACCAGCGAAGAAGCCGCGCGCGCCTGGATCGGCGACGCATTCGCACCGACAGCAGCTCATTGGACGAAGCTCGACCGCTTCATCAACATGCTCGTCGCCGAAAGTGCGCAGCAGAATCTGATCGCGGCATCGACAATCCCGACGATGTGGGTCCGGCATATTGCCGACAGCGCGCAGCTTCTGGCGCTCGATACGCGCGACAGCGACGGGCTCTGGATTGATCTGGGGAGCGGGGCGGGGTTGCCGGGGCTGGTTGTCGCGATATTGAGCGCGCGACCGATGCTGCTCGTCGAATCGCGTAAGCGGCGGTGCGACTTTCTCCGCAGCGTCGCCGCCGACCTTGCCCTTGCGCATGTAGAGGTGGTTGAGGCGCCTTTGGAGCGTGTCGAGACGCGGCCCGCGGCGACGATCAGCGCGCGCGCGTTTGCGCCGCTCAACAAGTTGCTCGACTTATCCGCCCGTTTTTCCACCGAAACGACGCACTGGTTGCTGCCAAAAGGCCGAAATGCGGTTAAGGAACTGGCTTTGCTGCCGCAGTCGTGGCAGAATCTGTTTCACGTGGAACAAAGCCGTACCGATGCTGAAAGCCAGATTCTGGTTGGTGTCGGAAATATCCCGGCAAAACAGCGAGGAAAGCGATGATCCGCATTGCCGTGGCGAACCAGAAGGGTGGAGTCGGCAAGACGACGACCGCGATCAATCTGGCGACCGCGCTCGCAGCAACGGGCTGGCGGACGCTGATTATCGACCTCGATCCGCAGGGCAATGCGTCGACGGGGCTGGGAATCAAGCAGTCGCAGCGCGAATGTTCGAGCTATGAACTGCTGCGCGGCGACGCGACGCTTGCTGAATGCGCGATCCCGACCGCGGTGCCGCGGCTCGATATCGTCACCGCGACGGTCGACCTGTCGGGGGCCGAGATTGAGCTGATCGAGTTTCAGGACCGGCTCCATCGTCTGCAACAGGCGCTGTCGACCGCCGAGGCGGGCCAGTGGGATATCTGCCTGATCGACTGCCCACCGTCGCTCGGCATGCTGACGCTCAACGCGCTGATTGCGGCTGAATCGCTGATCGTGCCGTTGCAATGCGAATTTTTCGCGCTCGAGGGGCTCAGCCAGTTGCTGACGACGGTCGAACGCGTGCGCGAGCGTTTCAACCAGAAATTGTCGATCCTCGGCGTCGCGCTGACAATGTTCGACCGGCGCAACCGGCTGACCGACCAGGTATCGGACGATGTGCGCGAAGTGCTCGGCCCCGTGGTGTTCGAGACGGTGATTCCGCGCAATGTCCGCCTGTCCGAAGCGCCGAGCCACGGGTTGCCGGCGCTGATCTACGACCATCGCTGCGCCGGGTCGGCCGCCTATATTGCGCTTGCGCGCGAGCTGATCGACCGGCTTCCCAACGTCCGCAAGGCTGCATAAATGGCTGATAATAAAGACGAAACTGGACAGGATCCGAGCCCATCGCGCAAGCGGCCCTCGGGTCTCGGACGCGGACTCAACGCCTTGTTCGGCGATGTCGCGGTCGAGGCGCCGGTCCTGGCGACTCCCGGAGGAGCGGCGAAGGTAGCCCCGGCGACGGGCGATTCGGTGCAACATGTCGGGGTCGGGTCGATTCGACCGCTGCCGGGTCAGCCGCGCCGCCATTTCGACGAAAATGCGATCGCCGAACTGGCCGATTCGATCGGGCTGCGCGGGCTGTTGCAGCCGATCATCGTCCGCCGGTCACCCGATGGCGACGGCTATCAGCTGGTCGCCGGCGAACGCCGCTGGCGTGCCGCGCAGCGCGCGGGGCTGCATCATATCCCTGCGCTCGTGCGCGAGCTCGACGATGCTGCGACCTATGAGATCGCGCTCGTAGAGAATATCCAGCGCCAGGACCTCAACGCGATTGAAGAGGCGGGCGCCTATCGCCGCCTGATCGACGATTTCGGCCATAATCAGGAAGCGCTCGCCAAGCTCGTCGGCAAATCGCGCAGCCACGTCGCGAATTTGATGCGCTTGCTTGACCTGCCCGCCGGGGTGCAGGAGCTGGTCGGCGACGGGTCGCTCGCTATGGGGCATGCCCGCGCGCTGATCGGCGCCGAGGACGCCGAAGCGATCGCGCGCCGCGTGGTGAAGGAAGGCCTGTCGGTCCGCGCGGTCGAGGCGCTGGTGCGCAGCGACAAGGGCGGCGGCCGCAAGGCGCCGCTCGAATATAAGAGCATGGATGGCGGGCGCGATCCCGATATCGTCGCGGTCGAGCGCCATCTGTCCGAACTGCTCGGCATCGGCGTCGCGATCCAATATGTCGGCGAGGGCAAGGGCGCGCTGACGCTGAAATTCGCGTCGCTCGACCAGCTCGATATGATCTGCCAGCGGTTGAGCGGCGAATCGATCTGATCACCGCATAATTTGTGCCAGTCCGGGCCGTTAAAGAAGAACTGGCGGTACCCACGATCATCCTCATAAGGCACTAAAGTACTGATTTTATTTGGTTGCCTTGAGTGGCATGGGCCAATCCTTGTTGCGCTGTTAACCAATCTTGCTGGCAAAGCCTGAACAGGTCGTCCCCTAAAGACGACGGCGAATGGGGTGGGAAATCCATTCGAAATTCGACTGTTTCAAGGGACCAAATATATGCGCAAAATTGGAATGAAGCGCGCCCTTCTGGGTGCCGCGATTGCTGCCCTCGCCATGAACGCCTCGGCGGCGCATGCGGCGTCGGCAACGGGTACGGCGAAAGCCAAGATCCTGCGCCAGATTACGCTCACCAACACCAGCGATCTGCAATATGCGACGATCATCAGCGGTGCGACCGCGGCGACCGTTGCGGTGTCCACGGGCGGAACGCGTACTTGCGCTGCCGCGCTTACTTGTACCGGTACTGCGACGGCCGCCAACTTCAACGTTGCAGGCACCGAGGGCGCGGTTGTCGTTGTCAGCGGCGATTCAAGCGTGACGCTGACGGGCTCGCTCGGCGGTACAATGGCATCGACGCTGACCTATTCGGCGCCGACCGTCACGCTGAGCGCCACCGGCGGCAGCTTCCAGGTCGGCGGCACGCTGAGCGTCGGCGCCAACCAAGCGTCGGGTGACTATACGGGGACGTTCAACGTCACCGCCAATTACCAATAACTGGGGGGGGCTGGCGGGCTGAGACCCGTCAGCGAGTAAATGGGGTCGCCGGACGCGCGTCTGGCGGCCCTTTTTTATGCACGTTGTTGATGTGGTTAGCGAAATATCAACCATGTTGGGCCAAGCAGGATGCGACCATCGGGACGGTGTGGGGCCGTTTCCCGAAACGATTGTGGGGATCGTATCCATGTTGCGTTTTTTGAAGGGCTTCGGCCTGTTTACCGCGGCTGCGCTCGGCGCCGCGGCGTCGCCGGCTTTGGCCGCCGGCGACCTGCTCGTTGCGCCGACGCGCGTCGTCCTCGACGGATCGCGCGGGACCGAGGTGGTGCTGAACAATATCGGCGCCGAGCCCGCGACCTATCGCATCAGCCTCGAGATCAAAAGGATGACCGGCGAGGGCGGGCTCGACGAGATCGCCGAGGAAAATGTGACGGCGGCCGAGCGGCGTGCGCTCGACATGATTGCCTTCAGCCCGCGCCGCGTCACGTTGCCGCCGAATCAGCCGCAGGTCGTACGCGTCGGGGTTCGCGTGCCCGAAGGCACGCCGCCGGGCGAATATCGCGCACATATGCTGTTCCGCGCGGTGCCCGACGCGGTCGCGGCGGTGCCTGCCGATCCCGCCAAGCCCGAGAACGAAGGTGTGTCGATCGCGCTCACGCCGATTTACGGGATCACGATTCCAGTGATCGTGCGCGTGGGCGACCTTGGGGCCGAGGCGTCGATCGGCGAGGCGTGGGTGAGTGAGACGCAGGATGGGCCGGCGTTCAATTTCGACCTCACGCGCACGGGCAACCGCTCGGTCTATGGCGATATCCAGGTGACGCGCCCGGGCGTGCCCGAGCCGCTGCTCGTCGCGCGCGGCATCGCGGTCTATCCGGAGGTCGCCGCGCGGAAGGTGTCGCTTCGCGTGCCCAGCGAACTCGCGGCGAAGCTCAAGGGGCCGGTGCATATTCGTTATAGCGAAGACCGTGAAATCGGCGGCGGCACGATCGACGAGGCCGAGCGGGTGGTGAAATGATGGCGTAAGGCCGGAGCGAAGCGGGCGGGACGATGATCCGCGCGGCGCTCTCTCGATGGAAACCGGCGATATTGGCCGGGTTGGCGCTGGTGGGGCTGGTCCCCGCCGGCGCTCTGGCGGTTGAGAAAAAGCCTGTTTCGCTTGCCGAGGACAATTGGGCACCGAGCGAGGACGACAGCTGGCTGTTCGATGTGCGATCGGGGCAATATCGGCTCGGCGACGGAGTGCGCGGATATCAGACGCCGCAGGGCGTGTGCGTCGACCTGGGCGATGTCGTGCTCGCGCTGGACTTGGCGGTGCGCGTCGACAAGAAGTTGCGCCGCGCAACCGGATGGGTGTTCGACGAGCGCCGCAGCCTGACGATCGACCGCGACGCGGGCGACGTGCGCGCGGGGAGCCAGAGTTTCCGGCTGGGCCCGACGACGATCCGCGACACGCAGGCAGGGTGGTGCGTCGACCTAGATAGCCTCAACATCTGGCTTGGCGTGCCGCTGACCGCCGATATGTCGAACGCGGTGCTGCGTATCGACAGCAAGGACAAACTGCCGTTCCAGCTCGCCGCCGAACGTCGCGCGCGGGCGGGGGGGATACGGCCGGAGGTGCAGTTTGACCTCGCAAGCCTTCCGCAGACGGCGCGGCCGTATCAGGCGTGGGCGACGCCGTCGGTCGATGTCGTCGCGTCGGCGGGCGTCGTGTCGGACAAGCGCGGTGGATCCTATGTGCAGGGGCGCTACGAGATTTTCGCGGCGGGCGAGGTGCTCGGACAGAGTTTCGACGCGCGGCTGTCGTCGGACAATGGGGGGGTGCCCGACAGCTTACGCATGCGGCTCTATCGCACTGATCCGCAGGGGCGGCTGCTCGGGCCGCTGAAGGCGACGCATTATGCCGTGGGTGACGTCAGCCTGTTGTCGACGGGAATCGTTGCCTCCTCGGCGCCGGGGCGCGGCGCGGTGCTCACCAATCGGCCGATCGAGCGGCCCGATGCCTTCGACAAAACGACCTTCCGCGGCGACCTGCCCGCGGGCTGGGATGCCGAATTGTATCGCAACGGGCAATTGCTCGCCTTTACGAACCCGAATGGCGACGGGCGCTACGAGTTCATCGATGTGCCGCTGCAATATGGCGCGAACCGCTTCGAGATCGTGCTCTATGGGCCGCAAGGCCAGATTCGGCGTGAAATCAAGCAGGTACAGGTAGGGATGGATTCGATCCCGCCGCAGCAGACCTGGTACTGGGCGGGGATCGCGCAGGAAAATGCCGATCTGATCGAGTTCGGGAACCAGCGGCGCGGAGCGTTTCGGCGCGGGTGGCGCGGGAGCGCGGGTATCGAGCGTGGGCTCGATACGCGCACGTCCGCGGCGGCCTATTTTCACAGCCTGCTGATCGAGAATGTTCGGTACAATTATGGCGAACTCGCGCTGCGGCGGTCGATCGGGCCGACCTTGCTCGAGGTTGGCGGTAGCTATGCCGACACTTCGCGAGGAGGTGGGGGCGGCGTAGCAGCACGCGCAAGCTGGCTCGCGGCGTTCGGCGAAACCTATGTTCGCGCCGATGCGATGCGCGGCTGGGGCGGGTTCGTGTCTGACCGTTTCATCAACAATATTAACGGTCTTTATTCGATCTCGCTCGACCAGTCGGTGAAATTGGGACAAACGGTTTTGCCACTGCATTTCGACGTTCGGCAGGTCGAGCGGCGATCGGGGATCGAAAGCCTCGAAGCCAGCGCGCGCGCGTCGGCGAGCTTCCGCGCGCTGACCTTTACCGGCCAGCTCGACTGGAGCCGGACCAAAGTGCCGATCGGGCCCGATCCGCCCGACAATCTGACCGCCAGCCTGCTTGCCAACGCCCGTATCGGGCGTGTTCGCGTCCGGGGAGAGGCGCGTTTTGCACTGTCGGGCGACAATGGCGATACGCGCATGGCGCTGGTCGGCGAATGGGCGGGGAAGGGCGACGCCGAATGGCGGGCCGAGCTCGGCTATGACCGCGGGCTCGACCGCGCACGCGTCGGTGTGGGATATACGCGTCGCTTCAACAAGTTGCAGCTGACGGGGTTCGGCGAAGTCGCGAGCGACGGGTCGGTCGCGGCGTCGCTGGCGCTCGCTTTTAGCTTCGGTCCCAAGCCCAGCGGCGGCTGGCGCGTGTCGAGCGAAAAGCTCGCGAGCCGCGGCCAGGTGATCGCCGACGTATGGATGGATGATAATGGCGATGGCATTCGTCAGCCGGGTGAAGCTGCGCTTCCCGGGGTGCCGCTGACCGCAGGCAACGCCTATGTCGATTCCGCGACCGACAAGGATGGGCGCGGGACGATCGACGGGCTTGAGCCTTTCCGCCCGGTGTTGATCGGCATCGACGCGGGCAGCCTGCCCGATCCCTATGTCCAGCCCGCGCTGCCCGGCGTCGTCGTGTCGCCGCGGCCCGGGGTCGCGACGCGCGTTGCGCTGCCGATGGCGGCGGCGGGCGAGATCGAGGGGGTGCTGCGCCGCGACGGCGGCAACCCGATCGAGGGGCTGGGGGTCGAACTGGTCGATGCCGAGGGGCGCGTGCGCGCGACGACGATTAGCGAGTTCGACGGATATTTCCTTTTCGAAGGCGTCGCTTATGGGCGCTACATGGTGCGACTGGGCAAGGCGTCGGCGGCCGCGCTGCGGCTCGACGGCGTCTTTGCGATCGCCGCCGTACCCGGCAAGGCGACTCCGCGCGTCCGGCTCGGCACGCTGGTGCTGAAGCCGCTGCGGCGCGATGTCGCGCTGCAGGACGAAGCATCCGACAGCCATGGCGCGCGCGGACCGCCGGGTGGCGGCGATGGCCCGCGATAGATGCGTGGGCGGTTTTGGGGGCGAGAAGGACAATGGGACGCGCCGCCAATCTTCGCTACACGCTGGCCACCAAAGGAATACGGCCGTATACCTCCCTATAGGTTGCCCTGCTAATGCAGGTTCCCTCATTTCTGTGCGCGCTTTTGGACCGTAACCGATGCCCAGAATCCGCGCATGGGTTTAACGAAAGATGCGTCTGCTGCTGTATGGATTCACCCGATAAAACTTTGGAAGTTCTAGGCTGGAAGGTCCATTTTCGAGAACAGGTCACCGACGAGGAAGCCCGGCAATGCCATCCCGTCCGGGTAATGGCTGTCCATCGCGGCAAGATCGACGTTGCGGGCGCCGAATTTCAGCGCTTCATTTCGCCCTATATTCTAGGCGCCGCGCCGTCGGACGATCATCCGACCGTCGGGGACTGGTTGCTTGTCGATCGCGACACATTCCAGCCCATACGCGTCCTTCGTCGAACGAGCCTGTTCAAGCGGCGCGCACCAGGCGATCCCCGCAAAGAGCAGATGATCGCCGCCAACGTCGACACGCTGTTCATTGTCGCATCGTGCAACCAGGATTTCAGCGTCGCCCGGCTGGAGCGCTATCTGGTGCTGGCGCGCGAGGTTGGAGTGAACCCGGTCGTGGTACTCACCAAGACCGACCTGACCGACGACCCGGAGATTTTTGCAGCGGCCGCGCGCGCGATCGAACCGGGATTGCGCGTCGAAGCGGTCAACGGCCGCGACCCCGACAGTGTCGCTCGCCTCGCCGCATGGTGCGGCAAGGGCGAAACCGTTGCGCTTCTGGGATCGTCGGGCGTCGGGAAATCGACGCTCGTAAACACTCTGCGCGGATCGGACAGCATCGCCACTCAAGCGATCCGCGCCCGCGACGGTACCGGTCGCCACACGACCACGGTGCGCGAGATGCATCGACTCGATGGAGGCGGCTGGCTGCTCGACACGCCCGGTATGCGCGAGCTGCAACTGTCCGACGCGGCCACCGGAATATCGGAAGTTTTCGACGATTTTATCGTTGTGGCGCAACATTGCCGCTTTTCCGACTGCGCGCATGGTGTCGAGCCAGGCTGTGCCGTCCGGGCGGCGATTGGCGAGGGCAAATTGACGACTGAGCGTTTCGATCGCTGGCGGAAACTGGCGGCCGAGGACAACGTCAATCCTTCGCATTTCAAGACGCGCGCGCCGAATTGACAGATTCGCCGGGAATTCCGGAATCTTCAGAGGGGCGTGGGCGCGGCGCTCCCGGCTGTGTCGGTCGTTGATCAATATCAGCTTAGCAGCGGCTCCAGCGCGTCCCATTCGCGGTCGACCGCCCTTCGCCCCGCATCGATCGCTGCGCGGATTTTCGCGGGGTTGAATTCGAGTGTTTCGGCAACCTCTTCCTCGGGCTCGATGATGCGGATCGGCGCGAAGCGATAGCGCGCGATCTGGACGTCGAGCGGGCGGAGGATGCGCGCGGCCTGCGCGCCGCCGATGCCTTCGCTTTGCAGCGCACGAAGCTGACCCTCGCGCGCGGCGATCAGGTCGTTGATCAACGCCGCGCCGGCAAGGTCGTTCGCCGATACTTCGGACTGGAGGATATCGACCGCGCGCAGCCCGATCTTGATGAGGTTGGGGAAGGTGCGCACCGGGCCCGGATGTGGCGCGGGGGAGGCGCGCACCGCGATCACCCCGCGCGGGTTCATTTCGAGCGCGGCGCTGAGCGGGGTCACGTCGCGCACCCCGCCGTCGACCCATTGTTCCTCGGTGCCGTCGCTCGCGCGCGTTTTCAGCGGATCGAAGAAGAGCGGCATCGCGCAGCTGGCATAGACCCAATTGTGGATGCCGGGCACGCTCTCGTCGATGCTGCGAAAGGTGCCGGTGCCGAGATTGACGACGCCGAGGAGTAGCTTGCGCCCGCTCGCGCGCAGCTTTGCGTCGTTCGCGAACCCCTTGAGCAGCCGCTTGAGCGGCGCGGTGTCGTAGAGCGCATCCTCGCCGAGCAGCCCGCCAATAACGCCGAGCGGTCGCTCCTTGTAGATCGAGCTGTTGCCGCGGATGCCGAGCCAGGCGTCGAGCAGCCCCGGCACATCGTCCTGCGCCACCCCGAGCGCCTGGATCGCGCCGGTCGACACGCCGGCGACGATATCGAGCCGGACGCCGCGATTGACGACGAGTTCGTGGACGACGCCGACCTGAAACGCGCCTTTCGCGCCGCCGCCGCTCAATATGATTGCCAGACCGCCTGCCATGCCGTGCGCCTCCTTGGCCAGAATGGTTTTACAGCAAAACGCGCCGCGTCCCAAGGCGGGAAGCCGCGTTTCCGGCAGAATACCGAAGCGGTGTTAACCACTTTTTATCCATGATTGGCCACAGGGGTAGCGAGCAAGAATTTGCCTGTGGGGAAACATCATAATGTCCGAAGCTTTTGGTTCGAAAAGCCGCCCGACGAGTGCCGACGTCGCCATCATCGGCGCGGGCCCGGCGGGATTGACCGCCGCGTACCAGCTGACGCAGCAGGGTTACAGCGTAACGGTGATCGAAAAGGATCCGACCTATGTCGGCGGAATCAGCCGCACGGTCGAGCATGAGGGCTTTCGTTTCGATATCGGCGGGCATCGCTTCTTTTCGAAGAGCCGCGAAGTCGTAGACCTGTGGAACGAGATCCTGCCCGACGATTTCATTGAGCGCCCGCGGATGAGCCGCATCTATTATGAGGGCAAATTCTATAGCTATCCGCTGCGCGCGTTCGAGGCGCTTTGGAACCTTGGCATCTTTCGTTCGACGCTGTGCATGGTGAGCTATGCGCAGGCGAAGCTGTTTCCGAACAGGAAGGTGCGCAGTTTCGAGGACTGGACGATCAACCAGTTCGGGCGGAAGCTCTATTCGATCTTTTTCAAGACCTATACCGAGAAGGTGTGGGGCATGCCGTGCGACGAAATGTCGGCCGACTGGGCGGCGCAGCGCATCAAGGGGCTTTCGCTCGGCGGCGCGGTCATCGACGGGCTGAAACGCAGCCTTGGGCTCAACAAGCGCCCGAACGACGGCATGGCGACCAAGACCCTGCTCGAAACCTTCCGCTATCCGCGGCTCGGCCCCGGCATGATGTGGGATGCGGCGCGCGACAAGGTCGTCGCGGGCGGCAACCATGTTTTGATGGGGCACAGCTTCAAGCAGCTGACGCAGGATCAGATGAGCGGCCGCTGGCGGATGACAGCGACCGGACCCGACGGCGATGTCGTGATCGATGCGGGGCATGTGATCAGCTCGGCGCCGATGCGCGAGCTCGCGGCGCGCATCCATCCGCTGCCGGCGTGCGCGCTGAACGCCGCCCCGAACCTCAAATACCGCGACTTCCTGACCGTCGCGCTCAAGATCCGCTCCGAAGACCTGTTCCCCGACAATTGGATCTATATCCACGACAGCAAGGTTCAGGTCGGCCGGGTGCAGAATTTCCGCAGCTGGTCGCCCGAAATGGTGCCCGACCCCGAACTCGCGTGCGTCGGCCTCGAATATTTCTGTTTCGAGGGCGACGGGCTCTGGGCGGCGAGCGACGAGCAGCTGGTCGCGCTCGCGACGAGGGAAATGGAAATCCTGGGCCTGTGCGATCCCGAAGATGTCGTAGGCGGCGCCGTGGTGCGGCAGGAAAAAGCCTATCCGGTCTATGACGATGATTATGCCAAGCATGTCGAGACGATGCGTAGCGAGCTCGAGGCGCGTTATCCGACGCTGCACATGGTCGGGCGCAACGGCATGCATCGCTATAACAACCAGGATCATGCGATGATGACCGCGATGCTGACGGTACGCAACATCGTCGCCGGCGAAAAACTCTATGATATCTGGGGCGTCAACGAGGATGCCGAATATCATGAAAGCGGCACCGAGGGCGAACAGGCCGCGCTGGCTTCGGTTCGCGAAGTGCCCACGCGCGTGGCGAAGGCCGCCTGAGGCGTTGGCCGGGGGGATCGGCGCCATGCTTCCAGTCAAAAAATTGATCGGCTCGGTGCGACGCGGCGAGATTCGCTGGCTGAACTATCTGCTCGCGAGCGGGCTCGCGCTCGGCAGCGATGCAGGGCTGTTTCTGCTGCTGCTCGACGCCGGCATGTCGCCGGTCATGGCCTCTGCAACCGGCTATTGCGCCGGGATTCTGGTGCACTGGATGGTGTCGAGCCGGCTTGTCTTTGCCGACGGCGCCGCAGCACGCGGCACGGGTGAACGCCATCGCCAGAAACTGCTCTTCGTTGGATCGGCGCTCGTCGGGCTGGCGGTCACCACGGCGATCGTCGGCGGCGGCAGCGCGCTCGGGCTTGATCCGCGACTGGCCAAGCTCGCGGCGATCGTCGTCAGCTTCCAGACCACCTATTTGCTGCGCCGCCATATCGTCTTCCGGGCTGCGGCGGCATGAGCGACGCCTCCGCGCCGCCTGCGGGGGCAGAGGCGCCGGTTCGCGCCTCCTCGGCGGACGGCATCGTGCTGAGTCTGTGGTTCACCCCGGTACGGATCGCGCTGATCATCTGGGGCGCGATGAGCTTCGTCGCCATCATCTCCAAATGGCACGCGATTGGTGTGCTCGACCTGTCGGATACCGACGACGCGATGCGCATGGCGCAGGTGCGCGACCTTCTCGCCGGACAAAGCTGGTGGGACCTGTCGCAATATCGCGTCAACCCGGCGGGTGGCGGGGTGCTGATGCACTGGTCGCGGATCGTCGACGCGCCGCTGGCTGCGGGCATTTTGTTGCTGAAGCCGTTGTTCGGGCAGGTCATGGCCGAACGGATCGTGATGGCGCTGTGGCCGCCGATGCTCGGCGCGGCGCTCAGCGTCGCCTGCGTTGTTGGCTACCGCGGTCTATCGGACCGGCGGATCGCCTATGTCGTGCCGCTCTTCCTGATCATGTCGGGTTATATATTGGTGCAGTTCCGCCCGCTTCGGGTCGATCATCACGGCTGGCAGATATTTTTCGCGATGCTGATCATGGCGCAGGCGCTTCGCCCTGCAAGCTGGTGGGCGGGCCTGCTCGGCGGATTTTTCGCCGCGGCATTGCTCGCGATATCGATCGAAGGCTTGCCGATCGTCGCGCTGTTTGCGGGGCTCGCCGCGCTGCGCTGGGCGCTCTACGGCCGGGCCGAAGACCGCGCGCGGCTCTGCGGTTACATGGGCGCGCTCGCCGGAGGCGCCTTGCTGCTCCAGTTTGCGACGCGCGGCCCCGCGGGCCTGCTCGGCAATTGGTGCGATTCGCTTTCGGTGCCCTATATGGCGGCGTTCGCCGCCGCCGGTGCTGTCGTTTTCGCGGCGGCGCGGGCTAACCCGGGTCAGCCGTGGGTCCGTTTTCTGCTGCTCGGGCTGGCGGGCGCGTCGGCGGCGGGGGCGCTGGTGTGGACCGAACCGCGATGCGCGAACGGCCCCTTTGCCACGCTCGACCCGATCGTCGTGAAATATTGGTACCGCCACGTCCTCGAAGGCCAGCCCTTGTGGGTGTCGAAACCCCAAGATGCGATCCACGTAATTCTGCCGTCGCTCGTCGGTCTGGCGGGGGCGTTTTTCGCGTGGCGGGGCTGCGCCACGGCCGAAGACCGCCGGAACTGGGCTACGATCATCGTCGCCTTGATCGGGGCGGCTGCCTTGTCGCTATTCGTCCTGCGAAGCGCGTCGACCGCGCATCTTTTCGCATTGCCCGGCTGCGCCTGGCTGGGCCTCCGCGCCTGGGCGCGGGCGCGGACGATCGCGTCGACCGTGCCGCGCATCCTCGCATCGGTGCTGGCCGCGCTGACCCTGCCGCTGCTCGGCAGCATGGCGGTCGTGGGGGCACTCGAGGTCGCCGTCCCTTCGCTGAAAGACGAGGCGGAAAGGACCGTGGCGGCGGAGGCCGCCAATCCCTATGCGGCGAATTGCCTCGACCAGGCTGCTATCGTCGGGCTCGGCAAATTGCCGACGACGACGATCCTCACGCCGATCGACCTGGGGGCGCCGGTTCTTTTCTGGACGCGCCACAGCCTGGTTGCGACCCCGCATCACCGCAACAAGGAGGCGATGGCCGATACGATCCGCGTCTTTGTTGGCGATCCCAGTCAGGCCGAGGCGCTGGTTCGCAAGCAGAAGGCGACGCTGATCGTCATTTGCAGCACCGCCAATGATTTTTCCAAATATCGCCGAGCACGGAACGATGGACTTGCGGCAGAGCTTTACGCCGGAACACCGCCGGCGTGGCTCGAAGCGGTGCCGATCGCATCGCGCGCCGGGCTGTCGGTGTGGCGGGTGAAGCCCGAGTAGGAAGCGTCAGGCCGGACGGAAGCGCAGCGCCGCGCCGTTCATGCAGTAACGCTTGCCCGTCGGCTTGGGCCCGTCGTCGAAGACATGGCCCAGATGACCGCCGCAGCGTTTGCAATGCACTTCGGTACGCGCATAGCCCAGATCATGGTCGGTTGACGTGCCGATTCCGCCTTTCAGCGGGGCCCAGAAGCTGGGCCAGCCGGTGCCGCTGTCGAACTTGGTTCGGCTTGAATAGAGCGGCAGTGCGCAGCCCGCGCAGTCGAAAATGCCGGCGCGCTTTTCCTTGTCGAGCGGGCTGGTGAAGGGGCGTTCGGTCGCGGCTTCGCGAAGCACGCGATATTGCAGTGGCGAAAGGCGTTTTTTCCATTCGGCGTCGGACAATTGCCAGCCGGGCTGCGCCTTCGGACGCGATGATTTGGCGAAGAGCATCGGCGCGCCGATGATGGCGCCGCCGAGGGCAAGTCCGCCAAGGATGTAACGACGTTCGATCATATCCTCGATACGTGCGCCTATGCCAAAGGGTTACAGCGGCGCGTCAATATTTCTCCAATTGTACCGGCATGTGACGATAGCCGTGGACAAAACTTGCGTGCACGCGCTCGGGTTCGGCGAGGACGTTCACGCGAAGGCGGCGGCGTTGCATTTCGGAGATGAGGGTCGTGAGCTGCAGTTCGGCAACGCGGGCGCCGACGCAGCGATGGATGCCATAGCCGAAGGCGAGGTGGCGCCGCGCATTTTCGCGGTCGACGATAATGCGGTCGCCATCGGGAAACACGCTCTCGTCCCGGTTCGCCGAGGCGTACCACAAGGCGATCTTGTCGCGCGCCTTGATCTCGTGCCCGAACAGCTCGATGTCCTCGGTCGCGGTGCGGCGCATATGTGCAAGCGGGGTCTGCCAGCGCAGGATTTCGTGCATCGCGTTGACGGCGAGTTCGGGATCGTGATTTGTCTCGAGTTTCGCGCGTTCCTCGGGGAATTTGTGGAGGCCATAGGCATAGGCCGACATCGAATTGCGCGTCGTGTCATTGCCGCCGACGATAAGCAGGATGAGGTTCCCCATGAACTCATTCTCGCTCATATGCTTCATCGCGTCGGACTGGAGCATGATTGAAATCAGGTCGTGCTCGCCGGGGTTTTGCGCCTTTGCATCCCACAATTGCTTGAAGGCGGCGCCCATCTCGAACGCCTTGGCGAGTCGCATCTGACGCTTTTCGAGCGTGTCGAAGCTTTCGATGTCGCCGAGCGCGTCGGACCAGCCGGTGAGCCGGTGGCGCTCTTCCCACGGAAAATCGAACAGGATCGCGAGCATGTCGGTGGTGAGTTCGATCGACAGCCGTTCGACCCAGTCGAAGGTTTCGCCGATCGGTAGCGTGTCGATCAACGCCGCGGTGCGGGCCTGTGTGTCGGCGCGCATGCGTTCGATTTCGGATGGACCGAATGCGGGGGCGACAGTGCGGCGTTGGGCGGTGTGCTGGGGCGGGTCCATCGCAATGAACATCGGCATCGGCATTTCGCCCTCTTTCAGATGTTCGATGCCGTCACCGGCGACGGTGATTCCGCCATACTCCCACGACGAGGAGAAAATTTTGGGCAGCGCCTCGATATGCTGGATCGGCTTATACGTCGTCACCGACCAATAGGGGCCGAATTTCGAATCTTCGCAGCGATAAATGGGTGCCTTGGCGCGCAGCTGGCGCATCGGTTCCTGCCAGCGGTCTTCGCTCCAGAGCTCGGCGCGGCTGACATCGAGGGGATTGGGGTCGAGCGGGTCGGTGCTTTCGGGCGCGGTGCGAATCTGGGTGGCCATGGGCTGCTCCTCTGAACGGCCGTCTGACGCGGCCGATTAGGTTGCAGAATGCCACTATTCACAACTTTGTCAATAGAAGCGGAGGGACGTCGCAGCGCGCCTTACGCTTTCTTTTCCAGCCGCCAGAATTTCCAGTTGCCGCCGCCGCTGAGCACCCCCGCGCGGAACAGCCGCACCGACAGGAAGATGACGAGCGCGACCCAGATTGCCTGCCAGCCGAGCGCGAGCAGATGAACCGCCTTGGCATCGTCGGTCGCGGCGCGCGCCGCCATTGCGAGCGGCGAAGAGAAGGGGAATATCTGCGCGAAGCTCGCAAGGCCGCTGCCCGGCGCGCTCGCGGCGGCGGTCGACAGGCTGAACATGCCGACCTGGAAGATCGTGATCGGCAGGCTGAGCATCTGGATTTCGCGAACCGTGCCCGCCTGCGCGCCGACGCCGAGGAAGACGGCGCCGAGAAGCAGGAACGAGAGGATGAAATAGACGAAGCCGATGCCGAGGAAGAAGGGCCATCCCGTCGCGGGGGTCGACGCCAGGGCGGCGACCGCCTTGCCCGCTCCGTCCGCGGCGGAGAGCGTCGCCGGGTCCGAAAGCATCGCGGCGATCAATCCGCCTCCCATCGCCATCGTGATCCAGAAGGCGATGAAAAGCATCGCAACGCCGAGGAATCCGAGCAACTTGCCAAGGAAGACGCTTTCGAGCGGGACGGCGGCGGCCAGGATTTCGATCACCTTGTTACCCTTTTCCTCGGCGAGCGAACTCACCGTCTGCCCCGCCAGGAGCAGGGTCAGGAGGAAGATGATGAACACCGCGCCAAAACCCATCGACTGTTGCACCGCGATGCTGGCGCCGCCGCGCTGGATACTTTCGAAGCGGGGCTTCACGGGCGCGACGTCGCCAGCGGCGCGGTCGCGCAGCACCTGGTTTGCGAGCAGGGCAAGGTAGCGGCCCGAGCTGCCCTCGGCATTGCGCTCGACGATGCGCGGACGTTCGAGTTCGCCGCTCATCACCGCATAGGTGTCGGTACCCTTTTCGCGCGTGATGGCGAGCGGGTCGGGTGCGTCTGGTCCGGCGATCCGATATTCGAGCGGGGGTGGGGCCTCGCGGCGCGTAAAGGCGTCGCGAAGGCGGCGGTCAGCCGCCTGCAACGCTTCGACGTCGGCGGCTTCGGCGACGACAACGATCCGCCCGGCGCCGCGCGCGCTATCGGCAAGCTGCGATGCGCCCATGCCGCCGGCGAGGCCCATGCCGACCATGAACAGCGGGGCGAGCAAAAAGAGAAGGAAGGTCGGGGTCGCGACGATCGCGAGAAAGTCGCGCCGCGCTACAACGAACATGCTGCGAATAAACGGGGTCATGCGCTGGCCTCCTCGACCGCATCTTCGGTGGCGTCGGCGTCGAACCCCGCATCGACCTGGCGGACGATATGCACGAACGCATCGTGGAGCGCCGGGCGGCTGATCGACAGGCCGGTGACGCCATGACCGCTCGCGGTGATGCGTGCGAGCAACGGTTCGACGTCGGCGTCCTCGATCGCGAAATGCCAGGCGTCGCCGCGCAGTTCCGCGCCGGCGGGCAGGTTGGCGGCCACCGTGGCGGGATCGCCCGCGGTCCGCGGCGTGTAGCGCACCTGCATCGGCAGCAGCGCGCGCGCGTCGTCGACGGTGCCCTCGAAGCGGCGCGCCGAGCGCGCGATGATCGCGATCCGGTCGCAGAGGCGTTCGGCATGCGCCATGACATGCGTCGAAAAGAGAATCGTCGCGCCGCGGCTCTGCTCGCGCCGGACGAGCATTTCGAGCCGCTCCTGGTTGACCGGGTCGAGCCCCGAGAAGGGTTCGTCGAGAACGATGAGGTCGGGGGCGTGGACGATCGAGCCGATCAGCTGGACCATCTGCGCCATACCTTTGGACATTTTGCGGATCTTGGTGTCGATCACCCGTTCGAGCCCAAGTTCGGTCATGAATCCGGCCGCGCGGCGGCGCCCTTCGGACCAGTCGAGCCCGCGCAGCGCGCCCATGAAGGCGATCGCCTCGCGCGCCTTCATCCCCGGATAAAGCCCGCGCTCCTCGGGAAGATAACCGATGCGATTGCGCACCGCCTGCGGTCGCTGCCCGCCGAACAGGCGGCTTGTCCCCTCATCGGGGTCGATGATGCCCAGCGTCATGCGCAGGCTGGTCGTCTTGCCCGCACCATTGGGGCCGAGCACGCCATAGATGCTGCCCGTCGGCACCGCGAGGCTGACATGATCGACCGCCTTGTAATCGCCGAAATATTTGGTGAGGCCATTCGCCTCGACGCTGAAATCGTTCAAACCCGGGTCCCCAATCATCCGCCATGCTAGCTATGGCACGGCGAGGCCGCTCGCGTATAGAGCGCCAATGGTTGCCGAAGCCTTGCCTCTTGAAACCCCTTCGCTCGAAGACCGCCTCGAAGCCGTCGCGCGCGCGCATGGGTTCGCGGCGTTCGGGATCGCGCAGGCCGACGCCGCGCCGCAAACCGCGGCGCGGCTGAACCAGTGGCTCGCCGAAGGGCGCCACGGCGACATGATCTGGATGGAAAGCCGCGCCGCGCAGCGCGGATCGCCCAAGGGGCTGTGGCCCGAGGTCAAATCGGTGATCGCGCTCGGCATGAGCTATGCCCCCGCGCACGATCCGCTCGCCTTGGCCGAGCATCCCGAACGCGGGCGCATTTCGGTCTATGCGCAGGGCGGCGATTATCATGACGTCGTCAAAAAGGCGCTGAAGGCGGTCGCGCGCTGGCTCGTTGCCGAGGTGAAGGACGCCGAGGTCAAGGTGTTCGTCGACACCGCGCCGGTGATGGAAAAGCCGCTGTCGGCGGCGGCGGGGCTCGGCTGGCAGGGAAAGCACACCAATCTCGTCAGCCGCGATCACGGCAGCTGGCTGTTCCTCGGTGCGATCTACACGACGCTCGATCTCGCGCCGAGCAAGCCCGGGCGCGACACCTGCGGCAGCTGTTCGGCGTGCCAGGATGCGTGCCCGACGCAGGCATTTCCCGCGCCGTACCGGCTCGATGCGCGGCGCTGCATTTCGTACCTCACGATCGAGCATGACGGGCCGATCCCGGTCGATCTCAGGCGCGGGATCGGCAATCGCGTGTATGGCTGCGACGATTGCCTTGCCGTTTGTCCGTGGAACAAATTCGCCGATACCGCGCACGCCCATCGCGCCTTCCTGCCGCGCGCCGAACTCGTTGCCCCCTCTATTTCGGACCTGCTCGCGCTCGACGATGCCGGTTTCCGGCAGGTCTTCGCAGGGTCGCCGATCAAGCGCATCGGGCGCGGACGCATGGTGCGCAATGCGGCGATTGCAGCCGGAAACAGCGGCGATGCGCGCTTCGTGCCCGTGCTAACGCAGCTGGCCGAAGATGAATTGCCGATGGTGGCCGACGCCGCGCGATGGGCGCTCGCCGAACTGGCGTCATGACGCCGCTAATCCTCCCCATCGCTGCCCGACAGGGAGGATCCTTTTAGCGCTGGAGTGACTGGGCGCAGCTGTTCACTTCGGCGTTGCGGCCGTCGGGCGTGCGTGCGTCGACATGCGTTGCAACGGGGTTGGCGCCTGCGCGCGGGGCGTAGAAATAGACGTCGAGGGTGCAGTTCGATCCGGCAAATTGCAACTTGCGCCCGGCGCCCTCGGTGACGTCGAGACGCGGCTTGCCGAACATGCGGCCGATTGCATCGGCGCTGTTGCCGATCAGCGCGTTGTTCTGAACGGGCCTTACGACCGTCGCTGGTTGCGGCAGGGCTGGCGGGGGTGTCGATGGCCGCGGGATCGCGGGGCCCGCGCACGCGCCGAGCGTCAAAGCAAGGCCCGCAATCGCGGCCAGACGGCGGTTTTCGATCATCTTTTCTGGTCCCCATTGCGCAGATGCAGCATGTGGACGGCCATAGCCGCGCTCAATATCGGCGCCAACAGATTGGCGATGGGCACCACGAAGCTTGCGGCAGACAGCAGCCCCATCGACCAGCGCGCCGGCCGGTCGAGCCGCGGCCGGTCCGGATGGCGGGCGAGAACCATCGCCTCGAGATCGCGGCCGAGCAGCAGCGCATTGACGATCAGCGCGAAGATCGGGGTGCCGATCCCGGTGACGAGCAGCACGAGATAAATCGGCAGCGCCAGCAGGTTGCCGCCGATCAGCCGCACCAGCGACGCGAGCGCGAGGCGGATATTCTGGCGCCAGCCGACATCGACCGCCTGTGCCGCCGCGGCGGGATAATGGCGTCCTTCGACATCGGCGACGATGCCGTCGGCGAACAGCCCGACGACGACAATCGCGACGGCGCGAAACAGCAGCCAGCTGCCGGCGACGATCGCGAGGACGATCAGCACCCCCGCCATGTCGCGTTCGGCCACGCCCAGCCATTGCCAGTGCGCGAGCGCCCAGCGCGCCGCGAAGAAGAGCGCGGCACCCGAGACGGCGAGCAGCAGGAGCGTGAGCGCGAGGCTCTGCGCCAGCACGCGCAGCACGCGCGGGTTGGGCAAGTCCCTGAGTGCGAGGAGGAAAGCGTGAACGGCGCGGGCCATGGGCGAAGGGATGGTGGGCGGGCGGGCGCGGGTCAAGCGTTATGCTTGCCTTGGCGCGCGCCGCCGCCTAAGGCGCCCGGCAGCTTTTTCCACACATCACAGGATATTTCATGGCCTCCACCGCCCGTTTCGACGTTGTCGCCATCGGCAACGCCATCGTCGACGTTCTTGCCCGCGCCGACGATGCGCTGATCACTGCCGAAGGTCTGACCAAGGGATCGATGCGGCTGATCGACGCCGAGGAAGCCGAACGCCTCTATGCGGCAATGGGGCCCGCGGTCGAAGTGTCGGGCGGGTCGGCCGCCAACACGCTCGCGGGCATGGCCGCGCTCGGCGAACGCTGCGCCTTCATCGGCCAGGTCGCCGACGACCAGCTCGGCCATGTCTTCACGCACGACCTGCGCGCGCTCGGCGTTGCCTATGAAACCCCGGCGCTCAGCGAAGGCGCGCCGACCGCGCGCTGCCTGATCCTCGTCACCCCCGACGGCCAGCGCACGATGAACACCTTCCTCGGCGCAAGCCACTTGCTCGATCAGCGCATGATCGACGAGGCGTGGATCGCAGACAGCGAAATCCTCTATCTCGAAGGCTATCTGTGGGATCCGGAGCTGTCGCGCGCAGCGATGCGGCGCGCGATCGACGTGTCGCGTGCGGCGGGGCGCAAGGTCGCCTTCACGCTCTCGGACGCCTTTATCATCGACCGCCACGGCGAGGATTTCCGCAGGCTGATCGCCGAGGGGCTGTTCGATATCCTGTTCGCGAACGAGGTCGAAATTTGCGCGCTTGCCGAAACCGAGGATTTCGAAGCGGCGGTCGCGAAGATCGCGCCGCAGGTGCCGCTGCTGATCGTCACGCGCGGCTCGCACGGTGCGATCGCGCTTCAGGGCGGCGAGCGCACCGAAGTCGGCGCCGAACCGATCGAAACGGTGGTCGACACGACCGGCGCGGGCGACCTGTTCGCGGCCGGATTTCTGTCGGGTCTCGCCGAAGGCCGCCCGATCAAGGGTTGCCTGACGATGGGCGCCATTTGCGCGCGCGAAATCATCGCGCAGGTCGGCCCGCGTGCGCAGACCGACCTCAAGGCCATCGTTGCGGCACGCCTCGCATAGGAACCTTCCCTGGTCCGAAGCGTCCTATGCGCCATCAGCAATAGGAGGCTTTATGGCCGACGAGATTCACGAAACGCGCGCGCCCGACGGGACGACACACACGACGACGATCATCGACCGCGAACCGCGGCGCGGCGGTGGGTTGGGCTTTGGCCTGATCCTGCTCGTGCTGATCGCGGTCGCGGGCTTTGTCGCGTTCCAGTTCCTCGCCAACGAAAAGACCGAAACCGGCGCGATCACCGAGGCGGCGCAAAAGGTCGGCGATGCCGCACAGGACGTCGGCGACGCGGCGCAGAAGGCGGTCGAATAAAGTTCAGGCGCTCGCGGGTTCGCCCGTCTCGGGGTGTTTCTTGAACAGTGCCCGGTCGGCGGGTCCGAAGCCGCGCGTCCAGATCAGCCAGGCATAGACGCCGAGGATGAAGGGGACGCCGATCAAGAGCTCGGCCCATTCGGGAAGTTGCGTCGCGCCATAGCCGAGCACCGTCGCGCCCGCGGTTGCCCAGACGAGCGCCCAGCGCAGGCTGTTCACCGGTGCACCCAAGATGCGCGCGAGCAGGCGCGCCTTGACCAGCGAGGCGAAGCCGAGCGCGAGCATCAGCGCGAGCGCGACCGCGCCCGCGTAAGTGATCGGCGGCAGGCCCATCGATTTGGCGATCAGGATCAGCGCGACGCTGAGCCCCGCCTGCAACGCGAGGGTCGCGATGCTGATCAGCAAATTGCGGTGGCGCGCGACATAGACGAGCGCGGCCTCGCTGACGACCGCGGTGGCGGCTACGACCTCGGCGGCGAGCAAGAAGGCAAGCGCAGCGGTGCCGCTGACGAATTCGGGGCCGACGAGGCCCATCACCGCCTCACCGGGGATCCCGAGCGCGAGCGCGACGCCGGCCTGTGCGGCGATGATCCAGAAACCAACCTGGCTCACTTGCGCGGCCACGGCGGCAAGCCGGTTATCGGCGAGGTTGCGCGTGATCACGGGGCCGAGGATCGGCTCGAAGCTGGTCTTGAGCTTCTGCGGCAGCGACGCGACCTGCTGCGCCATATAATAGATGCCGTAGATCGTCGGCGAGGTGAACTGGCCGAGGATGAAGAGGTCGAGGCGGCGCGTGCCCCATTCGATCGCGTCGGCGGCGGCGAGCGGCGCGTTGCGCCGCGCAACTGCGATCAGATGCGCGGGATGCGGTTGCCAGCCGTGCGGCCCGCCATAATGGCGCAGCATCGGGACTAGCGCGGTGAGGAAGGCGCCGACCATCGCGGCGGCATAGGAGAGCATCAGGCCGTCGCGTACCGAGACAAACCAGAATCCCGCGGCGGCGATGCTGATCACCCATGGTTCGACGACCGCGCGAGCGCGGACGGTCGCGCCGATGTCGAATTTATACGCGCAGGCGGCGAGCGCGATATCGGTGCCCGCGATCGCGAAGACGAGCAGCGCCATCCAGCGGTCGGTGCTGTCGACCCCGCCGGCGGGATACATGAGCTGCGGAAAGAGGAAGAGCAGCGCCGAGCCGGTCGCAGAGGCGAGCAAGGCGACGAACATGCCGTCCCAGACGACGGTGCGATGATCGGCGCCGGGTGCGCTCAATTGTTCGGCGAGGCCGCGTTTCAGGCCCAGCGTCGCGAGCTGCGCGACGAGTTCGATAACCAGCACGGCAAAGGCGAAACGCCCGACCGCTTCGGGCCCGTACCAGCGGCCCGCCACATAGAGGAAGGGCAGGCGGGCGACGAGACGGAGGATGAAGCCGAAGAAATTGGTGCGGCCGCCCTTGGCAAGCGCGGCGGTGTCCGCATCCCCCGAAGGCACGGCGGGGGACGCGGGGGTCGAGGAGGGCGCGGCTGCGCTGTCGGTTTGGCTCAAGCCTCGCGCCCCTTCTGCTGCTCCCCGGAGCGCAGTCTAGCGCGGCGGGGGAGTGCAGGCAATCGATCGAAACATTTCATCGCCCTTCGGATCGCAGTGGTCGGCTGAGCAAGGCCTGAATGGCTTCGGCGACGCGCGTTTCGCCGGCGACGAGTCGCGCCACGGTATCGGTGATCGGCATGTCGATGCCGTCGGCACGCGCGGCGGCGGCGACGACCGGCGCGCTGAACGCGCCTTCGGCAACGGTGCGGCGGTCAGCCATCAGCGCTTCGGCCGGCTCGCCGCGACCGAGGCCTTGGCCGAGTGTAAAATTGCGCGAGTTCGATGAGGTGCAGGTGAGGACGAGGTCGCCGAGCCCGGCAAGCCCCGCGAGCGTTTCGGCCTGCGCCCCGCGTGAGAGACCGAACCGAGTCATTTCGGCAAAGCCGCGGCTGATCAACGCCGCGCGGGCGTTGAGCCCAAGCCCGGCGCCGTCAACGATGCCGCACGCGATCGCGAGGATATTCTTGACCGCGCCGCCGATCTCGGCGCCGACGACGTCCGTCGAGACATAAGGGCGGAAATGCGGCCGCGCGAGCGCGCGAGCGATCCCGGCGGCGAGGTCGGTATCGGCGGCGGCGAGGGTTATCGCGGTCGGAAGGCCCGCGGCGACCTCGTGCGCAAAGGTCGGGCCTGAAAGGACCGCGTGCGGGCGCGACGGCGCGAGGTCGCGCGCCATGTCGATTGGAAAGGCGAAACTCCCCGCCTCCATGCCCTTGCTGCAGAAGATCAGCGGCGCGTCGCCCGCCGGGAGTTCGGCGAGCACGGCGCGCAGGAACGGCACAGGCACGACGACCAGCAGGGCGTCGAGGTCGGCCATGTCGGCGAGGTTGGCGGTGGCAGTCAGCGATGGCGACAGCGCGGCGCCGGGCAGGAAGACCGGATTGCGATGATCGGCATTGACCGCCGCGACGACATCCTCCTCGCGCGCCCACAGACGAACGGGGGCGCCGTCGGCGGCGACAAGCTGCGCGAGTGCGGTGCCCCAGGCGCCGCCGCCGATCACGCCGAATTTGGCATATGGCGTCATGCTTTCACTCCCGCCCCACGCACCGCTTCGGCGTCGGGATCGAGCGGCCAGCGCGGGCGCGCTGCGACGCCGAGATCGTCGGTCAGGCCCGCCGCAAAGCGTTCGGCGCCCGCCCAGGCGATCATCGCGCCATTGTCGGTGCAGAGCCAAAGCGGAGGGGCGACGAAGAGTTTGCCGAAGCGCGCGGCGAGCGCGGTCAGCGCGGAGCGGATCGCGCCATTGGCGGCGACCCCGCCCGCGACGACGAAGGCCGTGGCATCGGGGCAGGCGGCGAGCGCGATGTTGCTTCGGTCGACGAGGCAGTCGACGACCGCCTGCTGGAACGAGGCCGCGAGGTCGGGGATGCTGTGCTGTCCGCTTGCGGCGGCGCGCGCGACCGCGCTTTTGAGCCCGGCGAAGGAGAAATGCGGTTCGGCGCTGCCGACGAGCGGACGCGGCAGCGGCACCGCAAGCGGATTGCCGTCCTTTGCGATGCGTTCGACTGCGGGGCCGCCGGGATAGCCAAGCCCGAGCAGCTTCGCGGTCTTGTCGAACGCTTCGCCCGCGGCGTCGTCGATCGTGGTGGCAAGGCGGCGGTAGTCGCCGACGCCCCTGACGAGCAGCAACTGGCAATGGCCGCCCGAGACGAGCAGCAACAGATAAGGAAATTCCAGGTCGGGGTCAGCGAGGCGCGGCGACAGCGCATGGCCTTCGAGATGATTGACCGCGATCAGCGGCTTGTTCGCCGCATGCGCGAGCGCCTTGCCGGTGACGAGCCCGACCATCACGCCGCCGATCAGGCCGGGACCCGCGGTCGCGGCGATCGCATCGACGTCGGCAAGCGACACGCCGACATCGGCGAGCACGCCTTCGACGATCGGCGCGAGCCGGTCGACATGCGCGCGCGCCGCGATTTCGGGAACCACGCCGCCATAGGGGCTGTGCTCGGCTTCCTGTCCGGCGACGCGGTGCGCCAAAATGCGCCGCTCGCTGTCGACAAGCGCTGCTGCGGTTTCGTCGCAGCTCGATTCAAGGCCGAGGATCAGGGTCATATTATTGCGCGTTCCTTTACCCGCCCCTTTATCGGCAGGGCAAGCCGCGCTAGCAGCAGGTCCGATGATTGAACTTCCGACCCCCGAAAACCCGTTTCGTATCGGTACGCGGGCTTCGCCACTCGCGATGGCTCAGGCGCATATGGCGGCTGCGGCGCTGATTGCCAGCCATGGCATCGATATGACGGCGCTCGAAATCGTGCCGATGACCGCGACCGGCGACCGGATCCAGGATCGCGCGCTCGCCGAGGTTGGCGGCAAAGCGCTGTGGACGCGCGAACTCGACGCGGCGCTTGACGCGGGGACGATCGATATCGCGGTTCATTCACTGAAGGACGTCGAAACGATCCGCGACGCGCGTTTTTTCCTCGGTGCGATGCTCGAACGCGCCGATCCACGCGACCGGCTGGTGGTTCGCGAGGGGATTGCGGCCGCGACGATCGCCGACCTGCCGCAAGGCGCGCGGCTGGGGACGAGCAGCCCGCGCCGCGCGGCGCAGGTGAAGCGGATTCGCCCCGACCTCGAAACCGTGCTGCTGCGCGGCAATGTCGCGACGCGGCTCGCAAAGATTGCCGGCGGTGACGCCGATGCGACCCTGCTCGCGGCGGCGGGGCTGGACCGGCTGGGGATGCACGATGTGGGCGTCGTGCAGGAAGCGAGCCTGTTGCTTCCGGCGGCGTCGCAGGGCGCGATCGGTATCGAATGCCGTACCGACGATGCGGTCACGCTGACCTTGCTCGCGGCGATCGACCACCCCCCGACGCATCGCGCCGTCGCGGCAGAGCGCGCCTTCCTCGCGGCTCTCGGCGGCGATTGCCGCTCACCCGTCGCGGCGCACGCTTATTGGCGGGACGATGGCACGCTGCGCCTCGATGCCGAGATTTTCTCCGACAATGGCGCGGAACATGCTGCCGGGCACGTTCTTGTTACCGATTCGGACGCGGCGGCGTCGCTGGCGCATCGCCTGCTCGGCGAGGCGCCCGAGAGCGTCCGGAGCCTGTTCGCGGCATGACCGATGACTTGCCGCTGATCGTCACACGGCCCGAACCGGGCAATGCGGCGACGGTCGAGCGAGCAAAAAAACTGGGGCTTGATGCACGCGCGATGCCGCTTTTTGCGGCGCGCGCGCTCGAATGGGCAGTGCCCGACGCCGAAAATTTCGACGCGATGCTGCTGACCAGCGCCTTCGCCGCGACGCTCGCGGGCGCGGATCTTGCCAAGCTGTCATCGCTGCCCGTCTATGCCGTCGGCGCCGCGACCGCGCGCGCCGCCGAGGCCGCGCGACTGACGGTTGTCATGACCGGATCGGCCGATGCTCAGCGGCTTCTTGATGACATGGCGTCACATGATATCCGAACGATATTATGGCTTTGCGGCCGAGACCGGTCGGAATTCGACGCGCGCGGCGCGGCAATCACCGCGCTGCCATGCTATGCGGTCGCTCCGGTAGCGCCGCCGACGGAATGGTCCACGCTGATCGCTGCGCCCGCGATCTTGCTCGCGCATTCTGCACGGGGTGCGCAGCGCATTTCGGATCTGGTCGGCGGCGCACGCAGCCATTTGACCCTCGTTGCGATCAGTTCTGCGGTCGCTGCCGCAGGGGGCGAGGGATGGCGCGATCTCGCCATCGCGGGACAGCCGAGCGACGCGGCAATGTTGGCAGAGGCCGGTGCTTTGTGGCACAAGGGTGCAAAATAGGGTCGTTCGAAAGAGAAACATGGCAATCGACAGCATCGACACCGCCTCGCCCGCAGCGGACGAGGTGGTCCCGGCGAGGGGGCTATCGTTCCGCGCTATCGCCCTTGGTGCCTTCCTCCTGCTTCTGATCGGCATCGCCGGCGGCGGATGGGCGGTGAACCGCTGGCTGACGGGTGAAAATGTCCCCACAACCAAGATGATCGGCACGCCCGCGACGGCGCCCGTGCTGATCGCGGGCGGCGCAGCCAAGGGCACTGGCGGCCAGCCGCTCGTGGTGGCGCCGATCGACGGGGCGAACGCGCTCACTGCGCGCGTCGCCGAACTCGAACAGCGGCTTTCGCGGATCACGCTCGAGGCCGAATCGGCGTCGGGCAACGCATCGCGCGCCGAGGGATTGCTCGTCGCCTTTGCCGTGCGGCGCGCGCTCGATCGCGGCCTGTCGCTCGGCTATCTCGATGCCCAGCTGCGGCTGCGCTTCGGCGACGATCAGCCGAACGCGGTCAAGACAATCATCGATACCTCGCGCGAACCGGTGACGCTCGAACAGCTGCGCGCCGAACTCGACACACTGGCGCCGCAACTCGTCGGACGCGGCGGTGACGACAATGGCAGCCTGTGGACCGGGCTGCGCCGCGAACTCGGCGAATTGTTCGTCGTGCGCGCCGCAGGAACCCAGTCGCCGCGCGCCTCCGAACGGCTCGATCGCGCGCGTCGCTATCTCGGGGCGGGGCAGGCAGACTTGGCGATTGCCGAGGTTGAAGCGATGCCGGGATCGGACGTCGCGAGCGACTGGCTGATCGCCGCGCGCCGCTATCATGAAGCGCGGCGCGCGCTTGACCTGATCGAGACGGCGGCGATATTGGAACCGCGCGACAGCACCGCTGCCGCGATGGCCCGCAAAACGGCCGAACCGACCCCGTAACGACCCGGTCCTGATGGTCGTTTCTTGAGGAAAGCAGACCCATGGCCCTCGCCGATCCGCAGCGCATCGAAGCGCTCGACCCGCTCGATCCCCTCCAGCTCGATGCCGAGCTCAGCGACGAGGAGCGGATGGTCCGCGACACCGCGCGGTCTTACGCGACGGACGCGCTGTTGCCGCGCGTGACCTCGGCGTTCCTCAACGAGCGGTTCGACCGCGAGATCATGTCCGAAATGGGCGCGCTCGGCCTGCTCGGCGCGACGATCGATCCCGAATATGGCGGCGCGGGGCTCAATTATGTCAGCTACGGGCTGATCGCGCGCGAAGTCGAGCGGATCGATTCGGGATACCGGTCGGCCTGTTCGGTGCAGAGCAGCCTCGTGATCCACCCGATCAACGCCTATGGCAGCGAGGATCAGAAGCGCAAATTTCTGCCCGGGCTGACCTCGGGCGAACTCGTCGGCTGTTTCGGGCTGACCGAACCCGATGCGGGTAGCGACCCCGGCGGGATGCGCACCCGCGCAGAGAAGGTCGAAGGCGGTTATCGCCTCAAGGGCGCGAAGATGTGGATCACCAATTCGCCGATCGCCGACGTCTTCGTCGTATGGGCGAAGTCCGACGCGCATGACGGCGCGATTCGCGGCTTCATACTCGAAAAGGGCATGAAGGGGCTTTCGGCGCCGAAAATCGAGGGCAAGGTGAGCCTCCGTGCATCGGTGACGGGCGAGATTGTCATGGATTCGGTCGAGGTCGGCGAAGATGCGCTCTTGCCGCATGTGTCGGGGCTGAAAGGCCCGTTCGGCTGCCTCAACCGCGCGCGTTACGGCATCGGCTGGGGTGCGATGGGCGCGGCCGAATTCTGCTATGAGGCGGCGCGCAACTATACCGGCGAGCGCAAGCAGTTCGGGCGGCCGCTGGCGGCGAACCAGATCGTCCAGCTCAAGCTAGCCAATATGCTCACCGAAATCGCTCTGGGGTTGCAGGCGGCGCTGCGCGTCGGCCGGTTGATCGACGAAGGCCGCCTGATCCCCGACGCGATCAGCCTGCTCAAGCGCAACAACTGCGGCAAGGCGCTCGATATCGCCCGCATCGCGCGCGATATGCACGGCGGCAACGGCATTTCGGCCGATTATCATGTGATCCGCCATGCGGTGAATCTCGAAACGGTGAACACCTATGAGGGCACGCACGACGTTCATGCGCTGATCCTCGGCCGCGCGATAACGGGCATTTCGGCCTTTGCCTAAACCTCTGGAGGGCATCCTTGTCGTCGAACTGGCTCGGGTGCTCGCGGGGCCGTGGTGCGGGCAATTGCTCGCCGACCTGGGCGCCGAGGTGATCAAGGCCGAGCGGCCCGGCGCGGGCGACGATACGCGCGAATGGGGACCGCCCTTCGTCGCCGGAACGCACGGCGAAGCTCTGGGCGCGGCCTATTATCACAGCTGCAACCGCGGCAAGCGCAGCGTTGCGATCGATATCGCGCGCGCCGAGGGGCAGGCGGAGGTACGCGCGCTGCTCGCCGATGCCGATGTCGTGATCGAGAATTACAAGGTCGGCGGGCTGGTCAAATATGGGCTCGATCCCGCGCGGCTGCGTTCCGATTTCCCGCGGCTCGTCGTCTGCTCGATCACCGGGTTCGGGCAGACCGGACCCTATGCCCACCGCGCCGGATATGATTATATCGTCCAGGCGATGAGCGGTTTCATGTCGCTGACCGGCGAACCCGACGGGGGGCCGCAAAAGGCGGGGATCGCCTATGCCGATATCTTCACCGGCATGTATGCGGCGGTCGCGATCCTCGCCGCGCTGCGACGCCGTGACGTCACGGGCGACGACAAGGGTGGGGGCGCGCATATCGATATGGCCTTGCTCGACAGCCAGGTCGCGGTGCTCGCCAATCAGGCGGCCAATTACCTCGCGAGCGGCGTCGTGCCGAAACGGATGGGCAATGCCCATGTCAATGTCGTGCCTTACCAGGTGTTTGCGACCGCCGACGGCCAGCTGGTGATTGCGGTCGGCAACGACGGGCAATATCGCAAGCTGTGCGGCATATTGGGCGTGCCCGAATGGGCCGACGACCCGCGTTTCGTCAACAATGCCGCGCGGCTCGCGAACCGGGGCGTACTGATCCCGCTGCTCGCGGCGAAGATCGCGGGGTGGGACGCGCAGCCGCTGGCGCTCGCGCTCGAGGCCGAGGGCGTGCCGGCGGGACCGATCACGATCTGGCGCAGGTGTTCGCCGACCCGCAGGTCATCGCGCGCGAGATGCGCTTTCGGCCCGAAGGCGCCTCGATCGACGGCGTCGCGAGCCCGATCGTCATCGACGGCGAACGGATGGTCGCCGCGACCGGAGCGCCGCCGCTCTGCGAATAGAAAAAGGGGCGCCGCGGCGGCGCCCCTTTCCCCTCAATAATCGAAAATCAGAATTTGACCGTGCCGGTGACGAAGACCTGCCGCGGGTTTCCGTAGAAGGCCGTCTGCACGCCTTCGAGGCCGAGCGTCGAGCCGCCCGCCGCATTCTGATAATTATAGCCCGACGTGATATATTGCTTGTCGGTCAGGTTCTTGCCGTGGATGCCGATCGAATAATCGCCGCTGTCGGCGGTCCAGACGAGGCTCGCATCCCACAGGACATAGCCCGGCTGGTCGAGCGCCGGGATGGGAACCTCGAACTGGTGCGTCAGGCTGCGATAGACGAGGCCGGTCGAGACATCGATATTGCCGCCCATTGCCGGGATGCCCGCCGCGATCGTACCCGACACCGTCCATTTGGGCGTGTTTTGGAAGGTGCGCTGGTTGGAGACGTCTGCGGGAGGATTTCCGGCGATGAAGCTCTTGTACTTGGCGTCGATATAGCCGAGCGCGCCGTTGAAGCGGAAGCTCGAGCCCGCGCCAGCGAAGTCGCGGGCGAGGACCGCATTGGCCTCGGCCTCGATCCCTTGCAGCCGGGCTTTGCCCGCATTGGTGGTGATCCCGCAGAAGCTGGGAAGGCCAAGCGCGTCCACACAGGCGGACGAACCCGGGATCTGGACATTTTTATAGTCCATGTAGAAGCCCGCTAGGCTTAGTGTCAGTCGGCGATCGAACAGCGATCCCTTGTAGCCGATTTCATAGCTGTCGACCTTTTCGGGTTCGAACGAAAGATAATCGTAGATGTCCTGATAGGTACGGCCTGCGGCCGGATCGCTGATCGGCGCCGACACCCCCGATCCGCGCGGATCGAACCCACCGCCCTTGAACCCCTTCGAATAGGAGGCGTAGATCATATTGTCGTCGTCGGGCTTGAAGCTGAGCGACGCGCGCGGGGTGAATTCCTTGAAGGTGCGATCGCCGTGGAAATTCGTGGCCACTGCGGTGGTGATCGGTGCGACCGTGCCGCCGAATTCGGGCGACAGGCCCGAGATGCGCGTCGCCTTGTAGACGAACGCGTTGCGCTTGTCGTTCGTGTAGCGTCCACCGACCGACAGGCTCAGCTGTTCGGTGAAATCAAAGGTGAAATCGCCGAACACCGACCAGGTGTTCGTTCGCACGTCGCCGGCCGTATAGGCGTTGAAACCCGGGAAACCGACCGACGAACCGACGAGCCCGAGCAACACGTCGAACGAGGTCGCGGCCTTGGCGTCGAGATAATAGAAGCCGACGAGACCGTTCAGCCGGTCGCTTTCGTAAAGAAGCTGGAATTCCTGGCTGAGCTGTTCGTTGCGGTACACCGCGGGGACGTCGACGTCGACCGATGGCAAGGCATCAAAATCGATCGGGGTGAAGCTGGTGTCCTTGCGCCACGAACTGATCGACCGCAGCGTCACATTGTCGCTGAGTTCGGCCGAGACGTTCATCGCCAGGCCATAGGCCTTCACATCCTGTTTGGGATCGTTGAGCCCGGCGCGGGTGTCATAGACGTCGTCGAGGACCGGCGCGCCCGAAACGAGGCCGGGGATAAGCCGGTGGCCGTTGCGCGGGTCGGACTTGTCGCGTGTATAGTCGCCCGAGATGCGGATCAGCACCGGCGCGCCGTTGCCGCCGAGCTCGACCGTGCCGCGACCGGCCCACACATCCTTGTTGTAATTTTCGAGGCCATCGATGGCGAGATTGTCGCCGAAGCCGCCGCGCGACAGGCGCGCGACCGAGCCGCCGACGCGGACGATGTCGCTGATCGGCGCGCTCGCGGTGACGACGAGGTCCGCAAGATTATAGGTGCCTAGCGTGCCGCGGACGCGCAATTCGGGCGAATCGGGATTGAGCGAGCGCGTCACATATTTGACCGCGCCGCCGATGGTGTTGCGACCGTAAAGCGTTCCCTGCGGCCCGCGCAGCACCTCGATCCGCTCGACGTCGTAGATGTCGAGCACCGCAGCCTGCGGGCGATTGAGATAGACGTCGTCGAGATAGATGCCGATGCCTGCTTCGAAACCCGGCACCGGATCCTGCTGGCCAACCCCGCGGATGAACGCAGTGAGGGTCGAATTGGTGCCGCGCGAATTTTCGAGCGTGGTGTTTGGCGCCATGTTCGCGACGTCGGTGATGTCGATTGCGCCAGCCTTGGCAAGCGAATCGCCCGAAATGGCGGTCACGGCGATCGGTACGTCGATCAGTCGCTCGTCGCGGCGGCGTGCCGTCACGATGATCTCGTCATCGCCGGCATCGCTGGCTCCCGCGTCCTGTGCAAAGGCGGCGGGTGAGAAGGCGATCATCGAAAGCGCACTGGTGGCAAGGACCGCGCGGCGCAGCCGGGGGGCGAAAGGACGCATGAAGACTCTCCCATGTGGCGGGTGACCCTTCGCCACCCTTGTTCTGGTTTTCGTGGGCCGGTGCTTGCCAAGCCGCGCCGCTTCCAATAGTGAAACATGAACCGAGTTTCAACTTGGAATATGCAAACGTCGTTTTTTGCTTGCCAGTGGTGCGGAAAAGCCACGATGCAGCGATAGGGGCAGCGACGGAGGGAGATGAGGGCCGTTATGGATCAGCCGCCAGTCGCGACAGAGAATGCCGGGAGCGAGGTGCGCGACAAGACGCCGCGCACCGAACGCGGGCGGCGGACGCTGCGCAAGCTGCTCGACGCCGCGGCGGTCGAATTCGGCGAGCGCGGATTTCATGAGGCGTCGATCAGCGCGATCACTCGCCGTGCCGGGACTGCGCTCGGAAGTTTCTACACCTATTTCGATTCAAAGGACGAAATCTTCCAGGCGCTGGTGCGCTATATGAGCGAACAGTTGCGCGATCATGTCACACCGGTGGTCCAGGAAGCGCCCGACGCGATCGCCGCGGAGCGGCTAGGCTTGCAGTCCTATCTGGGCTTTGTGCGCGAGCATAAGGAAATTTACCGGATCATCGACGAGGCGGAATTCGTGGACTACGCCAGCTATCGGCGTCACTATGAAACGACGGTCGAACGCATCCGCCATCGGCTGGAGGGTGCGGCGAAGCGCGGCGATATCCGGCCCGACGCCGGCGAGGTCCACGCGTGGGCCATTGCAGGCATGAACGTGTTCCTCGGAATGCGATATGGATTGTGGGACGAGGCCGCCGACGTCGATGCCGTGGCGCAAGCCGCCAACGACTTGCTCGCGAATGGGCTGAAACGCAATTGATCCTTCCCCACAGCCGCGGCAGGGAGGATATTATCTCGAAATCAGGAAGATCGCATGTTCGGCGCGCCAGCTGGCGGCGGCGTCGCTCGCCGGCTTGTCCCCCGACAGGTGCCAGACGCGCTCGACCGCGATGCCCTTGGCGCGCACGAGGTCGCGGAAGTCGCTGACCGTGACATGGTGGATGTTCGGCGTTTCGTACCAGGCGACGGGCAGCAGGCGCGTCACCGGCATCCGCCCGCCCCACAAGAGCGCGAGCCGAATACGCCAGTGCGCGAAATTGGGGAAGCTGACGAAAGCGCGCGGCGCGATGCGCAGCAGTTCGTCGACGACGCGGTCGGGGCGCTCGGTGGTCTGCAGCGTCTGCGACAGGATCGCATAGTCGAAGGCATCGTCGGGATAATCGGCGAGGTCGCGATTCGCGTCGCCCTGCACCACCGACTGGCCGCGCGCGATCGCAGCGGTGACGTTGGCAGGGTCGATCTCCAGCCCGCGTGCATCGACGCCCTTGCCCCGCAGCGCAACCATCAGCTCGCCGTCGCCGCAGCCGACGTCGAGGACGCGTGATGTCGAAGGGACCGCATCGGCGATGATCGCGAGGTCGGGACGCAGCGCCATCAGAAGCCCGATCCGAGCGCGCCCGCGACAAGACGATCGAGCGCCGGGACATCAAGGAGGAAGCTGTCGTGGCCGAAGGGCGCCGACAGTTCCACGAAGCTCGCCGCGGCGCCGACGCTTTGCAGCGCCTGCACTACGCGGCGCGATTCGGAGGTCGGATAAAGCCAGTCGGTATCGAAGCTGACGAGGGTGAAGCGCACGTCCTTCGCGTTCGCGAACGCGCCGGCAAGGCGCCCGTCGTGCGGGTCGGCGAGATCGAAATAATCCATCGCGCGCGTTATATAGAGATAGGCGTTGGCGTCGAAGCGGTCGGTGAAGGCGAGCCCCTGGTGCCGCAGATAGGATTCGACCTGGAAATCGGCGTCGAAGCCAAAGCTCTTGATGTCGCGCGCCTGCAGGCGGCGGCCGAATTTCTCGGTCAACCCTTCCTCGGAGAGATAAGTGATGTGCGCCGCCATACGCGCGATCGCGAGCCCTTTGGTCGGCGCGCGCGCGCTGCCATAATATTGGCCGTCCTGCCAGTCGGGGTCGGCCATGATCGCCTGCCGCCCGACCTCGTGGAATGCGATATTCTGGGCCGAATGGCGCGCCGCGCTCGCGATGACGAGCGCCGAGGCGAGCCGGTCGGGATAGGTGGCGGCCCAGGCGAGCGCCTGCATGCCCCCCATCGATCCGCCGACGACGGCATGAAGCCGCGAAATGCCGAGATGGTCGAGCAGCATTGCCTGCGCGCGCACCATGTCGGCGATAGTGATGACGGGGAAGGCCATGCCGAGCGGGGCGCCGGTCGCCGCGTCGGGCGAGGCCGGGCCGCTCGTCCCCATGCAGCTGCCGAGCACATTGGCGCAGATGACATGGAAACGGTCGGTGTCGATCGGCTTGCCGGGGCCGACCATGCGTGCCCACCAGCCGGGCTTTCCAGTGGCAGGATGGTCGCTTGCGACATATTGGTCGCCGGTCAGCGCATGGCAGATCAGCACCGCGTTCGACTTGTCGGCATCGAGCGCGCCATAGCTTTGGTACGCGATCGTCACCGCGGGCAAGACCTGCCCGCTGTCGAGCGGCAGTGATGCTGCGATCGTCACGCTGTGATGCTGGATATCGTGGAGCAGGCTCGCCATGGTTCGCGCGGGGCTAAGCGGGCGCGCGCACCCTGTCAACGTACTGGACTCGCGCCGCACAGCCGTTAAACGGCGCGGCATGACCGATGCGACCCAGACCCTTCAGCCCAAGCCGTGGATCAGCGGCATCGCTCCTTATGTTCCCGGCAAGTCCGCCGGCTCCGATGGCCGCCCGCTGATCAAGCTCTCCGCAAACGAGAATCCGCTCGGCACCGGGGACAAGGCGCGCGCGGCGTTCGCCGCGGCGCAGGCGGCGCCCGATGCGCTGTCGCGCTATCCCGATCCGGGGTCGGTGGAGTTGCGTGAGACGATCGCCGCGAAATTCGGTCTCGATCCGGCGCGGATCATCTGCGGCAACGGATCGGACGAATTGCTTCACCTCGCGGCGGGCACCTATGCTGGAGCGGGCGACGAAATTCTGTACGTGCGTTATGGTTTTGCAGTTTATGAAATTGCGGCGCGGCGCGTCGGCGCGGTGCCGGTCGAGGCCGACGACAAGGATTATGCGACCGATGTCGACGCGCTGCTCGCGGCGGTGACCGACAAGACGCGCGTCGTCTACCTCGCCAATCCGAACAATCCCACCGGCACGCTCGCGACGCGCGACGAGGTTGCGCGGTTGTATGCTGGGCTGCCGAAGAATGTGCTGTTCGTGATCGATCAGGCCTATTCCGAATATCTCTCGGATGCCGAGGATGACGGCGGGCTCGAGCTTGCGAAGACGCAGCCAAACGTCTTCATCACGCGCACTTTCTCGAAGATTCACGGGCTCGCTGCCGAACGCATCGGCTGGGGCTATGCCGCCGCCGAGGTGATTTCGGCGCTGCACCGCATCCGCCTGCCGTTCAACGTCACGCGCGCGGGGCAGGCGGCTGCGGTCGCGGCGCTCGGCGACGAGGAATTTGTGGCGCACAGTCGCGCGCATAATGCCGAATGGCGCGCCTGGCTGGCGGGCGAACTCGAAAGCCTCGGCAACCACGGCCTGCGCGTCGTGCCGTCGGCGTGCAACTTCCTGCTCGTGCTGTTCGAGGGCGATGTGAGCGCCGAGACGGTCTATAACCGGCTGATGGACGCGGGCTATATCGTCCGCTGGCTGCCGGGGCAGGGATTGCCGAACGCGCTGCGCATGACGATCGGCACCGAAGACGAGACGCGCGGGCTGGCGGCGGCGATCCGCGCCGCGCTGAACGGCTGATGGCATTCGCGCGCGTCGCAATTATCGGATTGGGCCTGATCGGCTCGTCGATCGCGCGCGCGATCAAGGAACGCTTGCCGCAGGTGACGGTCACCGGCCATGACGCCAGCGCCGAGGTGCGGGGCATCGCGGGCGAACTTGGTCTTTGCGATACGATTGCCGGTGATCCGGTCGCTACGGTGGCCGATGCCGACCTCGTCATTCTCGCGGTGCCGGTCGGCCGGATGGCCGATGCGGCCGTCGCGATCGGACCGGGGCTGAAGCCAGCGGCGATCATTTCGGATGTCGGGTCGTCGAAGGCGGGTGTCGCCGACGCGCTGGCAAAGGCGCTGCCCGATCATGTCGTCATCCCCGCGCATCCGGTGGCAGGGACCGAGAATAGCGGCCCGGCCGCGGGTTTTTCGACGCTTTTCGAAGGGCGCTGGTGCATCGTCACCCCGGCCGCCGGTGCGCCCGAAGACGCCGTGACGGCATTGATCGGCTTCTGGCAGGCGCTCGGCGCCAAGGTCGATATCATGGGCGCCGCGCATCACGACATGGTGCTCGCGGTGACAAGCCATTTGCCGCACCTCATCGCTTACACGATCGTCGGCACCGCGAGCGAACTCGAAGAGGTCACCGAGAGCGAAGTGATCAAATATTCGGCGGGCGGTTTCCGCGATTTCACGCGCATCGCGGCGAGCGATCCGGTGATGTGGCGCGACGTGTTCCTCGCCAACAAGGATGCGGTGCTCGCGACCTTGCAGCGGTTTAACGAAGATCTGACGGTGCTCCAGCAGGCGATCCGCCGCGGCGATGCCGACAAGCTCGAGGACTGGTTCACGCGCACGCGCGCGATCCGGCGGTCGATTATCGAACAGGGGCAGGATGATGCGGCGCCCGATTTCGGGCGGAAGCATTAGCTATATCAAATCCTCCCTGTGGCGAAGCCACGGGGAGGTAGCAGCGCGAAGCGCTGACGGAGGGGCTGGGACGCGACGGCCCCTCCACCACCCGCTTTGCGGGCGGTCCCCCTCCCCATCGCTACGCGACAGGGAGGATCAATTAGATTCCAGCAACGCCTCAGGCGGGTTCAGCGCATTGATCGCGACGCGCACGCGTGCTTCGGCCTCTTCGCGCGGCAGGCCGGCTGGGATCGTCTCGCCGATCCGGTAGGTGATCGTCCCCGGCCATTTGACCCAGCGGCGCGGCGGAAAGGCAAGGCCGCTGTTCACCGCGACGGGGATCACGGGAATACCCAGCAGGCGGTACATGCCGGCAAAACCGGGTCGAAGTTGCGGCGCTTCGCCGTGCGGAACGCGCGTTCCCTCGGCGAACAGCACCAGCGGGCGCCCGGCGGCAAGCGCAGCCTTCGCGGCGCCGAGCATCGCGCGCATCGCCTTGCCGCCGCCGTCGCGGTCGACCGGGATCAGGCCATAGAAGCGCGCCGCCTGACCCCAGACGGGAATCGAGAACAGCTCTTCTTTCGCGAACACTGCGGGGTGTTTGAACAGCATGGGCTGCTCGACCGTTTCGAACGCCGATTCATGCTTGAAGACATAGAGCACCGGGATGTCGGGCATCTCGCCCTCGACGACGATCGTCTGGCCGAGCAGGAAACGGCAGAAGATCCGATGCGCCTGCGCCCATATCCGCACGAAAAAGATCGTGCCGCGGTGCGAGATCGGCAGCGCGATCACCCCGCCGATCGACGAAATGCTGCTCATCACGAAAAAGGCGATCCAGAACAGGATCGAGCGGAACAGGGCAACCGTATAACTCACAGGCCGAGCAGCCCGCCCGCCAATCCCGCCAGATATTTGTGATATTCGCGGAACAAAGTCGCGAAATTGGGCTGGCTGCGCACGGCGTCGGGCAGGATCGTTACCTTGTCGCCGACCGCGCGGCCGATTTCATATTCGGCGCGGCGCATATGCCAGTCGGTGGTGATCAGCCGGATGCTCTTATATTTGCGGCGCTCGACCCAGGTCGCGACCTCGGTCGCGTTCGAGCGCGTATCCTCGGCCTCGAACCCCAGCGCGATGCAGCAGTCGAACAATTTCATCGGGCGCTTGTACGTCACCGCGAGCTCGCGCGGCTTCACCTCGCGCGCGACGCCGCTGATCAATAGGCGCTTGGCATCGCCCGCCTCGAGCCGTTCGAGCGCGCGGTCGATGCGCCCCGGCCCGCCGGTGAGCACGACGATCGCATCGGTCTTCTGCGCAGGCGCAGGCAGCGGCAGCAGCAGCGCGAACCACGCGAAACCAAGCACCCAGGCCAGGAACATCAGGGAAATCAGGCGCTTGATCATAGAATCTTCTTGAGCGCCGCGAGCAAGGTCTGGCGCGCGGTCAGGGCTGCGAGCGCGATAGCCAATAGCGGGAGCGCCAGCAAGAGCGCCCAGCCCGCCGGGCCGAAGGAAGCGGTCGCGGCCAGTCCCGATGTGACACCCGACCATTGCCAGCCGATCAAGAGGAGGATCGCTGCGGCGACGACCGTCCCGAGCGCGATGCCATAAGCCGTGTCGATCGCGATGCGGCGCTGGAACAAGCGCGTAATCTGGCGATCGGTCGCACCGATCATGTGGAGCATCTCGATCGTCGGAAAATGCGTCGCGAGCGCGGCGCGCGCGGTCATGATCACCACCGCCGCGCTGGCGAGCGTCATCAGCAGCACCATGCCGCCGGCGATCCACGCGAGCGAGCGGATCAGCCGCGCGACGGGGCCGAGCCATTCGGCGTGGGGAATGACCCGCGCGCCGGGCGCCTCGCGCGCCACCAGCGCTTTTAGCTGGCGCATATGGCCCGTGCGGTCCTCGCCGACGAAGTCGATGTCGACGAGCGCGGGTAGCGGGAGCGATTTCAGCACCGGATCGTCGCCCCCCTCGCTGTTCGCTTCGCTGCCGAACCATTGGCCAAGCGTCGCCTGCAGCTCTTCCTGTTCGACGGCGCGCGCCGAGAGCACGAAGGGCTGCGCGGCGGCGGCGCGGCGGAGCGCGGTGGCCTGTTCGGCGCGCGTTACCGGGTTCGCGGTGACGATCTGCACCGTCACGCGCCCGGCGATCGCGGCGCCGATCGCATTCGCCGACCGCGCGAGCCCGAACCCGGCGGCGGCGGCGAGCAAGGTCAGCATCATCAGGATCGCGATCACCCACGGCGTCGGTCCCGACAGGCGTCGGTCGGGAAGCAGGCGGCGATGCTGGACGGGAACGCGCGGGATGATCATCGTCAGGCCCGGTTCGCCGGGGGGTAGCGCAGCGCGCCGGTGGGGTCGGCAAGCCGTCCTTTCTCGAGCCGCATCATCTGCGCATTTTCGATGCGGCTGATCAGGTGGATATCATGCGTCGCGACGACGACGGTGGTGCCGAGGCGGTTCAGCGCCTCGAACAGGCCGAGCAGGCGCATCGCCATTTCGGGATCGACGTTGCCCGTCGGCTCGTCGGCGACGAGCAGTTGCGGGCGTGCAATCACCGCGCGCGCGATCGCGACGCGCTGCTGCTCGCCGCCCGACAGTGTCGCGGGCCGCGACTCGGCACGGTCGCCGAGTCCGATCCAGCTCAGCATTTCGCCGACTGGACCCGACAGATCCTCCTCGCTGACCCCCGCGATGCGCAGCGGCAGCGCGATATTGTCCCGCGCCGACAGATGCGGGATCAGGCGGAAATCCTGAAACACGACGCCGATGCGGCGGCGAAAGCCGGGCAGGCGTTGGCGCGGCATCGCGACCAGATCCTCGCCGAACAGGCGCACGATACCGCGGCTTGGCCGCTGCGCGAGGTACAGCATCTTGAGCAGCGAGGTCTTTCCCGCGCCCGATGGACCGGTGAGGAAATAGAAGCTTCCCGGCTGGAGATTGAAGCTGACATCGCTTAAAACCTCGGCATCGGGGCCATAGCGAAGGCCAACGCCATCGAATTCGACCATCGCGCCGCCGGGCCGCGCAGGAGCGCTATCCGTCATGGCGTCACCGGCACGCGGTCTCGCGCCTGCGTCGGGTCGAGGAACAGGGGCGCCGGTCGGCTCATCAGCCAGCATCTCGCACGGCTATCCACAGAGGACAAGACGCGAGTAGCCACACGGCGCTTGCAACGCGCGAATCGGCGTGTTTAGAGGGGGCGATGATCCTTGCCTGCCCGTCCTGTCATACGCGTTATGTTGTGCCCGATACGGCGATCGGGCCCACGGGCCGAACTGTGCGATGCGCCAATTGCCGCCATAGCTGGTTCCAGGAGCCGAACGCCGCGGCGGCTGTAACCGCGCCGAGCGCGCCCGAACCGGTTGCCGCATCTGCTCCCGCTCCCGAAGCGTCACAAAGGCCGGCCGCGACCTATTCCGATTATCCCGAACCCGGGCCAGCGACCGGACCGGCTCCGCCGCGCTTTGCGACCGAACCGGCGCCGCGCCCCGCGCCCGTGATCGACGATGCGCCGTTGCCGTTCCGCCGTCCGCGGCGCAACCCCGCAAAGCGCTGGACGATCATCGCGGCGGGCGCTGCGGTGGTGATGCTCGCCGCCACCGGGGGCCTCATGTATTTCGGCCTGCCGAGCTGGGCGCAGGGCTTGGGCCTGCCGGGCGGGGTCGACGAGCCCGACCTCGTCATCGAACTGCCGCCGAACCAGGATCATCGCGAACTCGCCGACGGGACGATCTATTTCGCTGCGTCGGGGGTGATTATCAACCCGACCGACCGCGAACAGCGCGTGCCGCCGATCCTCGCCGAGCTGCGCGATGCGCAGGGGACGATCGTCTATAGCTGGACGATCAAGCCGCCGGTGCGGATGCTGCCGCCCAATGAAAAGGTCAATTTCAGCGAAGCGAAGCTCGATATTCCGCGCCGCGCGACGCAGCTGACCGTTAGCTGGGCGCTGCCGAAGGGCTGAAATTCTAAAGCGTTAAAGTGACGTCACGGCGTCACAGGCTGAGCGCGGCGACGAGCGAGAGCAGGAAGCTGGTCAGCGTCGCGACGATGATCGGCGCGAAACTGCGCCATCCCTGATCGATGAGCAGATGCAGCCGCGCTTTCATCGCGGTGGCGACGATCGCCAGCAGCAGCAGCGCCTGTGCGCCCGTCGCCGCCGCATCCTGAGCGATCTTGGGGATCGCGATCAGCGAATTGAGCGCCGCGACCGCGAGGAAACCGAGGATGAACCAGGGCAGGCGCAGCGGAATGCGTGTCTTGCCGCCCGCCTCGCCGCTGCGGCCGAGCAAGAGCGCGACGAGCATCAACATCGGGGCGAGCAACGCGACGCGCGTCAGCTTGACGATCGTCGCGACCTCGCCCGCCGGCTGCGAGAAGGAAAAGCCGCCGCCGATCGCCTGCGCGACGTCATGGATCGACGCGCCGATCAGGAATCCCGCCTGCGCGTCGGTCAGCCCAAGCTCGGCAGCGAGCAGGGGGTAAAGCGTCATCGCGAGCGCGCTCGCGACGGTGATGCCGACCAGCGTCAGCGTGAAACGCGCTTGGTCGACGCGCTTGTCGCCGATCAGCGAATACAGCGCGAGCGCCGCCGACGCGCCGCAAATCGCCGTCGCGCCACCCGCGAGCAGCGCGGCATGGCGGTCCTGCGCGAACAGTCGCGCGCTGGCGACGGTCACCAGAATGACCGCGAGCATGATGACGACAAGCAGTGCGAAGGGCAGCGGCCCGAGTTCGATGAGCTGTTCGGCGGTGATCCGCGCGCCGACGAGGACGATCCCGATGCGCAGCGCGGTCTGCGACATCAGGTCAAGTCCGGCGTGGGTCCGCTTGTCTTGCGACAGGAAACTCATCGCGAGGCCGATCAGCAACCCCATCAGCACCAGCGGCGCGGCATAATGGTCGGCGAGCCACGCGGCGGCGAGCGCGGCGATGGCGGTGACGAGGATGCCGGGAAGATAGTCGCGCCAGCGGCGCCGCGCGGGCGGATTCGCCTCGAGCTGCATCTCGCCGTAAAGATCGGCGGCCATCGGCCAAGACTGTTCGATTGGTTTCACGTCGGCTCCCTGTGCCCTGCCGCTTCGCACATCGCTACGCTATCGTCGATAGGCCATTGCTGGCGCGGCGCGGGCTTGCTAGGAGCCGCGCTCTATCAGCACCCGTAGCTCAGCTGGATAGAGCGCTGCCCTCCGAAGGCGAAAGTCAAGCTGTTCTCGGAGGTCGCTCGGGTCGAAAATGGAGTGAAGAAACAAGGCTTTAGATTAAACATTGCGGAAGCGGATTTTCGAGGCAAAAGCCTCACGGAAGCACCACGGAAGCAGTCGATAGATTGACGATTTTGGACCCCTCCACTACGGGGGTCGGGATGCACTCGTAGCTCAGCTGGATAGAGCGCCGCCCTCCGAAGGCGGAGGCCACAGGTTCGAATCCTGTCGAGTGCGCCAAATTTCTCCAACAAAATCAGCGGCTTAGGGAGGGTTCCGACGCACGGGATTTTCTCCAGTTTCCCTCACGGAAGCAGCCACGGAAGCAGCGATTTTCCAGAAGTTCCTTTGATTTCAATATGTAACCACGCAGGCGATTCTCAAGCGGGACCTATTGCATCCCAGGGCCGGGGCTCAGAGGAGGTTCCGGGCTTCAAACGGAGGCTGTGGGCGGCCAATTGGCCAACAGGCTAGCGCTCGCTGCTGCTCAGATGCCTTGCCTGAAACGCTCGCGCTCGAGCCGGAATCGAGCGCGAGCGCCCGATATGAGGGGTGTTTAGCCGTCGCTCACAGACGTCGCCCTGATCAGAAGCGCTGCGGCGTCGCCCGCCGATTCCATGTAGCCTGGATCGCGATGAAGAAGGACGACGGCGAACGCGCCGTCGAGCAGCAGGATGACCTGCCGTGCCAACTCGCCCGCCCCCGCGCCAAAGCCGGCGTCGGCGAACACCGAGCCCAGCCAGTCTTCCACCCGCTTCTTGTGCGCCCGGCCGATCACCATCGCCGGATGACCCGGCATCGTCACCAGTTCCACGGAGGTGCGCAAGAACCCGCAGCCTTTCCATTTCGGGTGCCGCGCGGACGCCGCGAGATTGGTGAAGATCGCCCGGACCTTGTCGGCGACGTCCCCTTCGGCCTCACCGAACCAGCGCTGGAACAGCGCCAGATTGGGCTGGTCGCGGGTTTCAAGATAGGCCGCGATCAGATCGTCCTTGCTGCGAAAATGATAATAGAGCGTCCGCTTGGTGAGGCCCGCCTTTTCGGCCACGGCGTCGACGCTGACGGCGCGGATTCCCTCGGCGTGGAACAGCTTTCCGGCGGCCTCGATGATGCGGTCGCGGGTGGAGGCCTTGCTCATCCGGGCTAGGTATACCGACCAGTGAATATACACAAGATGATCGCCCGCCTATCACGCGAGCATGACCCGCGACGAAGACGGACACCCTGTCGACATCCTGTGCCGCGACGGCGTGACGCTGCACGGCCATATCTGGATGGCCTCGGCCGATCGGCCGATCGGGGCGGTGATCATCAATGCCGCCACCGGCGTGCGTGCGCGTTTCTATCATCGCTATGCCCGCTTCCTTGCGGCTCATGGCTTCGAGGTGCTGACCTGCGACTATCGGGGCATTGGCCTTTCCCGGCCCGCGAGGCTGCGCGGCTGCGGCTATCGCTGGCGCGATTGGGGCAAACTGGACTGCGACGCCGCCTTGCGGTTCATGCGCGCACATCGAACCGATGCGCCGCTCATGGTGGTCGGCCACAGCATCGGCGGTTTCCTGCCGGGTTTGGCCGAAAGCGCGCCGCTGATCGACCGGATTCTGACCGTGAGCGCGCAATATGCCTGGTGGGGCGACTATGCACCCCGCCACAGGCTCCCCCTCTTCCTCAAATGGCATGTGGCGATGCCGCTCCTGACGGCGCTCTTCGGCTATTTCCCCGGACGGCGCCTCGGATGGCTGGAAGACCTGCCGGCGGGCGTCGCCTTCGAATGGGCGTTTCGCGGCCCCCGCTTCGAGCGCAGCCACCCGCCAGAGGCGCGCGCGGAGGCGGTGCGCCGAATGGCGGCGGTCGAAGCGCGCATCCTCGCCGTGGCCATGACCGACGATCCGATCGGAACCCTGCCGGCGGTGCGCCGGACCCTGGCCTGTTACCGCAACGCCATGCGCGCCGCGCTGCTGCTCTCGCCGCGCGATTATGGCCGGGAGAAGATCGGCCATTTCGACCTGTTCCGCGAGAATCATGCCGAAGGCTTCTGGCGCGACACGCTGACCTGGCTGCGCGACGGAGATATCCCGCGACCGGAGCGTCTCGTCATCCCCTGACGCCCGTCTCCGCCAGATGCGCCATCAGATCACGTGCGGGCGCCGGAAGCTCCGGCTCCGATCGACAGCAGACCGAAAGCCGGCGCGTCGCCCAGTCGTCGGTCAGGCGGGCGATCGCGATCGACATCGAACGGCTTGATCGCCGCGCCGCCGTCTCAGGCATGACAGCGACGCCCACGCCATGCGCGGCCATCCGGCACAGGCCATCGAAGGTTCGCACCCGCGCGCGGACCTTCAGCTTGTGTCCGACATTTTCGGCCTGCTGTTCTACATGGTCTTGCAACGCCCCTGCGGCGAGGCCGACATGGGCCTGGTCGACGATGTCCGCAAAGGCGATCCGCTTCGTCCCGGCCAGCGGATGGGCTCGCGCCATGACCACCACGAGCCGGTCGATCGCGAAGGGTCGGAGCGTCAGGCCGCCGCTGTCGACCGCGTCGGAGATGATGCCGATGTCGGCGAGTCCGCCCGCGATCGCCTTGACGATCTCGCTGCTCTGCCGTTCCCGAAGGTCCACGTCGATCCGGGGATGCGCCGCCAGCCAGACGCCCAGCGGATCGGGCAGGAACTCGGTCATCGCCGCCGTGTTTGCCAGCAGCCGCACGGTGGCGCGCAGGCCCAGCGCATGTTCGCCCAGATCGCCCTGCATCCGCGCGATCTGGCCGAGGATCAGCCGCGCATGATGCGCCAGCGCTTCCCCCGCGCGCGTCGGCGTGACGCCACGGCGGCCGCGGTCGAGCAGGCTCACGCCGCCGACCGCTTCCATGTCGCGCAGCCGCTCGCTCGCCGCCGCCAGCGACAGGTTCGCCGCGGTCGCGCCATGGGTGATGCTGCCAGCCTCGACCACGGCGAGGAACAGGCGCAGGTCGGTGAGATCGAACCGCATGGCCTGCCTTCTAACTCATCTCCAGCCTTCGGGTCATCCGAATCCTGGCGCTGGCAAATCCGCATTGTGTCCCGACGCGCGCCGCAGCCAGATGAGGGGGATGGACCTTTCCATCCCCCTCATCGCCGCCATCACCGCGACCTTCTTCGTCGCCGGTATCGTGAAGGGCGTCACCGGCATGGGCCTGCCCACCGTCGCCATGGGCGTGCTGGGCGCGCTACTGTCACCGCTCGCGGCGGCCGCGCTACTGCTCGCGCCTTCCTTCGTCACCAATGTCTGGCAGCTTGTCGCCGGGCCGAGCCTGCGGCCGATCGCGCGGCGCCTCTGGCCAATGATGGCCGCGATCGTCGTCGGCACGCTCGCCGGCTCCGCATTACTGACGAGTGGCGACACGGCGCTCACGACGGCGATGCTGGGCGCGGCGCTTATGCTCTATGCCGCCTACACCCTGCTGGCGCGGCCGTTCCGCGTACCGGCGCGATTGGAGCCATGGCTGTCGCCGCTGATCGGCGGGGCCACCGGCGCGGTGGCGGGCGGCACCGGCGTGTTCGTCATTCCGGCCGTACCCTATCTCCAGTCGCTCGGCCTCGAAAAGGACGATCTGGTGCAGGCGCTCGGCCTGTCGTTCACCGTATCGACCGTCGCCCTGGGGCTGGCCCTCGTCTGGCGCGGCGCGCTGCCGCTCGGCGACCTTGCCCTGTCGGGGCTCGCCATCCTGCCGGCGCTCGCGGGCATGGCCGCGGGCCAAGCCGTCCGCTCGCGGATCAGCCCGGCCGCGTTCCGCCGTGGATTTCTGATCTGCCTGCTGCTGCTCGGGCTGGAGATGGCGGCACGGCCGTTCCTCTAGCCGGACGCGCAGTCCCGAGCACCCAACATCTCCACCGCGAAAGCCGGTCGCATCATCGCCGCTGTCTTCCGGACGCCACAATGCCAGCCTATGCGATCCTCACGTCAAAACATGAGGGGGAAACGGAGGATGGCCTGTGACCTGTGCTTTCATCCCGCCCACACATGGGGCGGTCGATTCGATGTTTCTCGATGCGGCGCGCGCATGGCGCCACGCCCGCGATAATCGCCAGTCGGTCCAACCGGCTCTCTATCGCGTTCTCGACACCTGTCATTGCGGCATCCTCGCGCCTGTCATCGACAGCGTGCTGGGGCTCTACGAAGCCTGTTCGGGACGCCGCTTCCGTGTCCGTGATGGCAGTTCGGCGCGTAACGGCCTGTCGGTCGACGAGCACCGCCTGCTCAATCTTCTGCACGAATCGAACAGCTGCGACGCGGCGCTGCTCGACGTCAGCCGTAATCCCGGACTTGCGTCCGCCATGCGCGTCGCGCTCCGCTCCACCCGGATCATGCTGCGCCTCACGTTCGGCCCCGCCGCGCCGTCGCAGCATCGCGGTGCAATGGCGCCGGCGCCGGTCGCCACCAACGACAGCGCGACGCTTGGATGTTGCGTGGGTTGAGGGGCCGATGGCGCCTGACGCTCCCGACCGTCCGGGCGATCCCGCAGCAATCTCCATCCTTCACAAAACTCTCAATCGCCGAACTCAATCCACACCGGTGCATGGTCGCTGGTCTTATCCCAACCGCGCGGGCGGGTGTCGACCTCCCCCGCGAGAAGCCGATCCAGCGCTGGAGGGTTGAACAGGAAATGGCCGATCCGGAGGCCAGCGTTGCGCTCGAATGAGCGGCGCCAATATTTCCAGAAGGTGTAGATTGTTTCGGTCGGATGCAGGAGGCGGATCGCATCTGTCCAGCCCTGATCCAGCAGCCGCTGCCAGGCTTTCCTGACCTCGGATGCGAAGAGCGCATCCTCTCGCCATCGTTCCGGGGCATAGACATCGATATCCGTGGGCATCACGTTGAAGTCTCCCGCCACGATCACCGGGGCTTCGAGATCGATCAGCGACGCCAGATGCGCCTGCAGCCGGTCAAACCAGCGCAGCTTGTAGTCGAACTTCGGGCCGGGACGCGGGTTGCCGTTCGGCAGATAGAGGCCGGCGATGAGGACGCCGTTCACCGCAGCCTCGATGTACCGGCTCTGCATGTCACCCGGATCGCCAGGAAGGCCACGCTCAGGCCTGTTACTGGCAAACATCGACCCATTGCGCGCCGGTGATCTCCACCATCCGACCGGGCTCTGTACGCAAGGCTGCATTTTTTGCGCCGGCTGCCAGTAAGCACAGGAAAGGCCGCAGGCTCTCGTCGCAATAGATGGGCAGCGCACGATGTCATGAAATTGTCCCCGATTCCGGATACTGGTCTAGTCCAGAATTGATTGGAGATTGACCTATGGCGGGTGTTGCCACATTCGGAGCGAACCGGGAAAGCGGAAGCAAGGCCCGGTTTTCCAGAATGATCGCCGCAACTGTGGCGCTCCTCGGCTCAGTGCTGCCCGTCAGCCATGCCGAAGCCAGTGACCAGCCTGCGCCAGTTGCTGCCGCGCTTCGACCTTTGGCCGAATGGACCTTCGAACTTGACAATGCCTTGCCGCGGCGAGCTGACCCGGCGCCGAAGCGAGAAACACCGCCTTTACCCTTGATCTCGACGGAACGCACAATGCCCGTTCTTTCCGGCATGCGGGCGACGGAACGCCGAGTACTGGACGCCGAACCGCGCGGAGAAGCCTTCACGGTGGAACTCTGGCTGCTCGACCACGTCAATCAGCGCATCGGCGCGCTGATCGACAGCGGCCAGCCGCGTCCCGACTGGGCCCTTGGCTATATCTCGGGCGAGGCGTTGTTTGGCCCGGTACGTGCGGACGGTGCGCCGTTGCTGAAGGCGGAGACCGGCGAGGGATACAAGCGCCGCTGGCATCACCTCGTGGGCGTGCGAGACGGCGCGCGCTGGACGCTTTATGTGGACGGAGTCGTCAAGGGGCAGGCGGAGCTTCCCGCCAACGCAGTTTCCGACGCCTCGTTGCAACTGAGCGGCTTCTTCGAGGCGGAGCGCTTCATGCGCCTGGACGATCTGGTCAAGGCTGCGGCCATTTACGGTCGCGCGCTTAGTGCGGCGGAGGTCAAGGCCGCGTTCGATCGCCGCGCACGGCTCGTCGAGGAAGGCTGGCTGACCGACAAGGCGCTCCATTTCACTCAGCCCCCTTATCTCAATACGCCGACGACCACGTCTATCGAGCTTTCCTGGGAAACCAACCGTCCGGTCGCAACCACCGTTGAGTGGGGGGAGACGGCCGATGCACTGCAATCGCGCCAGATCCCGCGCGATGGCAAGCGGATCGGCGGACTACGCCTTGACGGGTTGAAGGTCGATACGCCGTATTTCTACCGTGTGACAGGGGTGGACACGCAAGGCAACGAAGTGCGATCCGGTCTTCTGTCATTCCGGACCGCGCCGCCGCCGGGAGTCCCCTTCACCATGGCGATCAGCGCCGACACCGAAGCACGCACCCATATCAACCGACGGATGAGCGCGCTCATCTGGGAAGAGCGCCCCAATGTCCTGCTACTTGCCGGCGATCTCACCGATGGCGGTTCGCTCGAGCGCCGCTTTGAATGGACGCATGAGTATTTCGCCGGCATGGGGCCGCTGTTCGGCCGGGTTCCGGTGATAGCGGCACCCGGAAACGGTGAGAGCGAACTGCACTGGTTCCGCCACTATCACCGCCAGCCCGGCGACGAGGCGTTCTTCAATATCCGCTACGGTGACGCCGAAATTTTCGTCATCGACAGCAATCTCGAAGATCGCGAAAAGCGCGAGCCTGGCTTCCGCGCGCGGCAGAGGGCCTGGCTGGATCAGGCGCTCGCTTCGTCGACCGCGAAATGGAAGATCGCCATGCATCATCATGCGCTGAGGTCCACCGACGAGGACGATTACGGCGATAGCTGGACAGGCGTGTCGCACGGCGGCGATCCGGTGGTGACGGCGGAACTGGAGCCGATCTACGAGAAGCACTCAGTCAACCTCGTCATTGTCGGTCACCTCCATACCTACGAGCGCAGCTGGCCAATCAGGGGCGGCAAGATCGATATGGCGAACGGCATCACTTATGTGCAGGTCGGAGGCATGGGCGGAAATCTGGAGGATTTCCAGCCGACCAAGCCGGGCTTCAACCGCAAGACCTTTCGCGACCATCATTATCTGATGCTGCGCGGCGCGGGGGACCGTCTTGAGGCCGAAGCGATCGATGCCGATGGCCATTTGCGCGACACCTTCACCATTACCAAGTAGCGCATCTGTTCCGAACTTCGCGCAGGGCTTCCGGTTGAAATTATTGGTATAGTCCAATAAGTCGTCCGTCTGCGCCAGTGCATTTGCCCCTTGCGTCGGCCAGCGCTTCCACATCTTCCAGATTGGGCTCGGATCAGATGATCGATAAAATATTCAATATAATCAATAAATTCGGACGTCTCACCTATGGCGAGGATATCACCCAGCTCGAGCACGCGCTGCAATGCGCCCAACTCGCGCGCGAAGACCGGGCGCCCGATACGCTGATCGCTGCCGCATTGTTGCATGATATCGGGCAGTTCATCGACGATGCCGGAAATGCAGCGGAGCAGCGCGGTATCGATGCCCGACACGAGGTCATCGGCGCGGCCTTTCTCGCCACCGCTTTCCCGGACAGCGTGACCGAACCTGTCAGGATGCATGTCGAGGCGAAGCGCTATCTCTGTGCGTCGGAGCCCGGCTACCGTTCAGCGCTGAGCCGCGCATCGGAACTCAGTCTCCAGCTTCAGGGCGGCCCGATGACCGCGGCGGAGGCGAGCGCTTTTGCACAGGCACGTTTCTTCGAGGAAGCGATCAGGTTGCGGCGCTATGATGACACCGGAAAGCGCAAGAACTGGGCGGTTTCCGAACTCGAATCCTACCGCCCCCTCCTAGAGCGGCTGATTGGCGATCGCGCCGCGCGCGAAGCACTGGGCGGGCGCAACTAGCGCGTTCGGACGCGCCGCATGCTCCTCCATCCCGCATAGTGAACGGAGCGCTCCAGCCAGGGAACGCCAGACTGCCGATTCACGAGGTACCCGCCGAGACCAGCACCCTCTCAGATGCTGTTCACGCAGCTGTGCGAACTGAGGCCGGCATCCTGTCTGACATGCTTCAGCATTTCTCTCGCAAACGCAGCATATGTAATCACCGTGTCATGACATTCTGGCCTATACCAGTTGACCGCTTGAAGGTGATTCGGATTTTAGCCGGCGATCCTGAACCGATCGGTCAGTTCGAGGGATTTATTCAAGGGAACCGATCATGCAATCGACCAGGCCGTCGGCCGTGCGCTCAGCCTTTCACCTATCCGCGTCCTGCGCCGCGCTTGCGGCAGCCTGCGTCCCTGCAATCGGCCATGCCGAAGATGCAGCGCCGGGCGAGACAATCGTCGTTACCGGTCAGCGGCTCAGCACAGAAACCGCGATCGGCGCCAAACGAACCGCGGATAATGTCGTGGACGTCATATCAGCGGACGATCTGGGCAAGTTGCCCGATGCCAATGTGGCAGACTCGCTCGCACGCATCCCAGGGCTCTCGGTGATCGTCAACCAGGACACCGGTGAGGGGGAATATGTCACGGTACGCGGGCTCGCGGGCACCTATAATGCGGTGTCGATCAATGGCGTGCGCGTCGCGCAGACCAACCCCGACAGCCGCGACGTATCCCTGACCGTTCTCCCCCCCAACGGTCTTGCCGAGGTCCGCGTTACCAAGACGCTCACACCCGACCTGGATGGCGATGCGATTGGCGGCACCATCAATTTCCGGACGCCGACCGCCTTCGATTTCAAGGATTCCACGATCATCCGCCTTTACGGTGCCGCAGGCATCAACCAGCAGGCGGACAAGGCCGGTGAGAAGGCCGGTAGCTACCAGATCCAGGGCGACTTTGGCACCCGTTTTGCTGACGACCGCTTCGGCATTTTTGTTTCCGCCAATTATGGCGTGTCGCATGGCAATGGCCAGGAGACCGAGAATGATGGTGAGTGGGAGCCTTATAACTGGCGCAAGGACGCCGAAGAGATCATCGACGAAAGCAATATGCACCTTCCCGGCATCGACCTTGACTACCGGCGCCTCAAGCAGACCCGTTACGGCGGGAACATCTCCCTCGACTATCGCGGCGACGCGACCCAGCTTTACCTGCGGGGCCAGTATTCACGGCAGGAGCAACGCGGGACGAACGACCTCACCGATTATCGCAACCGCCCGACAGCGCGGCTGACCCAAGTAGACATCGAGGACCGCAACCTTGCTCAGCCCGATGCGATGATCGTCGGCGAAGATCCGGTCAAGGGCAAGATCTACGGCTATACCACCGCGCAGATCGTCGATCGCGACGGTGATGGGAGGATCACCGATGCCGACACGGGGACCAATGGATACTGGTCGCTGAACGGCCGCTCTGGCGTATGGAATCCGAAACAGTTCCAGTTCGCCCGCAATTTCGAAACGATCAATCTCGACCAGACCCTGTATACGGTCAACGCCGGCGGCAGCAGCCAGTTGGGCAAGCTGTCACTGGAGTATGATCTCAGCTATTCGGGCGGAGAACGAAGCAATCCCGACAGCTATTCGATCAGCTATGGCTGCGATCAATGCGCCTGGCCGCTTAATGCGACAGGCATTGACTGGGTGTCGAGCAATCCCCGCTTTCCCAAGGCGGGGCTGCCCGCCTTCGCCCGCTCCGTCGAAACGGATTCGTCGCTTCTCCTCTTCGACGGCGCCTCACATGAGCGCAGCAAGCAGACCGATAACCGCATCGCCTTCCGGCTGGACGGACGATATGATGTCGGCGGTGTGCTCGACCATGTGAAGGTGGGCGCCAAGTTCATGCGGTCGAAACGGAAATATGACAGCACCCGGCTATATGACGGCGACTTCGCCGGAACCCCGCTCGACGGGCTCAACCTCGATCAGTCGGGGCTGGTCGAGAAGGAAGTCACCAGTATGCTGGGCGGGCAATATTATTATGGCGACGTCTTCAGCCGGGAGGCCGTGATCGCGGCGATCAGGGCGGCCGAACAGGTCAATCCTTTCGCTCCCGACGACACGGATCAACTGGCGGACGACAAGCGGTCGACCGAGAAGGTCTACGCTGCCTATGCGCTGGCCAATTTCGATTTCGATACGCTAAGAGTGATCGCCGGCACCCGCATGGAACGCCGCGAGACACATAATGTGTTCTGGTCGGACGATGGCGCCAACAGCGGTTTCGACACGACCGATCGCGGGTATACTGTCCTGCTTCCCAGCGTGAACGCCATCTGGCGCCCCTCGCCGAAAGCCACTGTGCGTGCCGCGATCTGGACGGGCTATTCCCCGCCTGAATATGGATATATTTCCGCCGGCCAAAGCGTCACCCGCGAACCTGGCACTGGCGAGATCATCGCGATCAGCCGCGGCAATCCTGACCTCAAGGCGGCAAGGGCGCTGAACCTCGATTTGTCGGCGGAATATTATCCCGATTCCTCAAGCATCATCTCAGCAACCGCCTACTACAAGCGCATCCGCAATTTCATCTTCACCAACGGCAGCGAGGTTCCGGCAACAACGCCGAACGGCTCGATCGAGATCACCCAGCCACAGAATGGCGAGACGGCCAAGGTCTATGGCATGGAGTTCAATTTCATAAAGTCGCTGCAAGGACTACCCGAGCCGTTCGACGGTTTCGGGATCGAGGCCAATCTGACTGTGCAGCACAGCGAGGCCGAAACCGGTCTGCCCTATCGAAAGGGGCGCCCGATCCGCCTCATCAACACACCGCACCTGATGTACAATGCGGCGCTGACGTTCCAGAAATATGGAATCGAGGCGAAGCTGTCCTACAATTATCGCGGCAAGTTCATCGAGGATATGCGCGATAATGCGGTCGACAAATGGGTCCGTCCCAACAAGAGCCTCGATTTCCACTCGCGCTTCCATCTGACCGATCAGTTTGCGGTCGATTTCGATGTCGCCAATATCCTTGGCGGCTGGAAATACTGGACCACCAAGGGCGACAATCCTTCCTATATGAAGGACTATATGGAGCCGGGCCGCACCTTCCTGATGCGCGCCAGCTACGTGTTCTGACATGAGCCGGCCGCCATCCGCTATCTGGCGGGTGGCGGCCCGGCATTGCGCCTTGACCGCCCCGGACCCGGACGGCAAAGCTTCGCCATGCGACAAAGCGCTGACATGATCCCCATGGAGGGCAAGCCGGGCGAAGCGGCCGGGCCGCAATATCTGGCGCTGCGGGATCAGATCGCGTTCAATATCGAGATAGGCAAGCTGCCGGCGGGTTCCCGGCTTCCGTCGGAGCGGCAGTTCCAAACCAGTGCCGGCTTCGCGCGGGGCACCATCCGGCAGGCGCTGGCGCAGCTCGAAGCCGAAGGGCTGATCTACCGTCGCGACAGATCAGGCTGGTATGTCTCCCCGCCCGCCATCACTTATGATCCCACGCGCTGGGCGGGCTTCATGGCCTATGTCACCGAACAGGGCCGCACGCCGGCCACGATAACGCTGGCCAAATCAAGCATCAACGCGAACGCCGCGCTGGCCGACATATTCCGCGTCGCGCCCGGTTCGCCGCTCCACGTGATCGAGCGGATGCGGACGATCGACGGAAGGCCCGTGCTCGTTGAACGGATCACCGTCGATCCCGCGCTCGCTCCCGGCCTGCTCGATCACGATCTCGATGGCTCGCTGACGCAGATCCTCAAGCACAAATATGGCGTCGTCGTCGCGCGCAATCGTGTCGACATGCGGCCCTGCGCGCTGGCAAAGGAGGCCGCTGAAACGCTGGGCACTAAGCCGGGCGCGCCCAGCCTGACGGTGGTGCGGACGAGTTTCGACGAAAAGGGGCGCGTGGTCGAGTATGATCAGGAATATTGGCGCCACGACGCCATCCGTATCCACGTCGACCTGTCGGTACGTGGCGAACCGGACGCCTGATCACGGAACCCGCACATCCGGCGGAGAACCTATCGGCAAATGGCCCAGCGCCTCGGGCAGGTCGGCCACGGTGGCGATGACCAGATGGGCCCCCGCCGTCATCAGCCGATCGGTCGCGCGTGCGATCAGCCTTTGCCGTTCGTCTGGCGGCAGCATGGCGAGCGCCTGAGCGGTCAGGCCGATCTCGTTGCCGCTGGCGGCCACCCCGACCGTCCACATGCCCGCCGCCCGGCCTTCGGCGATGCCGACCTCGGTGTCATCGACCTTGGCACAGGCGTAGGCGGGCCAGGCACCCAGTTCGACAAGGTTCTTCCAGGCCATGAGCGGAGAAGGACGCCCCTCAGGCGTTTCCCCGGCGCATACGACATGGTCGGGCCGGTAGCCCTGCTCCGCCGCGTAAGGCAGGATCGCCTCCATCATTGCGCGTGTATAACCGGTGCAGGAGCCGACCTTCACGCCGGCACGTTGCAGGCCGCACGCCACTTCCGCCGCGCCGGGGACCAGGATGGCGCATTCGCGTGCGGCCTCGATCATAGCGGGACCGATCGCTTCGAACAGTATTCGGGCGTCCTGGGGTGTCGCCTCGCTCCCCTTAGTCTCCGACCAGGCCTGGGCGATGCGCGGCTTGGCGAGCAGGCGGGCGATATGATCCCACTTCGCCCGGCCCATGTCCTCGTGCGCTTCCGCCTCGGTGATCGGCACGCCATGTTCGGCGAAGGTCTGGCATAGTGCGATCACCGGCGCCCGGCTGCCGAAATCGATCATCGTGCCGGCCCAGTCAAAGATCACCGCCCGGAGGGCGTTGGAAAAGGGCAAACGGGATTCCATCATTTCGGTCAGTCCTCGAAGATTGAAGAAACCACATCCTCCGCCAGCGCGAAGCCGGTCGAAGCGCCCGTGCCACTCGTCACCACCACCAGCCGTACGCCGGGCAACGGCTCGTGTATGATGCTGTGGTCGGGACCGCTGGCATAAGTGCCCGTCCACCGCTCGACGACGGGTAGCGTGCCGCCGAACACCGCGGCGAACTGGCGCAGGATCGCTGCGTCGACGGCTGCGGACGAGAAGGGTTCCGGGGTCGGCGCATAGATGTGGCTGTCCCCGACGACGAGCGATCCATCCGCGCCTTGCACTACGATCAGATGGATGCCGTGATCCAGTTCATCGCGCGCTTCGCTCCGGAGGCGTTCTCTAAGCGGAGCGGATTCCGGCAGATCGGCGTAACCCAGATAGCGCACCATCGAGAGGTCGCTCATCACCGGGTTGGGCAACTGCCATCCAGGCGGGGCCAGGCGGAGCATCTGCAACTGGCAGCGTGTAATGCCCGCCTCCGCAAAGGAAGCAGGGAAGAGGCTAGACCAGTCGTCGCCGGGGCAGGCGATGATGCGAGGCGCCACGATGCGCTCGCCGTTGCTCAAAATGATCGCGCCCGGCTCGATCCGGCTGGCGGCGACGCCCCGGATGAAGCGCACATTCCAGGCGTCGTGCAGCCATTTTGCCAGCAGGGGGATGGCGCTGCGCGACTCTACCCGCAGGTCCGCGCTGGACAGCAGCGCCGCGGTGATTTCGCCGCTCAGTTCAGGACAGTGGCGGCGTGCCTGTGCGGCTGTCAGGCGTTCGCAGCCTTCGCCCATCTCGGTAGCGGCAAAGGCGTCGATCACGATGGCGGCTTCGGCGCGCTGTGCAACCATCAGCAATCCCTGCTGCTCGATCGAGATTCCGGCGCGCGGGGCGATGTCGCGCCAGATCGCGGCGCTGCGGCGCGCGAGAGCCCACACCCGCCCGCGCTGCTGTCCAGTCACGGTGACAAAGCCGAAATTGCGTATCGAGGCTCCGTTTGCCTGCGCGTCGCGATCGACGACAAGGACCCGCTTTCCCTTCTTAGCCGCCGCAAGCGCATGGGCCAGGCCGACGATCCCGGCCCCGACAATGGCAAGGTCAGGCGGCGGATGGGCGAACATGGTGTTTCCCGACATGGAAATGGAACCAGGCAGCCGAACAGACGGTCAGCACCGCCACCGCGATGGCCGTGAGATAGGCGCAAGAAATATAGAAGGAGAGCCAGTCCATCGATGGGGCTGCCAAGCTTCGATACAGAAGCAACGCAACGCTGCCGACATAGCCCGAACTGTCCGCGATATAGATCAGAAAACCAGCATTGCCCACATGGCCGAGTGCGGCGATCATGCGGTCAAACAGCATCGCGTTGAACGGCGTATAAGCGAGGTAGAGTCCGGCGCCGGTCAAGATCATATAGGAGAATGGCGCAAGCCATCCGTGCTGGAACGCCAGCGTTGAGAGGCCCAGCAGTAGCGCGCCGATCAGGATGATTCCGTGCATGGCCAACAGAGCCCGCATATTGTCGCGGATGAGCGTCAGCGCGCCCAGCGCGGTCAGAGCGACGATCATAACTGGCAGTTCGGAGGCGGAGAATACTGAAGCGATGCCACCCTGGCCCATGGCAATCCAGAGCTCGGCCGCGAAGTTGTCGCGGAAGTCCCGGATCGCGGTCAACAGGACATAGCCCGATACGAGCAGGAGCATGGCGACGCCATGATTGCGGAGGAAACTTGCACGCTCCCGCGCACGCATCGGGACGCGTGCTGTGCGCTCGGCGATGTCGCGGTCATCGGGGGGCGGCATCCGCTCGAGCAACCACAGCGACAACAGGAGAAGCGGAAAGAAGAGAGCCCCCGTAACCGCCGGCATCCAGAATTCTCCCACGCCCCAGTCCATGACCAGGATCGCAACCGATTTGACGACACCCGACGAGAGGATGAAGCTCGCGCAGAGCAGCGCGCCCATCGCCTCGGATGCGCGGCGCCCTTCGACATAGCTGAACACCAGGCCCCAGATCATGCCGAGTGGCAGTCCGTTCAGGAACAGAAAGCCGATGTTCCATGGCGCGGGCACGGCCCCGAACAGGATGAGCGCGAGCCAGGAGATGCCAATCAGCGTCAGAATAGCGCCCGCCCGCCCGGTCCGCCCGAACTCGGCGATCATACGGATGCCGATCAGCTTCGATAGTGCGTAGCCCAGAACCTGGGCGATCAGCAGTGTCGTCTTGTAATCGAGATCGAAGAACAGAGCGGGCTGGTCAGCGAATGTCGCCGCCGCGAATGGCTTGCGAAAGGCATACATCGAAAAATAGGCGCAGAATGCCGCCGCGGCTCCCGCGCCGAGCGAAACGATTGTCGTTCGCGTAGCTTTTTCGATTCGTTCAAACACGTCATATCCAGATTATCGAAGTCAATCTGGTATGGACCAGTTGTGGGTCAGAATGGTGACATGGTCATCGTCATCTGATCGGCGCGCAGATCTCGCCTATATAGCCTCACATCCGGTCGCCACTCGGGACGGCCACACCATAATGCCTCGTTCGGGAAGGCTCAGATGGAGCGGGACCATTTGTGTTTCGGCTGTTCAGGCAATGGGCATCCTCGGTCCGTTCGCCTGGGGCGGCCTCCCTTGCCGAGGATGAGGCCGGCTTTCAGATCGCCAACGTAGAGCTCACACAGCTCCTTGACGGTGATCGCCTTGCTGTCGAGCTGCTTCTCTTCAGCCGGATCTTCGCCCTGCGCGATCCGTCCCAACTGCACCTTTGCCTCCTGGCGCGCGCGCTCAGGCGTCCAGACTCCGTGCAATCCGATTGTGAAGCGCCGCGACCGCTTACCGAGCCGATACTGGATCACGTAGCTGCGCTTGCCGGACGCGAACACGCGGAGGCCGAAGCCGGGCAGTTCATCGTCCCATATGACGTAATCTTTTGCGCGACTTTCTGCGGCGTCTACGACGCGTTTTGTGAGCTTAGACATGGGCTTCCTCCGACCCTACTGCTTCCTCTCGCGTAAGCACCACGTAAGCACGCGGGCGAAAACTGTGGCGAACAGAAGAGTAAGTTTGGCGGAGGCAAAATGCAAATTGTTTAGGTTTTACAGTAGGATAGGCGGTCATCGGCGGCTCCTTGCGCTTTTTGGCGGAGCCAGCGATATTCCCTCCGAAGGCGGAGGCCACAGGTTCGAATCCTGTCGAGTGCGCCAAATTTCCCCTTAGAAATCAAACGCTTGAATCAGGCGTCTTGTGCGGCCTCCAGCGCAATTTCCACCACGGAAGCAGTCGCGGAAGCAGCAATTTCCACCAAACCCCCTCAATTTCAATAGTTTACGAATCTTCAGTCCTCGGCGGCGCGGTTGCTCGCGAATCGACGGCGCTATCAGTGGAGAGTTCCTGGATTTCAGCCGGAGATTTGAGACACCTGTCTCGGCGTCGCGATCGCGCAACAGTTAAGACCGACGATTTCGTCGGTTTGCGAGCGCTCGCCGAGGCCTGCAGAAATCGCTTTCGCCTTCGGGGCGAGCCTTTACGACAGTGCCGAGGTCGTGCCGTTCGGCAATCGCTTGATGGCAACGCCAGTATTATTGTCATGGAACTGAGGACAGGCGGCGGTAAAGCCGTAGAGCAGTGCAGAGGTGGGCAAATGATAAAATCCTTCGACCGGAAACTGGGTCCCCTGGTGGTTGCTTTGGCGTTGACGGCCTGTGGCGGCCAATCGGGCCGGAGTGCGACGAGTGAGGAAATTGCAGGTGGCGGCGGTAGTGAAGCGGGAACTTCGCCGGAAAGGATCGCCCTGGCGGCGCCCGCTTCATCAGCCGGGGCGGAGCCCACTTCAGCCGCCGCTGATCGTGTCGCGGCGGCAAGCGTGGAAGCCAATTCCGTTGCCGGCTCGTCAACTTCGGGCGCTTCTTTGGATGGCGTTAGCTCAGAGATGCGAAGCATCTTCCAGGCCGCAGGTTTCACCTATGTACAGAAGCGCCGACAATGGGAAAGCGGCACATGCGGAGACCCGCCGGCGGGGGCGTCCTATGAGGCCGGTGCAATAGGGACAATCGAAGACATCAATGGTGATGGCCGGCCCGAGGTCATCGTGACTGAAGGCGGCGCGATCTGCTTCGGCATGTCGGGTTTGAGCTTCCAGTTGTTGACCCGGCAGCCGAACGGCCAATGGAAGGTTATGACGGCCGGCATCGGAATTCCCGAGTTGCTTGCGACAAGAGGTTCGGACAATTTTCCCGACATTCAGGTCGGCGGACCGGGGTTCTGTTTTCCAGTGGTTCGCTGGAGCGGGGGTGAATACAAGCTCCACCGGCATGAATATGAAGGAAAGCCCTGCTCACCGCCCCGATGAGGGGACGAGTGCCGCGCTTGTGCAACTCTGCCGCAACCCGCTGCGCTTCAACGAATGTGGTATGCGTATTTCGAAGAACGCTTCAGGTGAATCTTCACCACGCGATCGTGGTCAGCATGTCTGAGGATTACGCGAAAGATAAACTGGCACCTTGGAGGTAGCTCGCGGAAGGAAGGAACAATGGTCGTTGATAGCACCGGCCCGCAGATCATCGTCGTCGATGACTTTCTGACAGATCCCGACGGCGTGCGGGCGACGGCGCTCAGGCAGCCCTATGTCAAAATGCACAGCGCCGGCCTGCGTACCGAGGCGCGTTTCCTGCATCTGGCGCCCTATCGCCAAAGGTTCGAGGATTTGCTCGGTCATCAGTTGGCGCATTGGGACGACAATACCGCCAACGGGCGATTCCAGGTTTGCTTCGCCAACGATGCCATCCCGTATCATTCCGACAGTCAGTCTTATGCAGGCGTCCTGTTTCTTACCCCCGACGCCCCGCTGGGAGCGGGCCTGTCTTTCTTCCGCGGGCGCCGGAGCGGTCTGCGCCGACGGTCCAGCGACGCCGCACTGATGGCCTTGACCTTCGGGAGCGATGCGGAATTCGACCGCGGGCACTGGGAGGAGATCGACCGGATCAGCAATATCTATAACCGCCTGGTCCTGTTCGACGCGCATCTCGCCCATGGCGCGAGCGCCTATTTCGGCGACCGGTTGGAGAACGGCAGGCTGTTTCAGAATTTCTTCTTCGATATTGCTACCCGGGATCACGGCGCCCAGCAAAGCTCCTCCGGTCGGTCAAGTTCCCAAGCCAGAATCCAGAACGCGACCGCGTAGAGCGCCAGCACTTCCCTGTCCGACACGGGCTTCCAGGCACCAAGCGCGCGGGTCCTGCGAATCAACCATGTTGCGGAAATGCCCAGATGCCCCAGCGTGGCGGCGGCGCGATCGAAACAATCGGCAATATGAGTGGCATGGCGTTCATAAGCGCGCATCCAAACGCCGTCATAGGCCGTCTTGCCCTTCCGCCGGACAACGGCGTCGGGAAGATAGCTGCCCAGCGCATCCACCAGGATCGATTTGTCGGGCCGCTTGCCCCTTGCCGCCGAGTGCTCCGACCAGAGCTGACCTGCCTGAAATATGCGCAGATCGGAAAACGGCGTCCTGATGGTGACGCCATATCGTTCCTTGACCCATAGGTCCTGCCGCGCGTCATAGACGAACGTGCCGGCTGACCGGGCCATCCAGGGCGATGCGTTAGTGGCCTTTGTGGCTGCGGAAACAATGGCCCAGCTTCGCGCTGAAAACGGTCCTCGCCCCGGTGGATTGCGGACAAGTCCTTCCCTTGAGGTCAGATCCGTCGCGAAGCATTGGTCCCCGCCATGCCCCATATAGATGCGCTGTGCATGGTGCCGACTGGCGAAGCGCGCAACCTGCTCGGCATGGCGGATGCCGGTTACATAGACCGACGGCTCGTCCCAGCGCACAGGCTCGTCGCTGGGCGCGTAGGGGAAAAGCGTTGTGCCGTCGAGGATAGTGCGGGGAATTCCAAGTTCTCCAGCGACACCCGCTTGCACTTCGACCTCGTCGCGGAACTCATAATAGGGATAGACCGATGAGATGCCGTGCATGTCCTGCCGCGCCATCAGTGTGGTCGCGGCAAGCGTGCTATCGAATCCGCCTGAAACCTCCAGGACCGATCTGGTGATCCCGGCCTGCGAATTCCCGTACGCCATGAATGCCGCACGGACCTCTGCGGCAATCTCTTCCCGGCTCACTGTGCGGACCGGTCGTCCATCGATGAGTTCGCAGCGTTCGAGCCGGTTCGCGACGAAATGGTTGATCGAGGCGCGACGCACCCGGTGCCATCCGGCGACTGGCGTTTCGGTGAAAGCGTTCGGCTCATAAGAAGAGTGCTGGCACGCTGCGGCGACGGCCATGATGATTCCACGCCGGGAAAGGCGTGAAGTGTTCGCGACGGGCAGGGCGGTTGTGAAGCGCAGCCCCTTCTCGGTTGGGCAGTAATAGAGTGCAATCGGGCACGCTCCGCCGCGCATAACCGACAAACTGCCATCATGCCGCACAATGAAGGCGATGTCGGTCAGTTCAAGATAAGGCGCGATCGCTTCCGTGCCGGCCATCGCCAAGCGCCTGATGAAGAGTTCGGTCCGCTGATCGATTTCATCGTCATAGAGGCACAGATAGGTGATGCCGCAGCCCGGTAGCGTGACGTGCCGGGTGGCGACCGAAGTGCGGACCTCGAGTTCGGCGTCTCCAATTTCGACATTCGTTGTGGTTGGGCGAAAAAAGGCCGGCATCAGGGCAGCGTGATGGTCCAGGCCGGTTGATAAAGATAATGCTCTGCCACCGGCTCGAACGGCAGGACACCGGCGACCGTGCACCAGGCGTGCAACTTTCGCGTCGGCGCCAGCACACCGATCGCCAGAACACAGGAGTTGCCCGCGGCAAGCGCCAGCCAAGCGGTAAGCAAGGCGCGAGGATAGCAATCGGAGAATCCGACGGCATCTTCCGTGGCGGCAACCGCACGCGCGATCGCTTCTACCGTGTTCTGCCCGCCGTGCGGATGGCTTGCTGAACGGCTCGCTGCCAGCCCGATCAGCTTCGCACTCAGCCTGAACGGCAGGCCATGACGCGAATGATGAAGGAGGTGATAGGCCAACCGCATCCGCCATCCGGACCCAGGGCGAAGATCGTCGCCCTGGCTCGCAAGCGACCAGCCAACGCGGTCGGATGGATCGGCGAGTGCTGCGTCGTCTGGACCGGACAAGCCGATCACCTGGCGAAACACCCTGTCTCCAAGGCGTTCCACAGAGAGCAGGTACAGTTTTCCGAACCGCGGCCCGTAAATCAGGCAGCGGCGGTCATCTATCCTGACAGGCGACCAGCTTTCAGCGGCCGCTTTCCGTTCAGTTATAGGTGCCGGGGTGGCATTGTTCGTTGAAGTGGCCGCTGCCCCCGCGAACGGCGCCGGCAGCCGCGTGATGACAGAACAGAGCCTGAAACAGCGCGCGAAGAAACGTCATGTATTGATCCCCCCTGGGCGATGGATGTCGTGGTTAATCATCCAAAACGATGTATGAGAGTCAAGAACAAACGAACGGCGCCTCGCTTGCGACAGAAAGATGACAACCTCGATGCATTGCAAAAGAAAAAGGTCGCGGAACCAGCGGAGCGGCTGCAAACTTTGCAAGCCTTGGAAACGCAATGGTGTCCGAACCGAGAGCCGCAACGGGGAGCGCTTCAGCGACCATCGGCGGCGCACGGCCCATAAGGTTAAGCTGATCGAGGTGCCTGAATGAACGGGTCACGGTTGTCCGGCCCTGGCCTTGGCGAACTGACGCGTATAGGAACGGGTGTGGGCAGATCTCCATCCATCCTGCGGCATCGACGGCGCGCGACCGCTGTCGATGCGTCGGGCGGAGGTCACGGGATCGCCGCCGCAGGTCTCTTCGCCATCTGACACAACATAGATGATCTGCTCCCTCGGCGTTGAGGAGGCCGTCAGCAGAGCCTCGGCACGATCGAGTCCGGCGGCAAGCGGTGTCCAGTCAACTGCACGGACCCCTTGCAATGCCGCGCGAAGTTGCCCCCTGTCAGACGACATCGGTGCGAGGACGTCGATTGCGGAACATGACTTCGCCTTGCCTTCCTCCTTGTTGTTCCCCTGCTGCCCGAAGGCGGAGGCCACAGGTTCGAATCCTGTCGAGTGCACCATTCTCGAACAAAAGAGAGAACTGCGGGCGTGGTTTTGGCCACGCCCGCTGCCGCACTCCGGGCCAGCACGGCTTTCGAGCCGCTGATGCGGATTTCCCGGTCGTTCACGCACACCTCGCTGAGCAGCAGCCGGGCATAAGCCTGGCGCAGATCAGGCTGGCCGTGATGCAGCTTGTCGCGCAGGAGCAGCGCCAGCTTCTCGATCTTGGCGGGCGTGATCACCGGCTCGGCCATGGCGAGGCGACGGGTGAGGTCGGATATTTGCTCGGCAAGTTCATCGCGCCGGAACCGCAGATTGACCAGCCGCTCACGCATCGAAGCGTCCTCGGCATCCATCAGCCCTTTCTCGACCAGTTCCAGCAGCCGGGCGATGCCTGCTTCGGCTTCCTTGTGATCCAGGCGCATCTGCCGCAGCCGATCGCGGTTGCGATCCTCGCGTTCGATCGCCGTGTGCAGATAGTTTTCCAGCAGCTCTTTCAGATGATCCGGATGCAGTATCCGCTTCGTCACCTCGCCGATCACGATCCCGTCGAGCTTGTCCATCGGCATGCGCAGCCCCTTGCAGCCGAAGGGGCCTTCCTTGAGACGGCGCGAGCAGCAGTAATAGCGATACTGTCCGCCCTTGCCGGTGTTCTGGATCAACGCAGCGCCGCAATTGCCGCATCGGGCCACCCCGGCGAGCAGCGTCGGCGTGTTGACCAGGCGCGGCGCCACCCGCTTGGGCGCGCGGCTCTGCAGGAGCGCCTGCGCCGCGTTGAAGGTCTTCTCCTCGATTATCGCCGGAACGGCGAGCGGTATCCATTCGGAAGGAGGACGGGGACGGTCGTTCCTGCTGTCGGTGCGATTGAAGTAGTGCTGTCCATGATAGGTGCTCGCCGTCAGGATCGCGTGGACACCTCCGGTCGAGAACCTGCGCCCTCGCCGAAGGATACCGCGCTCGTTGAGCCATGTTGCGATGGCCTTTACCCCCATGGGCCGGCCTTCCACACCTGCGGCCATGTCGAAGATCATGCGAACGACGCGCGCCTCGGCGTCGTTTACGACCAGCACCTTCTTATCCTTGCTGCCTCGCCGCTCAGCGATCTCGACGCCATAGCCGTAAGGCGGTCGTGAACCGTTCCAGAAGCCCTGTCGGGCATTCTCCAGCATGGCGCGATGGACGTGCTTGGCGGTTTCCCGGCTCTGATGCTCGTCGAAGATGTGCAACAGCTTGCGGAACATCTCGCCGGTCGGGTCCTGGCCGACGTCCTGAGTGATCGAGACAAGTTCCACCCCGGCCTTCCGCAATTCGCGGATGTAGAGTTCCGAGTGAAGCGAGTCCCGGCTAAAGCGGCTGAGTGAATGCACGACCACGAGATCGAAGGGTTTGTCTGTGCGCTTCGCCGTGTGGATCATCTCCTGAAAAACCGGCCGATCCTCGTCGAGCGCGGACGCCCCCGGCTCGGAGAAGATTTGGACCACTTCGACACCCTGCCGCTGACACCATGTGCGGCACTGGGCAATCTGGTCGGGAATCGACAGGTCGCGCTCGGCCTGGCGGGCCGTCGATACTCTGACGTAAATGGCCGCGCGGGTCATGATCCTTCTCCCCGCAGCTTGCGAATTACGTCGGCGTGGCGGGAGAAGGCGGTGAAACTGGTCGCCTGATTGTAGAATTTCTGGCTCGAAGCCAGCGTCATATGGCCGAGCACATGCTTCGTAATGCCGATAAGCTCCGGGCGCTCAAGGGCAGCTTCGGTGGCCGCGCAATCGCGGAACAGGTGCGGCGAGAGGTCTCTTCCGAAGTGCTCCCGCATGATGCGAGTAACGCGCGTGCTGATCTGATCAGCCGTCACCTGCCTGCCTCGGCGCCCCACCCAGAGCCAGCCCTCGTCAGGAATATCGTTCTTGAGCAGGACAGGTCGAACCCGATCGAGATAGGTGAATGTCGCCTCTTCGAGCCGCTTGGGAACATAACCGTCGAAGGGAACCCCCTTCTTGGTCTCTTTGCGCGGGATCGTGATCCTGATGCCGAAGTCATCGACGAACAGGTTATGGCCGATCCGCAGGTCCGTGAGATTGCGGCGACGCATCGGGCGGTGGATGAGCAAGCCGATGAGCAAACCGTCGCGATAGATCGGAGCGCCGCTGCGGCGGCCGACCCGCAGTTTTTCGAGGCCGATGTCCATCAGCCTGTCGGAGAGCAGAATGATGCTGCCTATCCGAACCATGCGCGGCAGTTTGGGACGTGACGGCTTCGCGGTGTTCGTCATCCGGTGTGCGAGCGTGGTAAGCCAGTCCACGCCATCGGGCGGTGCGCAGGCCCGCAACACGTAGGCGATGCCCCGAACGGCGCCCGCAATCGTCTGTTCCCCGTCAGCGCCAATGGCACAGATTTGAGGTTGTGAATTAAGGAGTGTTGGGGCTTCGTCGTAGTGACGAAGGAACGAAGATGAAGCCCCAACACTCCTTGAAAAAATCGCCTGCCAAGGCCCCTGCTGAGCGGGTGGTGAAGGACATCCGGCGGCAGACCCGGCGGCATTTTTCGGCCGAAGACAAGATCCGCATTGTGCTCGATGGGCTGCGTGGCGAAGACAGCATTGCCGAACTATGCCGCAAGGAAGGCATTGCCCAGAGCCTGTATTACACCTGGTCGAAGGAGTTCATGGAAGCGGGCAAGCGGCGCCTGGCGGGTGACACGGCTCGTGCCGCGACCAGCGGCGAGGTGCAGGACCTGCGCCGCGAAGCCCGTGCCCTGAAGGAATGCGTGGCCGACCTGACGCTCGAAAACCGTCTGCTCAAAAAAAGCATGATCGCGGATGGGGGCGACGACGAATGAGATATCCCGCATCCGAGAAGCTCGAGATCATCCGGATCGTCGAGCAGTCGCATCTGCCGGCGAAGCTCACCCTCGACAAGCTGGGGATCGCACGCCGGACGTTCTACCGCTGGTACGACCGGTTCCTCGAAGGCGGACCGGAGGCGTTGGAAGATCGGCCATCGGCACCGAGCCGCGTGTGGAACCGGATCCCGCCTGACATCCATGATCAGATCATCGAACTGGCACTGGAGCAGTCCGAGCTGAGCCCACGGGAGCTGGCGGTGCGCTTTACCGACGAAAGGCGTTACTTCGTGTCGGAAGCCACGGTTTACCGCCTTCTGAAGGCCCATGACCTGATCACCAGCCCGGCCTATGTGGTGATCAAGGCCGCCGATCAGTTCCACACCAAGACCACCCGGCCGAACGAGATGTGGCAGACCGACTTCACCTACTTCAAGATTATCGGGTGGGGCTGGATGTACCTGTCGACCGTGCTCGACGACTTCTCACGCTACATCATCGCCTGGAAGCTGTGCACCAACATGCGCGCCGAGGACGTGACCGACACGCTGGACATGGCACTGGCCGCATCGGGCTGCGACAGCGCCACGGTGCTGCACAAGCCAAGGCTGCTGTCGGACAATGGCCCCAGCTACATCGCCGGCGAACTGGCGGAATACATCGAGGCCCAGAAGATGAGCCATGTGCGCGGTGCCCCGCTACACCCGCAGACCCAGGGCAAGATCGAGCGCTGGCATCAGACCCTGAAAAACCGCATCCTGCTGGAAAACTACTTCCTGCCCGGCGACCTCGAGGCCCGGATCGAGGCCTTCGTTGAGCACTACAACCACCAGCGTTACCACGAGAGCCTCAGCAACGTGACGCCCGCCGATGCCTACTTCGGCAGGGCACCGGCAATCATCAAACTGCGCGAAAGGATCAAGCGACAGACCATCGAACATCGGCGCTTGCAGCACCGCAAGTTCGCCGCCTAACATCAACCCCCTGACGAGGTCCGCACTCCGCTAATCTACGCCGCGAGTTGTGCCGAATGTTCTGACGACGGACAGTTTCGGCGATCTGATCGCGGCCGCCCGCGAAGTGCCGACTGGCCACGGCCATATCGATAATCTCTATCTTACGCCTTCCGGCGACATCGTGCTGGTCGAGACCAAGCTCTGGCGGAACGGCCAGATGCGCCGCGAGGTGGTGGCGCAGGCGCTGGACTATGTCGCCGCGCTCACCCTGATGGAATTCGAGGCATTCGAGACGGCTGTTGCACGAGGGCAGCAGGCACAGCGACGCCTGTATGATCTTGTCCGTGATCATCCCGAAGCTCTGGACGAAGCGGAGTTCATCGACGCGGTCTCGCTGAACCTGCGGCGAGGCAGAATGCTGGTCATCGTCCTGGGCGACGGGATCAGGACAGAGACGGAGGCACTCAGCGATCTACTACAGAGCCATGCGGGCGCACATTTTACCTTCGCGCTCGTCGAGCTTGCCACATGGCGGAACTTGGCAGGCGACATTCTCGCGGTGCCCAGCACGCTGGCCAAGACCGTGATGATCGAGCGCGGGATTGTCCGTGTCGAGGATGGGGCGGCGACCGTCCACCCGATCCCAGCCGCTGCCCAAAGAGGCCCGCAGTCGATCAGCTCGGCGGACTTCTGGGACATGATGGCGAAGCGCGATCCTTCCCTGCCGGCCGCGATCCGGTCGTTCCTGTCGGTGCTTGAACCACTGGGTGTCTATGCCGACCTCAAGGCCAGTTTGAACCTGAAGCTCGATCTGGCCGACCAGGATAAGCCGATCAACTTCGGTTACATCATGAAGAACGGCATGAACCGCCCCGCGATTGCCGGAGGCCCCAACTCCTGAGAGGAAGGGTCTATGAGCAAGACGACGAACAAGTTTTCACCCGAGGTTCGCGAGCGGGCGGTGCGGATGGTTCTCGACAGCGAGAAGGATCATCCCTCGCGCTGGGCCGCGGTGACATCGATTGCCGGCAAGATTGGCTGCTCGGCCTACACGCTGCTCGAGTGGGTGAAGAAGTCCGAGGTCGACAAGGGCATGCGTGCTGGCGTTCCGTCCGAGCTGGCTGACAAGCTCAAGGCGCTGGAACGCGAGAACCGCGAGCTGCGCCAGGCCAACGAGATCCTGCGCAAGGCGTCTGCTTATTTTGCCCAGGCGGAGCTCGACCGCCCACTGAAGCGATGAGCGGGTTCATCGACGAGCATCGCGAGGAGTACGGGGTCGAGCCGATCTGCAGGGTTTTGCCGATCGCCCCATCCACCTACCACGAGCGTGTCGCGCAGCGGCGCGATCCCTCGCGAATGTCGGCCCGTGCCCAGCGCGATCAGGCCCTGAAGCCCGAGGTGCTGCGCGTGTTCTCCGAGAACTTCGGCGTCTATGGTGCAAGGAAGGTGTGGCGGCAGATGAAGCGCGAAGGCTTCGACATCGCCCGATGCACGGTCGAGCGGCTGATGCGCGATCTTGGTCTGCAGGGCGTGATCCGGGGCAAGCCGGTGAAGACGACGGTGAGCGACAAGGCGGCGCCTTGCCCGCTCGATCAGGTCAACCGGCAGTTCCATGCCCCGGCGCCGAACATGCTGTGGGTGTCGGACTTTACGTACGTCGCGACTTGGACCGGGTTCGTCTACGTCGCCTTCGTGATCGACGTGTTCGCCCGCTATATCGTGGGCTGGCGAGTGAGCCGGACCGCGCATGCCGGGTTCGTCCTGGATGCCCTGGAGCAGGCGATCCATCATCGGCGGCCCGTCCATCATGGCGGTCTTATCCACCACTCCGACCGCGGTAGCCAGTACGTCTCGATCAAGTACACCGAGCGTCTCGCCGAAGCCGGGATCGAACCTTCGGTGGGCAGCGTTGGCGACAGCTACGACAACGCTTTGGCCGAAACGATCAACGGACTCTACAAAGCCGAGGTGATCCACCGACGCGGGCCGTGGCGGTCGTTCGAGGCTGTCGAACATGCCACGCTCGAATGGGTGAGTTGGTTCAACAACAGGCGGTTGCTCGAGCCAATCGGCAACATCCCGCCCGCCGAAGCCGAAGCACGATACTACGCCATGCTGGACGAACGCCCGATGGCGGCATAACTCAAACCAAATGGCCTCCGGCAATCGCGGGGCGGTTCACGATCGATCGCTGGCCGGCGATACAATAGCTGCCCGACAGATAGTCGCTCACGGTGCTCGCAAGCGCCCGTTGTTCGTCCCCGAAGGACTGTGCGGAAAGATCGGGGCCGAAACGCTCCGGCAGCGCGTCCAGCATGGTCTGATCAGTAACATCGGCCAGCACCGGCTGACCGACCGCCATCGTCATTGCGGTCATCAGCGATGTCACTGCGAACCGCCACCGCGCCCCGACGCCGTCCGCCATCACCCCGGCTCGCTCAAATCCGCGGCCTGGCTGTCCCGACTTCCTGCCTGCCGCGCCTATTTGAGTACCTGACGGAACCGAAACGATCGGTGACGGCATCAGGTGCAAGAGGATGTGCTTCATATCACCGGCTTCAATATAGTGGATGTTTCAAGGAGATAAGGCCGCGGTGACCATGCTCTGTGTCCCTGATCACACAATATTCGATTTTCTTCGGATGCTGGGGGCGCGGTGCGGCATGAAAGGTCATATGATCGGGATCGCGATCCCCGCTCTGGACCGCGATATGTGAAACAGATGTCAAATCCGGGCAACGAGCCGATCCGTAGTGATGTATGCTTTCCAGCCCTGTATGGCTAAATGTGGACGGTCCCAAATCACCCAATTCTCGCGGTTTTGCTCCTATGCGCTGCCGGCCAGCCATCGGCCGATTCTCCGCTCGCGGAGTCAGTGATTTCCAAAATGGTGAAACGGCGGCTTTGGGGCGGGAAGCGGACTGCCTGCATTCAGGCTTTGGAGAGCGAGCAATGGAACCGGCTATCAGGCCTTGGAAGTTTGCCCGGCAATCATGTGATTTCCTGTAGCTGCCCAGTCCGCTCAGCCAATATACTGATTATATGGGGCGCGGCCGTGTCGGCCGCCGCAGTCGTCCCTCGGAAAGGTCAGGCGAGATGGCTGGGACGAGAGTGTGAACCGCGCGGGGCCGCGCCGTCGCTTCGGCGGCTTCGCCGCATCCCAGAACTGTTCGGCGTCGCCTAGGAATTGCGGGTCGAAATACGTGCGGGAAGTCTTCGGTTCGGAAAGTTTTCCCCTTGACCTTCCCATCGTTGGAAACCCCACAACCCGGTCAATCGAAGAAAACCGGAGATTTTGTGATGGCCGATGTGGTGCAATTGAAGCGCGAAAGCGATAACCCGGCCACCAGATTGGCGCAGTTAAGCGTCGCCGTCGCCGATATGACCTGCGCCTCGTGCGTCGGCCATGTCGAAAAGGCGATCGCCAAGCTGCCGGGCGTGAACGGGGTCAGCGTCAATCTGGCGACCGAACGCGCCGATGTGACATTCGCGGGCGCCGCTGACCCGATTGCCGTCGTGCAGGCGATCGAGCGCGCGGGCTATCAGGTGCCCGAGGTCGAGGTCGAAATTGGCGTTGCGGGCATGACGTGCGCGTCGTGCGTCGGTCATGTTGAAAAAGCGCTGTCCAAGGTTCCAGGTGTCATTACCGCCACCGTCAATCTGGCGACCGAGAAAGCCAGCATCCGCTATCATCTTGGCATTGCGTCGCTTGGCGATCTGGAGGGCGCGATCCGCGGCGCCGGTTACGAACCGCGCCGGATTGAGGATGATGGCGCATCGTCCGACCAGCAAGCCTCGGCGCGCGAAGAGGAGCTCATCGGCTTGCGCCGGTCGCTGCTTCTCGCCGCGGTGCTGGCCTTGCCGGTCTTCATACTCGAGATGGGCTCGCACCTCATCCCCGCGGTCCATGATTTCGTCATGGCCACGATCGGAATGCAGACGAGCTGGCTGATCCAGTTCGTCCTAACCACGCTGGTGCTCTTCGGGCCTGGGCTACGTTTTTTCCAGAAGGGCATTCCCGCGATCCTGCGCGGCACGCCCGATATGAACTCGCTCGTCACGCTGGGGACGAGCGCCGCCTGGGGCTATTCGCTGGTCGCGACCTTCGCCCCCGGCGTGCTGCCGGCGGGCACCGCCAATGTCTATTATGAAGCCGCGGCGGTGATCGTCGCGCTGATCCTGCTTGGCCGCTATCTTGAGGCCAAGGCCAAGGGGCGAACGTCGGAGGCGATCAAGCGGCTCGTCGGACTGCAGGCGAAAACCGCCCGCGTCGTGCGCGATGGCACGGCGCTGGAAGTCGCGCTCGCGGATGTCCGTACGGGCGATATCGTCCAGGTGCGTCCGGGCGAACGCGTGCCGGTCGATGGCGAAGTTGTTGACGGAAACTCCTATGTTGACGAGTCGATGATCACCGGCGAGCCGGTCCCGGTTGCCAAGTCCGCGGGCGCAGCGGTCGTCGGCGGCACGATCAACAAGACCGGCGCCTTCACCTTCCGCGCGACCAAGGTCGGCGCGGACACGGTGTTGGCGCAGATCATTCGCATGGTCGAGCAGGCGCAGGGATCGAAGCTGCCGATCCAGGCGATGGTCGACAAGGTGACCGCCTGGTTCGTCCCCGCAGTAATGGGGATCGCGGGGCTGACCTTCCTGATCTGGCTCATCTTCGGCCCCGATCCGGCGCTGACCTTCGCGCTGGTGAATGCGGTCGCGGTGCTGATCATCGCCTGCCCGTGCGCGATGGGTCTTGCGACCCCGACGTCGATCATGGTGGGAACCGGGCGCGCTGCCGAACTGGGGGTGCTGTTCCGCAAGGGCGAGGCGCTTCAGACGCTGCGCGACGTGAGCGTCGTGGCGCTCGACAAGACCGGCACGTTGACCAAGGGGCGCCCCGAACTGACCGACATCGAGCCGGCGGCCGGGTTCGGGCGCGACGAGGTGCTCGCGCTGGTCGCCAGCGTCGAAAGCCAGTCCGAGCACCCGATCGCCGAGGCGATCGTGGCTGCCGCGGACGCGCGGGGTCTTGACGTCCAGTCGCCCACAGCATTCGAAGCCATTCCCGGGTACGGCGTTTCGGCGCGGGTCGGCGATCGCGACGTTCGGGTCGGCGCCGACCGGTTCATGAACAAGCTGGGGCATGATGTCTCGGCCTTTGCCGCCAAGGCCCGCGAACTCGGCGCGCAAGGCAAATCCCCGCTCTATGCCGCGATCGACGGCAAGCTTGCGGCGGTGATCGCGGTCGCCGATCCGATCAAGGACACGACGCCCGAGGCGATCAGCGCGCTGCACGCGCTCGGACTCAAGGTCGCGATGATCACCGGCGACAATCAGGCGACGGCCGATGCCGTCGCGCGGACGCTGGGGATCGACGAGGTGGTCGGCGAAGTGCTTCCCGACGGAAAGGTCGATGCGCTCAACCGGCTTCGGGCGGGGGGCCGCAAGGTTGCTTTCGTCGGCGACGGCATCAACGACGCCCCCGCGCTCGCCGAGGCCGATGTCGGCCTGGCGATCGGCACCGGCACTGATGTTGCGATCGAGTCCGCCGACGTCGTTCTGATGTCGGGCGACCTTCGCGGCGTGGTCAATGCGATCGCGCTGTCGAAGGCGACGATCCGGAACATCCAGCAGAATCTGTTCTGGGCGTTCGGCTATAATGCGGCGCTGATCCCCGTCGCAGCCGGCGCGCTCTATCCGCTCAACGGCACTTTGCTGTCGCCGGTCTTCGCGGCTGGTGCGATGGCGCTGTCGAGCGTCTTCGTGCTAAGCAACGCGCTCAGGCTGAAGGCGTTCCGGCCGGTGATCGCGTCCGACAAAAACGCAGAAGGAGAGGCAGCATGAACATCGGCCGCGCTTCCAAATTGTCGGGGGTCTCGACGAAAATGATCCGCTATTATGAGCAGACGGGGCTCATCCCCAAGGCCGCGCGCCACGACTCGGGCTATCGCGACTATGACGAGGCCGACGTGCATCGGCTTCGCTTCATCCGGCGCGCGCGCGATCTCGGCTTTACGGTGGAGCAGATCGGCGAGCTGCTCGGCCTCTGGTCGGACCGGAGCCGCGCCAGCGCCGATGTTAAATCATTCGCGCTGGGACATATCGAACGGCTCCGCGGAAAAATGGCCGAAATCGAAGCGATGGTGCGGACGCTCGAAACGCTCGCCGATCATTGCCACGGCGATGACCGCCCCGACTGCCCGATCATCGAAGGGCTGGCCGACGACGACGGCGAGCCCTCGCGGCTCGAACCCCGCGAGCCGCAGCGTTTCGGCGGACCCGGCGGGCCGCCCGCACGGCGGCACTGAGCCCGCCCGGCCCTGTGGGCCCTGGCCGTTGTCTGGCTGAACCCGGGCGAATCCGGCACATCCACGCCAGCGACGTCGGCGCCGACTGACCACACATCATCGGCATTCGCTTCGACCGAATTAGGGTTGACCCTGCCATCGTTGGAAGCCGCATCTCCTGGCGGGCGGCCAGCACGAGGAGGCATTCCGACGGCCCCAAGCCGTCGCTCCTCTCCGCCGCTCGTGACCGACAAGGAACAAGATCATGCCTGCGACCACTCCCGAGATACTCATCTATTCCACAGCGACCTGTCCCGATTGCCGAGCACTTAAGGCGTGGCTGACCAGCCGCGGACTCGCCTGGACCGAAAAGGATATGTCGGACCCGGCGATCATGGCGGAAGCCAAGATGCGCACCGGCGTGCGCGTCGCACCGATCACGCTTGTTGGCGACCAAATCTTCCACGGAACCTTCGCATCGCAGAAGCCGAGGCTCGTCGAGGCGCTTGGCCTCGCCGACGCCGTTTGAGCGGGGGGCGGCCGTGACGCGAACCGTTGATATCCACCAAGCCGGCCGCGCCATCGCGGTCGGCGACGGCCAGACAATCCTCGAGGCGGCGCTCGATGCCGGCATCGCCTATCCGCATGGCTGCCGTTCGGGCCGCTGCGGCACGTGCAAGTCGCGGCTCGTGGCTGGCGAGGTCGACATGCTGCCCCACACGTGCTTCGCACTCACCCCCGAGGAAAAGGCGCAAGGGCTCATTCTGGCGTGCCGCGCACAGCCGCTCACCAACATTGAGGTCGCATGGCTCGGCAAGGAGGATGAAGCCGTTGCCCACCCGGCCCGCCGCGTCAAAACCGATGTCGCCGCACCCGATGATGCCACGCGCGCCAACACCGAGCCACCGTTTCAGTACGCGGCGCGCCAAGCAGGCGGGAAGACGGCATCATGAATGTCGGGCGGGCCGCCATGTTGATCGGCGCTTCGGCGAGGCTGATCCGGGATCTGGAGCAAATAGGCTTCATCGCCAGGGTGGGCGGCACGGCAGGCAGCCGCCGCGCCTTTTCGCAAATGCTGCGCCTTGCCCGCCGCGGCCGCGATCTCGGCTTGACAATCGAACGGGCGCTGATCCTGCTTCAGCTCTGGCGCGCCCGTTCGGACGCCGATGCCGGGACGATCGCGCACCGCCACGCCGATGCGCTGAAGCGCCATATCACCGACATTCAGGCGATGGTGAGCGCGCTTGAGCATCTCGCCTCCTTCGCCAAAAGCGACGCGCGCGGCGACGGGCCGAACCGCAATGACATGGCAAACGACAAGGCCGCGATAGCCCCGGCTGGACGCGCGCGCCTCCGCCTCCGCCGCAACCCGGCGCGGTTCGCCGCGGAGAAAGCGGCATTGGCCCCGTGGTGCGCGTCGACGGAGCGGCGGACGTGACGCAAGAGATGATAGAAATGTCCGGTGGCGCGCGCAGGCCGGTTCTGATCCTCAGCGTCGCCCAGGCACTTTATCTTTCGACGCTCTCGGTGATCTTCACTTTTTCGGGGCTCGTTGGGGCGGCGCTTGCGCCGATCCCGAGCCTCGCGACGCTCCCCCTCGCACTAAGCACCGTCGTCACCGCCGTCACGACCATTCCGGTTTCGATGCTGATGGCGCGGATCGGGCGCCGCGCCGGCTTCCAGCTCGGCGCTTTCGTCGGCGCCGCGGGCGCCAGCCTCGCGGCTTGGGGAATCGCCAGAGGGGACTTCGCGCTGTTCTGCTTCGGCAACGCACTGATCGGCGTCTTCCAGGCGTCCGCCATGTATTACCGCTTCGCCGCCGCCGACCTCGCCGCGCCGGCGTTCCGCCCGAAGGCCGTATCATGGGTCCTGGCGGGCGGAGTGGCCGCCGCGGTCATCGGCCCCGAGGTAGCAGCGCGAACGCGCGCGCTTGTTCCGGCGGCCGAATATATGGGGGCCTTTCTCGCTGCCGCGCTGCTCGCTCTCTTCTCTATCGCCGTGCTTGCAGCTTTGCGCGCGACGCCGCCCGCGATCGCGGCGGAGGCAGACGCGCGCGGACGCCCGCTGCTGGCGATCATGCGCCAGCCGGTGTTCGTCGTCGCGGCGCTCAATGCCGCCGCCGCCTATATCGTGATGAGCTTCGTGATGACCGCCTCGCCGCTCGCGGTGGTCGCCGCTGGCCACGAGGTCGATGCCGCGGCCAGCGTCACGCGCTGGCATCTCGTCGGTATGTTCGCGCCGTCCTTCTTCACCGGCGGGCTCATCGCCCGCTTCGGGGTGCTGCGTATCCTCGTCGCAGGCGCACTCCTCTTGTCGGTAAGCCTTGCTATCGCGCTCAGCGGGTCGGCGCTATTGGCCTTCCAGGCCTCGCTGCTTCTCCTCGGTGTCGGCTGGAACTTCCTGTTTATCGGCGGCACGACCCTTCTCACCGAAGCCTATGAACCGGCGGAGCGCGCCAGAACCCAGGCCGCCAACGAGTTTCTCGTGTTCGGCACCACGGCGCTCGCGACGCTCGCGGCCGGCACGATACAGACCGGTCAAGGCTGGGCGACGGTCAACATCGCCGCATTCCCGGCGCTGCTGGTCGCGGGACTTGCGACAGCCTGGTTCGCGGTGCGGCGCTCGCGACCGGAGATCGCGGCCAGGTGACGGTATCGGGACCGGCACCGCTGAGGCCGGGATCGGAGCCATATCCGAAGATTTCATGCCGGCGCCGGGGATCCGCCAACAATCGCAAATGGTCCGCATTGCGGCGGGTCTGCGGCGAACAGGTCCAAATATTCGAGAGGCTCCGCGTCCCAAGGCCAAAAAGTCCCACATATGCCGCGATGCCGAGGCAGGGAAATATACCATCAGATGAAGCGGGCGAAGCCGATCGCAAGTGGCCGGCAACTTTCGGACCGGCGCCCATATTTGAACCTTGTCGACAGCCCGGCAGCATCGCAGGCTGATCGCGCCCCGACCGGCCGGCGTCGCAGATCATGTGCTTTTATCCGATGGCGTCGAATGCGCGATGCGGTCACGGGTTTCGGGACGGGCAAGACCAAAGCATTTCGGCCGGGAAGCCGGATGAAGCGCGCCCCGGCTCCATGATTGGATACCGAAGCGCACCCATGGCCGGGCGTCGGTGTTCACCGACGTTCGGGCACTTGACCGACCCGCTCAGGGGGGCTGAGGGAGGGGTAACGGGTCGGCGAGATGTGGCAGGCGGCCTAGCGGTTCAGCCACCGCTGCATTTGTTCGATTTCATTCTCCTGGGCGGCGATGATCGCTTCGGCCAGCTGGCGCACCTCGGGGTCGGCTCCATGTTTCAAGACGACCTGCGCCATCTCGATGGCGCCCTGGTGATGCGGAATCATCCCGCGAAGAAAATCGAAATCGGCATCGCCGCTGAACTTGATCGTCATGGCGGCGTGCATCCGGTCATTCGCTTCCTGATAGGCGCGAATGACCGGGTTTCCGGAAGGGGGCGATCGCATGTGGCCGCGATGCTGGTCATGTTCCATGCGCTTCACTTCTCCTGTTTCAGATCGCGGTGGCGGGATAGCCGTCGTCGGTGAGTGCCTCCTCGATTTCCTGCTGGCTGGCGGAGGTAGTGACGGTGATTGTGCGGGCGACGGTATCGGCCTCGACCACGGCGCCGGGATCGACCTTGGCGATAGCGTCGGTGACGTGCGGCACACAGGAACCGCACGTCATATCGGGTACAAGGAATTGCATGGGATTCTCCTTTGTTCTCGGGTTCCTGCCGATGGAGATGGGGTTTGCCATCGTGGGCAGGTCAAGCGTCGTTCGTGAAAAAATAATTTCGCCCTGCGGTCCTTGACCTTGTCACGATGGCAAACCCCACATCGCCTGAAGATCGCATCACCAGGAGATTTTATGCGCCGTTTCTATATCCCCGATATGACCTGCGGCGGCTGCGCCAGGTCGGTCACCAGGGCGCTGCAAAGCGTCGACCCGCAGGCCCGCATCGAAACCGACCCGCCCGCGCGCGAGGTTCGGGTCGAGAGCGTGGCGGACGAAGCCGCATTCCTCGCGGCGCTCAGCGAAGCAGGCTATCCGGCCGGGACACGTCCCGCAGCCGCAGCCATCCGATCGGGAGATTAGATCATGGATGTCAGACATTTTTTCATGGCCGGCGCGGCGGCGCTGGCGGTGACGGGCATGGCGGCACGACCGTCCTTCGCGGCGGAGGCTCCCCTGAGCGGCGCCTTTGCTCTTCCCGGCATCACGGAGAAAGTGACCGCCGAACTCACTGTCCGGGAGACCGGGCCGCTTGCGCGCGAGCTGGTGATCGCTTTTACCGACAAGATGACGGGGCAGCCCGTCACCCAGTTCGACGAGGAACTGGCGCGGGAACTCCACTTGCTGGCGACCGACAGCGCCTTCTCGACCTTCGTGCACGAGCATCCGGAGAAACCCGGGCCGGACGGGCGCTTCCGGATCGAGGTGCGTTTCCCCAAGGCCGGGCTCTATCATGTGTACGCCGATGTCATGCCGAAGGGGCTCGGCCAGCAGGTCGTCCGCTTCGACGTGCCGGTCGATGTTGAAAAGACCCCGGTCGCGCAGCAATCGCCGCCGGTCGCCGCCGCAGAGGGATCCGACGGCCCCTATTCGATCGAGCTCGACGCCGCGGCGCTCCGGGCCGGCGCCGAAAACATGATCGCCTTGACGATTTTGAAGGATGGCAGGCCCGCGACCGATCTCGGGCTCTATCTCGGCGTGCCCGCGCATGCGGTCTTCGTGAGCACCGACGATCTCGGCTATGTTCACGCGCACGCCATGGCGGATGCTCCGAAAGGCGGCCATCATGCACATGGGCAGCACGCGCATGGATCCCATGCCGATCCAGGGGCGGCCATCCCGGCCAAGCTGATGCTTCACGCAGCGCCGCCACGCGCGGGCCGTTATGCACTGTGGATCCAGTTCATGGGTGGCGGCGAGGTGCGGACGGTGCCCTTCGTCGTCACCGTTCCGCCGGCGCCGTGACCGCGCCGGGGCACGCCGTTGCAACCGCGCCCCTTTCTCGAACTTCTAATGCAAGCCACACGAATTCGATATCGCCCGGTCTCTTCGCGGACAGGGTCGGGCATATCGCGCGTACAGTTGATCGCGGCCGGCCATAGTAGATCGGAAGTGCGGACATCCGTGCCAAAGCGCCAGCTGCGTAACAGGCGCCGCCGACCTTGGGATCAAACCCGGCTCCGCCGAACCGAAACCGATGGAACGAACCATGCCAAATCCACGCTCATCCCACGATCGACATGGCTATGATCACCACCACGTGGGCGGACATGACCATGATCACTCGCATCTTCCGGTGGTTACGGAGGATAACGAACGCAAGATTCTCCTTTCCTTCCTGATCATCTTCGCCTTCATGTTCGTCGAAGCTGTCGGCGGATATCTCTCGGGCTCGCTCGCGCTTCTGGCCGATGCCGGACATATGCTGACCGACGCCATCGCGCTCGGCCTCGCTTACGCCGCCTTCCGTCTCGGAAGGCGGGCTGCCGACGGGCAGCGCAGCTTTGGCTACGCCCGGTTCGAGGTGATCGCCGGGTTCGTCAATGCCCTCACTTTGTTCGGCATTGTCGCGTGGGTTCTCTACGAAGCGGTCGAGCGTTTCCAGAATCCGGGACCGGTTCTGGCCGGCTCGATGTTCGTGGTCGCCCTCACGGGCATGCTCGTGAACCTTTTCGTCCTCTGGTTTCTCACCCGCGGCGATTCAGACCATGTCAATGTCAAGGGTGCGGTGCTGCACGTGATGGGCGACCTGCTCGGCTCCGTCGGCGCCATCGTGGCCGCAGGCGCGATCTGGTTCACGGGCTGGACCCCGATCGACCCTATTCTCTCGGTGCTCGTGTCGCTGCTGATCCTGCGCAGCGCGTGGAGCCTGCTCAAGAACACATTGCATATCCTGCTCGAAGGCGCGCCCGCCAACGCCAGCAGTTCCGAAATATCCGAACATCTTCGTGCGGCCGTCCCGGGCCTGCAGAATGCCAGCCATATCCATATCTGGTCGTTGACGTCGGGGCGCGTGCTGGCGACGCTCCAGGTGCAGCCGGCGGACGGAGCCGATATCCGCCATGTGATTGGCCAGGTCGAGCACGAACTGAAGACGAAATTCCAGATCGAGCACCCGACAATCGGGATCGACTGGGACGGAAATGCCGGTTGCAGCCTCGACGCGCCCGGCCAGGCAATGGCGGCTCATACAGGCCACGCGCACTAGCCGGCTGCGCGTCATGGCTCGACCCTCGTCGATGAATGGTGGAGGTCGAACGAAAAGCCCCCGTTCGCTCCGAAAAGGATCTCCTGCCGGAGACCTTCGCTTGCGGGATACCTACAGGATCAGAGCCGCGCGCGGGAGTCGCGTTCCTGTCTTTTCCATCCGTTCGATCCTGTTGAACGGGCTGTCGTCCCAAAACGCAGAAACCCGCAGTCTGGGCGCTTGAAGCCATCCGCCCCCGAATCGCTGGGCGGGGGCATCCATCATTGGCCGAGTATGACGGGAGCACCTGATTGCCGAAAACAGCGCCGATTCCCAGCCGTCCCCGCGAAACCCGCGTCCTCCATATGCCGCGCCAGCGGAGGCATGGCCCCCGCTGACGTGAGGCTTTCAGCCGACCGGTACATCCTTTTGCGGCCCGGAGGTTCCAACGAACAGCAGCGCCGCGAGCGCGGCAACACCGGCGGCGACCCCCGCTCCCAGGAAGGCGGTCTGGAAACCGGCCAGCATGGTTTCGGCGGTCTGGCCGGTGCCTTCGCCGGAACCGGAGGTCGAGAGCGCAACCATGATGGCGAGGCCGATGGCGGAGCCGATCTGGTAGGTCGTGTTGATCAGCCCTGATGCCAGGCCTGTCTCCTCGGGCCTCGCGCCGGCCATGCCCGTCATCGTCGTCGGAATATAGGCCAGGGCCATGCCGAAGGCGGCGAGGAGAGAAGCCGGCAGAACGTCCATCAAGAAAGTTCCGTCCGGCGGCAGGTTCGCGAACATCCAGAGCGCGCCGCCCATGAGCAGCAGCCCGAGCACAAGATTGGGCTTGGCGCCAAACCGTCCGATCAACCTGCCCGAAAGGCCGACCATCACGACCATGATCGTCACGGTCATCGGTAAAAGCGCGAGGCCGCTGGCGAGCGCCGAGAGGCCGAGGATCTGCTGGAGATAGAGGTTCAGGAAGAACCAAAGCGGGATCCAGGCGGCCCCGAGCAAAGCCATCACGAGATTGCCCGCCGCGAGGTTCGGCGCCTTGAAAATGCCGAGGGGAAGAAGCGGCTCGCGCCGCGCGAACTGGGCAATCAGGAAGATTGCGAAAAGAATTCCCGAAACCACCAGTATCGACAATGTCTGCGAAGGGTCGGAGCCGGCTGATTCGATCGAGACGATGGCATAGACGAGACTGACAAGCGCACCTGTGACGCTGATCGCCCCGAACCAGTCGATGCCGCCGCTGCTGCGCGGTGACTTGCCGAGCACGGCCGGAACGAGCGCCAGCACGAGAAGGCCGAGCGGCACGTTGATCAGGAAGGTCCAGTTCCAGCTCATCCATTCGGTAATGACGCCGCCCAGAAACACGCCGGCCGAGCCGCCCGCCGCGGCAGCGGCGCCCCAGAAACCGAACGCCTTGCCGAGTTCGGCACCATCATGCCCGAAAAGGCGCATGAGGATGGTGAGGGCGGATGGCGCGATCAGCGCGGCGCCCACGCCCTGCAAAGCCCGTCCGGCAAGCAGCATCTCCTGGCTTGGCGCCAGCCCTGCCAGCAGCGACGCCAAGGTGAGTATGGCAAATCCGCCCGCAAAGATGCGGCGGGCGCCGAGCAGATCGCCCAGCCGTCCGCCGAGGAGCAGCAAGCCGCCAAAGGCGATGACATAGGCATTGAAGATCCAGCTCAGCCCGCCCGCGCTGAAGCCGAGGTCGGCCTGCATGGCGGGCAAGGCCACGCCGATGATCGATGTATCGAGGATCACGATGAACTGGGCGGCGCAAAGCAGCGCGAGAGCGGCCCATCTCTTCGGATCGGGTATGAAGTCCTGCATTGGAATTCCCCAAGATCAGTTTCCCGCTTATTGCGATTGATGCCGGGGGTCGGGCTTCCAACGCTGGCATGGTCAATAGCCAAAAGCCTAATTTCGTCTCGATCGATCGAGGTATGCGCCTGAGGGGCCGTAGCGAGGTCGAGCGCGGAAATTCGCGGCGGCGGACGCCGTGTGGAAATTCGCCGCGCGCGCCTCCCTGTTCAAACTACCGGCGAAAAAGCCCTTGACCCTCCAACGATGGAAAACCGCAACCCCCGAGTTTGAACGCCCCCATCCATTCGGATCAGCGGGCGCTGATTCGGAGGTTGAGATGCGAAAATCACGGGTTGCCGCGGCACTGGGTATGATATTGGCGACGGGGCTGGTGGTGTTTTGGGTGGGCGGGCCGGGAGGCGATGAACAGGCCGCCGCTCCGGCGCCGCCGATGGTGCTTGCAGCATCGGTGGTCGTGCAGGATCACGTGCCGCGTTCGACCTATACCGGGCGCTTGACGGCGGTCGAGACGGTCGACCTCAAGCCGCGCGTCTCGGGCTATATCGCCCATGTCAGCGTCCCCGAGGGGCAGATAGTCCGCCGCGGTCAGATCCTCTTTCGCCTCGATAGTGCGCCTTTCGCGGCGCGGCACGCCGCAGCACGCGCGGCGACGCGCGAAGCCGAAGCGCGGCTGGGACTCGCGGCGGCCGAGGATGTGCGGGCCCGCCGGCTCGTCGCCGAGGGTGTTGCCGGGCGTGAGCGGTCGGACGTAACCACCGCGACCCTGCGCGAGCGCGAAGCCCAGGTCGCATCGGCGCGCGCGGCGGAGCGACTGGCGGCGCTCGACCTTCGCTATGCCGGCGTCGAAGCACCCATCGCCGGCCGGGTCGGTCAGATACTCGTCACCCGGGGCAATCTGGTCGCCGGCGGTGAGGCTGCGACACCGCTCACGACCATCGTCTCGGTTGATCCGCTTTTTGTCGAATTCGATGTCGACGAAGCGACCTATCTTCGCTCGCTGGCCGATCGCCGCGGGCAAGGCGCCGGGGCCAAGGTCGACGTCCGCCTCGAAGACGGCAGCAAGCGGTCGGCGCGGCTGGATTTCATCGGCAACCGCCTCGACCGTGCGACGGGCACGATCCGCGCGCGTGCGATTTTGCCCAATCCGGGCGGCCGTCTGGCGCCGGGCCTGTTCGCCGAAGTCGATATCGCGACCGGCGATACACGGCCAGCCATTCTGGTCAGCGACCTCGCGATCGGCGTCGAACAGGGCAGACGCTTCGTCCTTGTTCTGGGTGCGAAGAACGTGACCGAATATCGTCCCGTGACACTGGGCCCGATCGTGGACGGCCTGCGCGTTGTGGAGAAAGGCTTGCGGCCCGGCGACCGCGTCATCGTCAAGGGGCTCGCCGGCCCCGGCATGGCGGTCAAGCCCAAGATCGTGCCGATGCCGCGCGGCAATGGCGTTCAGAAAGCTGGCGTGCAGCGGGAGGCGGCGCGATGAACTTCCCCCGCTTCTTCATCGACCGGCCGATCTTCGCGATCGTGCTGTCGGTGCTGCTGCTGATCGCGGGCCTGCTTGCGCTCCTCCGCCTGCCGCTCAGCGAATATCCGGCGGTGGCGCCCCCGACGGTGACCGTTGTCGCCGCCTATCCCGGCGCTTCGCCCGAGGTCATCGCCGAAACCGTCGCAAGCCCGATCGAGCAGGCGGTCAACGGCGTCGAGGGCATGCTCTATATGGCGAGCCAGGCCTCCACCGACGGCCGGATGACCCTCACGGTCACCTTCGCACAAGGGACCGATCCCGACATCGCGCAGGTTCAGGTTCAGAACCGGGTGTCGCGCGCGCTGCCGCGCTTGCCCGAGACGGTACAGCGGCTGGGCGTGACCACGCAAAAGGTTGCGCCCGATGCGCTGATGGTCGTGCATCTTCTCTCGCCATCGAAGCGTTATGACCCGCTCTACATCTCCAACTATGCGCTGCTCCAGGTTCGCGACGAAATCGCGCGCATTCCCGGTATCGCCGATGTGGTCGTCTGGGGCGCCGGCGAATATTCGATGCGCGTCTGGCTCGACCCGGCGCGGATCGCTTCGCGCGGCCTGACCGCGAGCGACATCGTCGCTGCGATCCGCGCACAGAATGTAGAGGTCGCCGCGGGCAGCGTCGGGCGCCAGCCCAGCCCCGCCGCCGCGCAGCAGGTCGCGCTCGACGTCAAAGGCCGCCTCGCGACCGAGGAGGAGTTCGCCGCGATCGTCGTCAAGACCGGCGCCGACGGCCAGCTCACCCGGCTGGGCGAGGTCGCCCGGATCGAAATGGGTGCCAACGACTACGCGCTGCGCTCGCTGCTCGACGGCGAGCCCGCGATCGCGCTCCAGATATTGCAAAGCCCGGGCGCCAACGCGCTCGACACGGCGGCACAGGTTCGGGCGACGATGGACCGGCTCTCGAACGGGTTCCCGGACGGGCTGGAGCATCGCATCGCCTATGATCCGACGATCTTCGTCGAGGCTTCGATCGCAAGCGTGATCGTCACGCTGCTCGAGGCGACGCTCCTCGTCGTTCTTGTCGTGATCCTCTTCCTTCAGACCTGGCGCGCGTCGATCATTCCGCTCGTCGCGGTGCCCGTCTCGTTGGTCGGGACATTGGCGGTGATGTATTTGTTCGGCTTTTCGCTGAACACGCTGTCGCTGTTCGGACTGGTGCTATCGATCGGCATCGTCGTCGATGACGCAATTGTCGTCGTCGAGAATGTCGAGCGCCACATCGGGCTTGGCGAAACGCCGCGCGAAGCCGCGCGCAAGGCGATGGCAGAGGTTACGGGGCCGATCATCGCGATCACCTCGGTCCTCGCCGCGGTCTTCATCCCCACTGCCTTTCTTGGCGGTTTGCAGGGCGAATTCTATCGCCAGTTCGCGCTTACCGTCGCCATCTCGACCATCCTGTCGGCGGTCAATTCGCTGACGCTGTCGCCCGCGCTCGCCGGGGTGCTGCTCAAAGGCCATGACGCGCCGCGCGACCGCATCCAGCGCGCGATCGACAAGGGCTTTGGCTGGCTGTTCCGGCCCTTCAATCGCGCCTTCGATCGCGGCTCGGTCGCCTATGTCGGCGGCGTGCGACGTGTCGTCCGGCGCGGCGCGGTCGCGGGATTCGTCTATGCCGGATTGCTCGGCCTGACCTGGTTCGCCTTTGACAAGCTGCCCGCCGGTTTCGTGCCTGCGCAGGACAAATATTATCTCGTCGGCATCGTCCAGCTCCCGAACGGCGCGTCGCTCGACCGCACCCAGGCGGTGGCCGAGCAGGTCTCGAAGATCGCGCTGGCGGAGCCCGGGGTCGAAAGTGTCGTCGCCTTTCCGGGCCTGTCGATCAACGGATTCGTCAACGTGCCGAACGCCGCCGTCATGTTCGTGATGCTCGATCCTTTTTCCGAGCGCACTTCGCCGGACATGGCGGCGGGAGCGATCGCCGGACGACTGCAGGGCAAATATGCCGCTGTCCCCGACGGTTTCGTCGGCGTTTTTCCGCCTCCTCCGGTTCCCGGTCTCGGCGCGACCGGCGGGTTCAAGATGCAGATCGAGGACCGCTCGGGCGCGGGTTATGAGGCGCTCGCTGCTGCCAGCGCCAAGGTGATGGCGGCTGCTGCCAAGGAGCCGGCGCTTGCCGGACTGATGACCAGCTATAATGTCGCCTCGCCCGAACTTTCGGTCGATGTCGACCGGGCCAAGGCGGCGGCTCAAGGCGTGGCGATGACCGATGTGTTCGACACAATGCAGGTCTATCTCGGCTCGCTCTATGTCAACGACTTCAACCGCTTCGGCCGCACCTATCAGGTTTATGCGCAGGCCGAAGCCGACGCGCGGGCGCAGCCTGATGCCGTCGGGCGGCTTCAGGTCCGCAACGCCCAGGGCGAGATGGTCCCGCTCGCGACGCTGGTCACGACCGCGCCCGGCGCGGGCCCGGATCGCATCATCCACTATAACGGCTTTCCATCGGCTGATATCAGCGGCGGTCCCGCGCCGGGCTTCAGCTCGGGGCAGGCGGTCGCGGCGATGGAACGGATCGCGCGCGCCGAACTGCCCGACGGCATGACCTTCGAGTGGACCGATCTGACCTATCAGGAAAAGACCGCGGGCAATGCCGCCCTCTACATCTTCCCGCTCGCCGTGCTCCTCGCCTTCCTGATCCTTGCGGCGCAGTATAACAGCTGGTCGCTGCCGCTGGCGGTCCTGCTCATCGTGCCGATGTGTCTCTTGAGCGCGCTCGTCGGGGTCTGGCTGACCGGCGGCGACATCAACATCTTCACTCAAATCGCCTTTGTCGTGCTGGTGGGACTGGCCGCGAAAAATGCGATCCTGATCGTCGAGTTCGCGCGCGCGCAGGAGGACGAAGGTCTCGATCCGCTTGCCGCAGCGCTCGAGGCCTGCCGGTTAAGACTTCGCCCGATCTTGATGACGTCGATCGCCTTCATCGCCGGCGCGGTCCCCCTGGCGATCGCCACAGGGGCGGGCGCCGAAATGCGGCAGGCCATGGGCATCGCGGTGTTCGCCGGCATGCTCGGGGTGACGCTCTTCGGCCTCTTCCTCACCCCGCTCTTCTACGTCGTGATCCGCAAGGCCGTTCTGCGGCGCGAGGCGCGGCGCCTTTCAAGCCCGGACACCAAGCCGCAGGAATTGACCCTATGACATCGATCGCCAAACTTTCACCCGCCGTCCTGCTCCTTGGCCTGGCCGGGTGCGCTACCGTCGGCTCCAACTATGTTCCCCCGCAGATCGAGGCACCCGGCGCCTATGCTGCGCAGCCGGTGGGCGTCGAAGATGCCGCTGTCGAAACCGCGTGGTGGAAACTGTTCGGCGACCCGGCGCTCGATGGTTTGATCGCCGAGGCGCTCGCGGCCAATCTCGACGCGCGGCTCGCCGTCGCACGGCTTGAGGAGGCGCGCGCACTCGCCGGCGTGTCGCGCGCGGCGCGGCTTCCTGGCGGCGGTGTTGATGCCTCCTATCAGCGCCGCCGTCCGGCCGATGCCGAGCGTCCGGTCGGTCAGCCACGCGAGGGCGATGTTTTGCGCCTCGGGGCAGAAGCCAGCTGGGAGATCGATCTGTTCGGCCGTATCCGCCGCGGGGTCGAAGCCGCCGAGGCCGACGTCGGTGGCGCCGAGGCACTGCTGCGCTCGGCCCGCGCGGCGGTTACGGCGGACGTCGCCAGCCATTATTTTGAATTGCGCGGAAGCGAGGCCGCGCTTGCGATCGCGCATCGCCAGATCGAAACCCAGCGGCGTTCGCTCGAAGTCACATATAAGCTGGAGCGCGCCGGCGCGGGCGCGCGTTTCGATGTCGTTCGCGCAGAGGCTGCGCTGTCCGCCGTCGAGGCGACGCTACCCGGGATCGAACAGCGCATCGGCACCGCGCGTCATGCGCTCGCCGTCCTGCTTGGCCAGACACCGCAAAGCTTCGCCGGTCCCGCCGCGACGACAACCGACCTGCCGCAGGTCACACAGATCGGCGTCGGCGCGCCCGCCGACCTGTTGCGGCGGCGGCCTGATATCGCCGCCGCCGAACGCGCGCTCGCCGCCGCCACCGCACGGCGCGGCGTCGCCGAGGCCGATCTATTCCCGACGGTGCGCCTGTCCGGGTTCATCGGGCTTCTCGCGGGCGGGTTCGAATCCTTGTTCAGCGGCGGTGCGCTTGCTTTCTCGGGCGGCCCCAGCCTCGATTGGGGGGTGTTCGATATGCCGCGGCTGCGCGCGCAGGTCCGTGTCGCCGATGCCCGCGTCGATGCGGCACTCATCGATTACCACCGGACCGTCCTGATCGCGCTTCGCGATGTCGAGGACGCGTTGACGACCTATGGTGCGGTCCGGACCAGCCTCGCGATGCGCGACCAGCAGGTCGGCGCCAGTCGCGAAGCGGCGCGAATGGCGTCGGTTCGCTTTCGCGAGGGCGAGGGCCAATATCTGGACGTTCTCGATGCCGAACGCAGCCTGTACGAAGCCGAAGCCACCCTCGTCGCGGCGCGCTCTGACCATCTCCTGTCGGTGGTCGAAATTCACCGCGCGCTCGGCGGCGGCTGGGAGGTGTGCGAAATGGAAAATGGTTCAGATTGCACCGGGTAACGCCGGATAATTGCCCGTTGGACCGTGCGAGAGATGTGGCAATGGCTTGCGAGCGGCGAGCGACAATCACCCCTGCCTGACATCGGCGACGATACCGCCCGTCATACGGATCAGATCCTTCGCGTTTGTGCGAAATGCATGAGTCGGCGAGCCGGCGGCCGCCCAAATGGAGTCGAGCGAGAGCAACGCGGCATCGATGATCGTGACCGGGTCGCAGTCATGGCCCAAGGGAGGAACGCCTCCAACGACGAAACCGGTTTGTTCCTGCACCCATGCGGCGTCCGCGGATTTGACCGCCCTTTCCGTCACCGCCGCGACCTTGCTGCGGTCGATCCGATGAGCGCCCGATGCGATCACCAGAACTACATCCTCGCCGGCGCGAAAGACGATCGACTTCGCTATCTGCGCGACAGAGCAGCCGACAGAAGCCGCCGCATCCTCGGCAGTCTGCGTTCCTGCCGGAAATTCAGCAATGCTGTCCGCATGCCCGGCAGCGCGCAGCGCTTGCCGCACCTTCTCGACCTTGTTCATGACTTTCCCTTCATTCTTCTCATCGAACCCGATCCTTGTCCTCGACTTTCCCTCGTCGGCAACGCCATGCGCGCTGCCTCGCAGCCACGCCATCATGCCCTTCTGTTCCGCCCCAAAGCGACGGAAAGCCCGAGAACGGAGAGTGAGACTGCAAGCACCACGGCAGGCGCGACAGCATGGTCGTAGTCCGCATTCACCAACGTAGTGAGCGTCGCGGCCGCCATGACCGAAGCTCCGAGCGCGGCGCCGAACGGCCGGGTGGCGGATCGCATCAACAAAATGCCGGCCGTCAGTTCCAGGACGGCCGTGACATAATGGAACCAGTCCGGATAGCCCCAGGCCGCATAGGCGGCGGCATATTCTTCGGAAATGAGGGCGTTGCCATAGGCTCCGAACAGGAAAAATGCCGCCAGCAGCCACGCCAATATCGTCGATAACAGGGGAAGAGCCTTATTCACTTTACTGACCTTTCGGAAAGGAGGGCGCTGTCGGTCGACCGCGCTTGCTGCCAGCCGCCGCCGAGCGCCTTGAACAGGTCGACCCGCGCCAGCGACAGTCGCCGCAGCGAAGCCGCATGGGAGGCTCGCGCGGCCAGCAAGTCGGACTGGGCGACCAGCACATCGAGCAATCCGATCGAACCGGCGCGATAGCGCCTGTCGGCAAGCTCGTAGGCTCGCTCCGATCGGTCCTGCGCCTCGCGCAGCGCGGCCAGCCGGCGCTGTTCGGTCGCTACGATGGCGAGGGCCTGTTCGACCTCCTTGAGCGCCGTGATGACCTTCCCGTCGAACGCGGCCAGCGATGCCGCGCCCTGCGCCTCCGCCTGGCGCAGCCGCGCGCGGGCGACCGACATGTTGGGGAACCGCCACGACAGCAGGGGACCAAGCGAGAAACTGAAGGAATCGCTTCCCCGCACCACGTCGTTGCGGAAGAAGGTGCCGGAACCGCCAAGGCTGATGACCGGATAGAGGTCGGCGGTCGCCACGCCGATCCTCGCTGTGTCTGCCGCAAGCTGCCGCTCGGCCTGCCTGAGATCGGGCCTTCGCCGCAGCAATGCCGCGCCGTCTCCGATGGGAATGGCGGCGGCAGTGGGTTCAGGCGGCACCGCGCAGCGCCGCGCGGTTTCGGGCACATTGCCCGGCGTCGTGCCCAACAGGGCCGCCAGTTCGAACAGGGCGACCTGCCGCTGTCCCTCGAACGCCGGCAGCGCTGCCCTCGCGGTCGCCTCCGCTGCTGCCGCCCGTTCCACGTCGAGCCGGCTTGCCGATCCGGCGCGCGCCTGCTCCGTCACCACGCGCCGGCTTTCCGTGCTGGTCTGCAACGACTGCCGCGCCACCGATAAAGCGTAAGCCGCCGCGCAGGCGTCCAGATAGGCGCGGGTCGTTTCCGCAGCGACGGTCACGCGCACGGCATCGCGGGCGGCTTCGACCGCTTCGGCATCGGCGCGGGCCGCCTCGACGGCGCGCCCGATCCGGCCGAACAGATCGGCTTCCCAGGAAAGCGCGACTCCGGCGTTCTGCGACCATTGCGCGTCATTGCCGACCGGCGCGTCGACCTGTGCGGAATCGCCATAGCTGACGCCGCCCGATACCTCGGTGGATGGCAGCCGTCCGGCGCGCGCCTCCCGAATGATCGCGCGCGCTCTGGCGAGATTGGCCGATGCGACGCGCAGGTCCGTGTTGGCCGCGAGGGCCTGCTCGATCAGGCTGTCGAGCGCCGGATCGCGGTAGAGCCGCCACCAATCGTCGGGCAGGTCGCCAGCCCGGTCGATGCCGTCGACCGTCGTGATGAACGGCCCTGCCGACGCAGCGGGGGGTCTGCGGGGGGCATAGGCAGGGCCGGCCGCGCAAGCCGAAGCGAGCAGCGGCAAGAGGATAAGAGAGAGCCGGGACTTACGCATTGGCCAGACCCCCTTCAGCCGGGTATTCGCCGGTTTCGGTCGGCTCCTTCGGGCGGTGATCGCCCGCCAGCAGGGAATAGACGGTGGGCAGCACGAACAGCGTGAACAGCGTTCCCACCAGCAGGCCCATGACGACGACGATGCCGATGGCAAAGCGGCTGTTCGCCCCGGCGCCCCCGGCGAACAGCAGCGGCACGAGGCCGGCGGCCATCGCCGCGGTGGTCATCAGGATCGGCCGCATCCGCACCGCCGCGGCATGGCGGATCGCCTCGACCCGGCTCCAGCCTTCATGCCGCTGCATCTCGTTGGCGAAGGACACCATCAGGATGCCGTGCTTGGAAATCAGCCCGATCAGCGTGACGAGCCCAATCTGGGTGTAGATGTTGAGCGTGGCATAGCCGAGATAGAGCGGCGCCAGCGCCCCGCATATCGCCAGCGGCACAGTGACGAGGATCACCAGCGGATCGCGGAAGCTCTCGAACTGCGCCGCCAGCACGAGGAAGATTACCACCAGCGCGAAGCCGAAGGAGACGGTCAGCCGGTTGCCTTCCTGCACATATTGCCGGCTGTTCGACAGCCAGTCGACGCTCGTGCCCGCGGGCAGCGTCTGGCTTTGCAGGAAGTCCACCGCCTGCCCCATGGTCACGCCCGGCAGCAGCACGGCGGACAGCGTAGCGCTGTTCATCTGGTTGAACTGCGGCAGCCGGTTGGGCTGCGGGCGTATTTCGACGCTGGCGATGGTGGCGAGCGGAACGAGGCTGCCCGACGCCGTCCTCACCTGGAACCGGCCGAGATCGTCGGGCGCGAGCCGGCGGCTCTGCGGAACCTGCGCGATCACGTCATAGGAACGGTCGTGCCAGTTGAACCGGTTCACATAATTCTCGCCGACGAGGATCGCCAGCGTGTCGGCGACTTCGGACATGCTGACGCCCATTTCGCCCGCTTTCGCGCGGTCGATGGTGATGTGCGCTTCGGGGCTGTCGAAGGCGAGGTCGCTGTCCACGAAGGCGAACAGTCCGCTGCCCCAGGCGGCGCCCTTGATGGTTTCGAGCGTCTGGTAGATTTGCGGAAAATCGTCCGCCGAACGGATCACCATCTGCACCGGCAGGCCGCCGCTGCCCGCAGGCAAGGGACTGTCCTGAAAGGCGGTCGCATAGACGCCGGTCACCGCCGCCGTGCGCACGGTCAGCTCCGCCTGAATGTCGTCGGCCAAACGGTCCCGTTCCGCCCAGTCCTTGAGCACGACGCCGCCGAACCCGCCATTGGCGTTGTTATCGCCGCCCGAGCCGAACCAGCTGCTCCTGAACTCGGGTAGGGTCTGGAAGATGCGCTCGACTTCATCGCTATAGCGCCGCGTGTAATCGAGGTTGGCATATTGCGGCGCCTTGGTCTGCACGAAGACATATCCCATGTCCTCCGGCGGGGCGAGTTCGCGCTGGGCGCCGGTGAACAGCAACACGATCGCGCCGAGCATGGCGACGCCCACGATCAGGACGGCCGCCCGCGCCGCCAGCGTCCGGTCCAGCAGGCGGGAATAGCCGGCGGTGAGGCGGTGCATGCTGCGCTCGATGGCCTGGCTCAGCCTGCCTTCGCCCAGTTTCGAATGGAGCAGCTTGCCGCTCATCATGGGCGACAGCGTCAGCGCGACCACGCCGGACACGATGACAGAGCCTGCCAGCGTGAAGGCGAATTCGCGGAACAGCGCCCCCGTCAACCCGCCCATCAGCCCGATGGGGGCATAGACCGCCGCCAGCGTGATCGTCATCGCGATCACCGGCCCGACGATCTCCCGCGCGCCGACCAGGGCGGCCTCGAACGGCTTCAGCCCCTCCTCGATATGGCGGTGGATGTTCTCGACCACGACGATGGCGTCATCGACCACCAGCCCGATGGCGAGGACCATGGCCAGCAAAGTCAACAGGTTGAAGGAAAAACCGAAGGCCAGCATCAGCGCCGTCGTGCCCAGCAGCGACAGCGGAATGGTGACGACGGGGATGATGACCGCGCGCAGCGAGCCGAGGAACAGGAAGATCACCACGACCACGATCAGCACCGCCTCGACCAGCGTGCGCTCGACCTCGTCAATCGAGGCGTTGACGAAGTGGGCGACGTCGAAATCATTGGCGACCTCCACCCCCGGCGGGGCGACGCGCTGGATTTCGGGCAGCAGCGCCTTCACCGCCGCGACGATCTCCAGCGGGTTGCCGTCCGGCGTCGGCGAAATGGCGATGGACACGCCGGGACGGCCGGAGGCCTGCGCGGCGGCGTCATAATTCTGCCCGCCAAGTTCCACGGTCGCGATATCGCCCAGCCGCACGACGCCGCTGCCGCCGGTCTTTACGACCATGCGGCGAAACGATTCCACGTCGCGCAAGTCGGTGCCGGCGGTGATGTTGATCGCGGTGTTTGCGCCCTTCAGCTTGCCGGGGGACGCTTGCACATTATTGGCGCGCAGGGCGGCGGCGATGTCGCCCGCCGTGAGGCCGCGCGCGGCGAGCTTCACCGGATCGACCCACACGCGCATCGCCAGCGGGGCGCCGCCGCTGATCTGGGCGGATGCGACGCCGGGGACCGAGGTGAGCATCGGCTGGGCGACGCGCGCGGCGAAATCCACCAGCTGCGGCGGCGGCAGATCGTCGCTGATGAAGGAGATATACTGGATCGCCGAAGCGCCGTCGGTGATCTTGGTGATGACGGGATCGGTGACGCCCGTGGGCAGGCGGAACTTGACCTGCTGCACTTTGGCGAGGATTTCCGTCATCGCCCGGTCGGCATCGGCATTGAGTACCAGCTTGGCGCTGATCCGGCTGCTGCCCTGCATCGATGTCGAGGTGATATATTCGATGCCGCTGGCGGTCGCGATCGCTTGGGCCATGGGCGTGGTGACGAAACCTTGCATCACATCCTGCGTCGCGCCGGGAAAGGTCGTGTCGATCGTGATCGTCGCGCTTTCCATCCGGGGATATTGCCGGACCGGAAGGCTGAACGTCGCACTGACGCCCACCAGCAGGATCAGCAGGCTGACCACGATCGCGAGGATGGGGCGGCGGATAAAGATGTCTGTGAACGCCATATCAGCGGCCTCCAGCCCGTGCGGGGGCGGTCACGGTCACGTCCGCGCCGGGCTGGATGCGAAGCTGCCCTTCCGTCACCACGACATCGCCGGGCTTCAGGCCCCGTTCGATCACTATGTCATTGCCGATTCGTCGCCCGGTGCGGACCGGAACGAACTCCGCCTTTCCGCCTTTCCGGGCATCCTTGCCGCGAATGACGATCACGCTGTCGCCCTGCGCCGATGTCTGGATAGCCGTCGCCGGAACGACGAGCGCACTTGTTTGGGGCGGCAGCACCAGCGAGGCGGTGACATACATGCCGGGGCGAAGCACCCGGTCGGGGTTGGGCAGGATCGCCTGTACGGTAATGTTGCGCGTGTCCTCGCCGATCCGGGGTTCGACCGCGTTCACGCGCGCGGTGAATGTCCGCTGCGGATAGGCATCGCTGGCAACCGTGACCGTGGCGCCCGGCTTGATCATCCCGAGGTTCTGCTGCGGCAGCGCGAATTCGACATAAAGTCGCGACAGGTCGGTCAGCGTGGCGATCGGATCGCCGGGATTGAGATACTGGCCGGGATTGATGCGGCGGATGCCGATCTGCCCGGCGAACGGCGCCCGCACCTGTTTCTGGATCAGCCGCGCATCAAGCTGACGCACCGCCGCAAGCGCCTGATCCCGTTCTGCGCGGCGCTCTTCAAGCTGTTCGCGCGGTTCCGCGCCGCTCGGTGCAAGCTCTTCCGAGCGCACAACTTGCATGCGCGCGAAGGCAGCCCTTGCCCGCGCCGCGTCCCGGTCCGCCCGTTCCGGCCCGTCGAAAAGCTGAACAAGCAAGGCCCCGGCCCCGACCTCTGCGCCCGAATCAAACCGGATTGCCGAAACGCGACCGGCAACTTCGGCTGACAATTCCACTTCCCGCACGGCCCTGAGCGTGCCGATCGCTTCGAGGGAGAGGGGAACGTCCCTTGGCTCCAGTTGCATGGCGGCCACGGGCAGCGGTGCTTGATGCCACTCCTGCGCCTGTCCCGCCTTGAGCACGCGCCAGACGAACAAGCCTCCCAGCACAAGGGCAAGGGCGAAGACCGTTGCAAGGATGGTGCGAATGTGTGGGAGGCGCGCTTTCGTGCGCTCGATCAAGCTCATGTCGGCTCCGGTTTATGTCCGCGAGTTCGGACGGAATGGATGCTTGCGGAACAAGCCGACCTGCCTCATACAACCTCAACAATTATTGAGGTCAAGGGCTATTTATGTCTTCCGCAGTGTCGCAGGTTTTGGCCGTGGGCGAAGTGGCGCGCCGCAGCGGCGTGGCTGTCTCTACGGTCCATTTTTATGAGAAGCAGGGCTTGATCGCGGGCTGGCGCACGGAAGGAAACCAGCGCCGTTATCACCGCTCCGTCCTGCGCCGGATCGCCATCATCCGCATTGCCCAGCGTGCCGGCATCCCGCTGGCGATCATCAAGGACGCGCTGGCCGACATGCCGCACGATCATGTCCCCACTGCGGCAGACTGGCGCAATTTCACCGATGCCTGGACCGGCATGCTCAACGAGCGGATCATGTCGCTGACTCAGCTTCGCGACCAGATCGTGAGCTGCATCGGCTGCGGCTGCCTGTCGCTTGAGGAATGTCCGCTACGCAATCCGATGGATGAACTGGGGCGGTCGGGACCGGGGCCGCGGCGACTGAATAATCGCTAGCCTGCGCTACCCTCGAGAGGGTGGGTAAATAGTAATGGACAATTTTTTGCTTAGAATTTTTGGGCCCATCATCATCTCGTCAACGTCAGGCCGCCTCCCAGGTCCCTCTCGGCGGGTGGGCTGGTCGCGCGGACGTGCCTTGCGGCGGGCCTGATCCAACGCTGCGTCGCCATGTTCAAGCAGAAGCTCTTCGACTGCGAGCGACACCGCGTTCTCGAACCGGCGGGAGCGCCGCCAGCGAAGGCCGTCGAGCCACCGCTTCATCATGATCGGATCGAGCCGGAAAGGGGAAGAGTAAGGGTCATGTCCGCGGAAGCGACGTCTCGCTTGCGGCAGGCGCTGGAGCTGATGCCGGCGCATCCAGCTGGACGGCGATGCGGAGCGGCAGCAGCATGTCGCGCGGCGGCGCGGCCGCGAGCTGCTGGCCGACGATCAGCGCCTGCATATCGGCATTGGCCTCCGCGTGGGTGAAGGCAGGATAGTCGATGCGTGAGATTTTGCCGTCGCGCTCAATCCAGACCTTGATGACCAGGGGCGCGGTTGCCGCGTCTGGTGCGGGTCGGGTCGCATCGAGATAGGCGCGCAGACGTGTCGCCGGCTCGTTGTGCGCCTCGAGCCAACCGGTGATGGAGGTTGTCGCGAACTCGGCGTAGCGCACCCATTCGACCGGCGCGGCCGAAGGCGCGACACTCTGCGCCGCAACAGGCGTAGTCGAGGCAATCCCGGCGCCGACAAGGGCCGCAATCCAGCGTGTGACGCGGGACAAAGGTGAGGATTTGGAGGTAGACCGCATCAGCGCGCTCCCAGAAACATGAGGCCGACAAGCACCGCGGCTGCGACACTCACCGTGCGATAGAAATGAAGCTCGAAAGCACTGACCGGGCGACTGCGTTTCACCGCCCGGTCCCGCGCCCGGCGCTCGCGTTCGGCAACGACGTCAGCGCGGATCGCCTGGACCCAGCCCGCTAACCCGCGAACGCTGGCGATCGGACTCTCAGACACCGGCGCCTCCGCCGGCGATGATGAGCGGCCGCCAGTCCCGGCTACCTCGAGGGATGCGGGCGCCCGGAACAGCGTTCATATAGGAATCGACCATGGCCGCCGCCTCGCGGTAGAGGATTGCGATCGCGCCAAGGGCCAACAGGCTGGTGATGAGAACCCCCAGCATGAAGGCCCCCAAGGCAATCAGGATCGTCCCCATGGTCGCTTCCCTCTTTCCGGCCTTATCGCTGCGCCGGCGCCTGGACGGCTGGCTGTTGCTGCGGCAGGCGCTCGCGTTCGAAGCTGATGGTCTGGATGCGGGCATCCAGAGCGCGCACAACGTCCGCTGTCAGATCGTTGGCGAAATTGCCGCCGAGCGCCGCGCCGCGATCGAACAGCAGCCCACAATTCTTACTGCTATAGACTTGGGCGATTACGGGCTGCGCTTCGGTGGCGATGCGTTCCAGCGCCTTGGCGCGGGTCGCCTCGATCTCGCGGCTGGAATGAGCGGCCTGGGTTTGCAGCGCCTGCCAGCTGCGGGCCAGGGTTTCGCGGCGCTGGCGGTTGGCCGCATTGTCAGGCTGGCCTTCGAGTGCGCGTGCTTCGGTTTCCAGAGCCGGGCGCTGCCCGTCGATTTCGGCCTGAGCGGCGCGGGTCAGCTCGGCCAGACGCGCAGACGCGGCCTTGCCGACAGCGGCATTGGCGAAGATGGCTTCGCGCGAGAGCAGGCAGACACCGGGCACGATGGGGCCGCCAAGGGGCTGCGCGGCTGGGGCAGCGGCAGGTGCCTGTCCGCCACCGACCGTCTGCGCCGAGGCAGAGGCGCCTGTGAAGGCGGAAGCGAGAATAAGGGCGGAGAGGAGAAGAGGACGGCTGTTCATGATACGACTTTCCTGGACTTGTTGGACTTTGCCGGGGCGACGGCCTCGGCGGCAGCGGGTTCGTTCGAAGCACCTGACGATGACGGATCCGCGACGAGACGCAGCGCCTGCCGATCGACCAGCGCGCGGAAGCGGTCGAGCGAGGCGAGGTGATGATGCACGAGCGCAAGCAGGCCTTGCTTGTGCCAGGCAACGACCGTCTCATCATCGAGGCCTGCAAATTTCTCGGCATCGACGATCAGGAAGTTATTGAGACCCAGCTTGCGGCCATCGGACAGGGTCGCATCCGCCCGCCGGTCGACCAGCAGATCCTTTTCCTTCAGCGCATCCGTGAACAGCTTGGTCAGTTCCGCTTCCCGGCCGAACGCTGTGCAGAACTCCAGCGCCTGCTGCGTCAACGCGGAGGGCTTGCCGTCCTCGAACAGCGCCGTCCCTTCAGTCCCGCCCTGAACGACCCGATCCGAACCGCTGTCGATCGACAGGGCAAAGCCGTCGGGCTCCTCGGTCCTGCCGAAGGTGAAGGGATATCGGCGGACATAAGCGGGGATGTAGCAATCGCTCGCCCAGCGGCCGTCCTCGACGAAGAGATTGGTGGGCTCCAGGCCCAGAACGGCGATCGGCTGCGCGGTGTCGCCAGCGAACACGACCGGATAAGTGCGCGCCGCCGAAACGATTTCGCTCGCCACGATCGGCAGGAAGGGCGTTTCGGCCGCGAAGGACACATCGCCGGCCTTCAGGCGCCAGTCAGCGTGAACGGTCGAATGGAGTGGCTGCAAGGCCTTGTAGAAGAGCGGAAGCATGGGGGCAGCGGTCGAGGCCGCAGCGTTGGCGTTGTCTGCCATGATTAAGCAATCTCCGAATGAGGTAGTCCGGGACGGCGGCCAGTGGACCGCCGCCGTCCCGGTGGGAGCGGGCCGACCATTCGGCCCAAACTGATCGGCTTACTCGCCGAAGCCGAGGAAGCGAACGTTGAGGATCGTCGGGATCTCGGTCCGAACCTGCGGCCGTGCCCGCTCGGCCAGTTCCGCCGCCTGATTGGCAACGGCGCTGGAGGACGAGGAGGCCGAGGTCAGCGCGCCGGTGTTGACCGCCGCGACCACCGGGATTCCGGCGGCTTCGCCCTGCACCTTGATGTTGGCGGCGTTGAGCACCTGAAGCGCGGCAAGGTTGATATTGCCCGACACACGAATGCCCGCTTCGCCCGCATCGATCGTTCCCAGCGGGGCCACCAGGTCGATGTCACCAGCCGGCACCTCGGGGATCGGGTTCAGCGTGGCGATGCCCGCGCCCGACGACGGGACCTGCGGCGCCAGACGGACATTGCCATAGGCGTCATAGGTGCGAAGCGGCGGGGTATAGAGCACCGTGGTGTTCGCCCCGCGCCCGGCATTGATATCGCCTTCCTCGGACCAGCCGAGGATGTTGCCGCCATAGGTGGTCATGACGCGCGAGAGACCGAGAAGGAGCGATTGTTCGCTGAAGATGCGGATATCGCCGCTGCCCTGGGTCATGACGCCGGCGGTCTTCTGGTCCTCGTCGGTCATCACATTCTGGACGCCGACGACGATCTGGCCGCCGGGCGCCATCATTTCGATGTCGCCGCCGAAGTTGGTGCGAACGCCCGAGCCGCGATACATGATGATATCGCCGCTGCGGTCGATCACATTGCCGCCGCCATCCTTGTCCGGGAACAGGGTGGCCACCGCAAGACGCCCGCGCAGATAGGAACCGAGGCGCGGCCCGTCAGCATCATTATATTCGCGACCGCCTTCACGCAGTTCCGAGAAATAGACCTGCCGCAGGAAGATGCGCTGCTGCTCCGGCGAGAGCCCGTCGAAGCGTTCCTGTACCTGCGTCAGCAGACCGGACTGCGCTTCACTGAGCGAAGCCGCGCCATCGGCATAGCCATAGTCGAACATATCGGTCGAACGCAGCAGGGCCGAGAGATTGCCCTGGTTGGTCGCCGCGTCCTTGAAGCCCAGGGCCGAAAGCCGAGCCTCGAGCTGTGCGGCGGGAAGCTTCGCGCCATTGGCATCCACCAGCCCATTGGCGGAGACGAACTCGGCGAACGCACCCTCGGCGACATAGCCGTAACGGTCGAACAGCCAGGCGGCCAGTTCGGCGTCATAGAGTTTCGCGACCTTGCCGACGCTTTCGACGATACCCTCATCGGTCACGACATTCTGCTCGGCCAGCGGCCGCCCCGGATCGGCCAGCTTAGACGGATCGAGATAGTAGTCCCGAACCGCATCCCAGTTCACGCCGGTCATGCCCGCCATCAACGCGATGGACGCGCCATCGGAGGTATCATCCGCCCGGATCGGCCCGATCGAGGTGAACGAGCCCCGATCCTCCTGCAGGATGTTGCGCCCCGCAGAAACCTCCAGAGACCCCGGACCGGCAATGTCGAAGTTGCTGTAGATGATGTCGCGACCGGCCGAGATCACCGAAACATCAGTATCGTTGCTGTGGACGATGAGATTGGATGCGCCCACGGTGCCGCTTGCAACGATGTCACGCCCAGCAGTCATGCGCAGCGGGCCTCCGCCGACATACCAGTCCAACAAGGTGCGCCCACTTCCCGAATTGAAGCTGAGCATTTCACCACTGCCCAGGCCGACGATATCGCCCCCGACAGCATAGATTCGCACAGGAAGTCGATCAGCCCAGTTCGACGACGAGACGGCAGCTGAGTTGGGTCCGAAGGCGAAGAGCGAATATGTATCGTTCCACGTCTTGAGTTCGCCATTGTTGGTTGCGTCGATTGCCGAACCATCGAGCGAGAGGTTCATGACGCGTTCGCTGTATCGGCCATCTTCGCGTCCGACAAATGCCGGGTTAAATGGTGTCGGCAGGAGCGTGTCGGTGAAAGACACGCTGATTACATGGCGCGACGCGAGGTTTGAGGAACGTGTCAGATCGCCACCATAAATGGACCCTGCTGCCAACAATGAGAGTTCGCCGGAAGGCGAGGGCGAGAGGCGGTCGCGGGTCACGAGATCATTCGTCATGCCTGCCGATGCGCCGAAATAGAGATCTCCGCCCATCGCCGTGACCCGCAGAATCGCCGGCCAGGTGTCGGCAATGTCGGCCGCGGCGATCAGTGTCTGGCTCGTTTCAATCCCATGCTTGCCCGGCGCGATGTCTCCGCCTGCCGACTGTAGATTGATGGCAGTGTGATCGGTCCAGAGGCTGAACCAGCTGTTGCCGCCGCCCCCATAGTTGACCCCATTCACCGTGAAGGGCTGCGTGTTGAGACCGATGCTGCGTGTGGCGTCGCCTGCGCCGGCAATCACCTGGTCGCCAAGGGTCCGCACCGTAAAGACTGAATCGCCCGGCACCAGTGTGACACCCGATAGCGCCTCCGCCTTCGTGGTCTCGAACGGATCGGTGCCGCGCGGATCGAGCGGATTAGGAAGAGACATTGAGCGATAGCCGGCCTGTACGGCGCCGATCGAATCGGCATCAACACTGGTCGATCCCCGCAGGTTGACAATGCTGCCACCGAGGCTGGCTTTGGCATTGGCGGCATCACCTTCGACATAAGGATTGAGCACCCCGCTGATCCTTATGACCATGTCACCGCCCCCGGTGAGCCTCAGCGTGCCGTCCGCTGCCACACGACCGGTCGAACCAACAGCCAGAACAAGGCCTTCGCTACGACTATCACCATAGTTAAATGAAGTGTTTTCACCGCCACGCTTGGCCGTGCGGCCCGCATCTCCGCCAATACGAACTGTCAGATTGCCTCCGCCAAGCGTGCCGAAGCCGGTAAAGCCGGTTATTGCCGGGTTCGCAATGCTGCTGCCATTTGCCGAGGAAACATAGGTGCCGAAGTTGATCCACCAGGCCGTCGGGATCTTTTCATCCGTGACGGTGCCACCCGAACCCTGCCGCCACAACCAGTTGCCGGCGACCGCACTCGATTGATAGCTCTGCCCGTTCTCCAGCATGCGGAAACCCAGGATATCACCGACTAGATCGCCGCCGGCCGTGATCGCCAGATTGCCCCCACCGTCAGGATACCAGGCATGATAACTGGCAAGGGTGGCCGAATAATCTGTATCGCCGCCAAGCACCACGCCAGTTGGCAAGGTTCCACGCTGAAGGTCGTAGCCATCGCCCGGATCGGTCGCCGTGCCGGCAGTATAGATTCCATAGAGCGAGGACATGCGGATGTCCCCCGCCGCCGTCAGCGACAGATCGCCCGTACCCGTTCGGATCACGCTGAGACCCGGCGCGACATAATCATACCCCGTCCAAACCTTCGGCCCACCGCCTTCCTGAACGAGGCACAAATCAGGGAAGGGAGCGCACCAGGCTGCTTGTTCATCTTCTGACACGGGCTCGCCCGCAGGCATTCCCAGCCAGTTGTCAGGCGCCCAGACAATCTGGTCGCCGCCTGTCTGTTTCACGGCGCACAATGTCGAATCATATTCGCACCATGACGCTTCCTCTTCCGAAACCGGCGTGCCGGGCTCATAGCCTAGCCAGTTGCCGTCCGCCCAGACGAGTATCTCGCCACCGACTTCCTGCATGGCGCACAATGTCGAGTCATACTCGCACCATGATGCCTCCTCTTCCGAAACCGGCGTGCCCGGTTCGTAGCCCAGCCAGTTACCTTCTGCCCATACGAGTATCTCGCTGCCCGCGCTACTGAGCGCCGGCGTACCGCTATAGTGGGTGTCTGCCAGCCGAATCGTCCCGACCGAGGCCGGATCGAGCGCCTTGCGATCAGCCGAGGCGACATCTGCCCCAGCAACGAGTTGGAAGCTCCAGCTGCTGGTGCCCGAAGCCAGCATCGGGGCCACGGCCCAATTGCGATTGATGAATCCCTGATCGGATGGACGGAGGTTGATACCAAGATCATCGACAAGTTGAACGTCCGTCATTGACGGGATGAGGGCCCCACGTGCCAAAGTGATCCGTTCGTTCGTCACCATTTCGACCGGCAAGGGCACGCCCTTGGGCCAGATCAAGGCATCCACCGCTGCGCTGCTGGAGAGCGCAGTGCCCGCGCCCAGCTTCATCCCCGGCGTCAACGTCACCATATTGTCGAGCACCATCCCCGCAGAATAAGCCACCGATCCATCGGTATTATAGATGTTGGCGGATAGGGCAGATCCGGCGCCGAGCGTGAGCTGTCCAGTCAGCGCCACGTCGACCGGCAGCACCGTGCCGGCGGGAAGAGTGAGAGCGCCAACGGGCACGTCATAATTCAGCGTCGCTTCCCGCGGGAAAGTCGTTCCCGTATCCAGCACGACACCGTCGATCGGAATGATGATATCCCCACCAAAGGGAGTGAGGCCGCCGACGAGTCCGTTAGGACCTTTGGTTTCCGTGAGCACCCATCCATCGTCATCAGCCGTGGCGGCGGGTGGCGCGAAACCGTCAGTGATGCTGCCCAGGATGTTGAGGTCGCCGGCGGCCCGCAGCGCCAGTACGCCCGGCTCGCCGAAACCGCGCAGCGCCGGATCGATCCGGTTGGCTTCCGGTCCGTAACGATAGCCTGACATATCGAGGTCGCCGAGCACCGTCAGCGTTCCTGAAGGATTGACCGCTGCATTGCTCACGATCTCAACACCAGGGCGGAGATGATATTGTCCCAGCCCCGCCAGGCGAGCGGAAAGCGCTGCATTGCCCAACGCCAAATCGATGAAGGTGGTGCTGTCGAGGTCAATCCGGTCGAGATAAGCCTGGGTGACAAGCTGGGGCCGTTCGCCGGAAACGTCCGGCAGATCGGCCAGCGGCGCATCGTCATAAGTGCGGAAGGCATTGACGGCGATCGACCTGGCGCCTTGGATGTCTACCATGCCGCCCACGTCTATTGCGACGTCGTCCGTTCCCGTGCGCTGCGCGTTCAAGTCGAGCGAGCCCCGTGCTGCGCCATCGTTCTGGCCAGGCACATCGGTACCGGCACGCAGGTCAATCCGCGCGCTGTCGCCGAGGACCAGCGTACCCGCCGTGCTGGAGAGATCGACAACCGCGCGGTTGGGGCTGTCGATAATCTGACCATAGCTATCTACGCGAAGACCCGTGCCGTGGGCATCGAGCGCGCCGTTGACGACGAGATCGCCAATGGCCGCAAGACGGATTGCGCCGACCCCCTGACCGCTGGCATCAATCGTCCCCTCGATGGTAAGGCTGCCACCATCGAGCACAATCTGAACATCTTGCGCCTTCACGCCGTCACCCACGGTGAGGTCACCTTGACGGATGCGAAAGCGCCTTGCTCCGAAAACCTCGCCTGCGTTAAGCTGGGTGTTTAGCTCTCCGAAATCCGCAAGGGACTGCGCCTGGACCGCCAACTCCGCTCCGTTGTAGGCGATTTCGGAGCCTCCGGCATCGGCCCTGCCCGTAGCGGAACCGAGAATCGTACTCGCCAGATCGACATGTCCGGCACCTGTGCCAAGTGCGGTGACACTTATCGTGCCCGCGCGATTGTTGACGGCGGACAGGTCAATGATCGAACCGGCGCTGGCAGAGATATTGCCGCCCGTGCTTTCCATCAGAAGATCGCCGCCCCAACTATACTGCGTGACGTCAACCATCTCGACCGCGCGACCCGAAAGATCGATGCGAGCCAGGTCGCCGAGCACGAGGTCGCCGCTTGCCGACAGCGTGAGCTTTCCCGATGGCAGGATCACCGCGCTGTCAATCGAAAGGTTGCGACCATAAATCGCCAGCTGCGCCCCCAGCGCATCGCTGGCGACCTCACCCGCCACGCCCTCCGGCGCCATCACGCTCACGTCGCCGCCTGCCCTCACGGTGAGCATCGATCCGGCTTCCCCGGTCAGCACAGGAGCAGTGACGACAAGGTTGCCGCCCTGATAATCCCAGCCCTTACCGGTCACATAGTCGCCGCGCGTTTCATAGACCGAAAGCATGCTTTTGCCGCTGCTGACAATGCGCTCGGCTGCTGTGAGGTTGACTTGCCCGAAGCCGAGCACAAGCCGCTCATCGATACCCGTGGAAGATTGGGTGTTCGCCCCATGACCGAACAGGATCGAGTTCGCCCGGATATCAAGCATGCCCTTACCGAGCAGACCGGCGACCGGAGCGCCTGCCTCACCGTCCGTGCCGGTCCAGATGAATTCGCCCGCGTGGATCGTCGCGACATCGCTATCGGCGCCATAACCATAGATAGCAGGCGTGCCGAACACGAGTTGTTCGAGCGACGAGGCATCAAGGTCAACCGCGCCATAGACATTGACCGCTCTCGTTGCATTGAGCTCCAGCATCTCGACCGCCGGCGCGTGCGTCGCGTTATTCCCCGCCAGGATCTCGGCAAGGCGGGTCTGGTTGAGTTCCAGCCCATCCGGCAACTGTCCGCTTGCCTCGGCTGCCGCCAGCGCCGCACTCTCTCCCAGATTTACCGAGGATACGCCCAGTACCAGCCTGCGCGTACCATATGCCACCTTCTTCTCGATGGTGAGCGCGCGATTGGTCGCAAGAGCGATGGTCCCTTCGGACAGGAGTTGCGTCGTCCGGTCGCAAGCATCGGTCACGCATGCTCCAACATTAACGTAGAGGCCATCGGGAGAATTGGGATTTTCTTCCTGAAGGAGCAGATTGAACCACCCGTTGGAGAGGGCCAGCACGCCGAGGCCGCTGAAAATATAGCCGTCGTCGGAATCATAGCTGGATTCACCCATGCCAATGGTGCTGAGAGTGGCCCCTTCCTCGATCGTCAACGTGCCCCCGTCATTACCCATGGACTTTGAACCGGCCATAATAATGTCGGCGGCGGAGATCGCCGCGCCGCTGCGGATGGTTAGCGAACCCTCGCCATTCACAGTGACGTAGCGGCCGCTCTTGCCATACAGGCTGGACAGCGTGGCATTGAGGATGAGGCGCGGCGCTTCGAGCGCACTTAGCGCGCCCGCATCAACCGACGCGGAATCCAGCCCCGCCGATGCTTGCGCGCCGGTCGCCACGACCTCGCCGATGCCACGCACCTGCACCGCGCCAGCGTAGCCTTCGCTATCCTTCGCAGCCGCAAGATTCACGTCGCCCAACACTCGCAGCGCCAAGCCGTCCGCGCTGTCGGTGCCGCGGGTGAACGCAAGATCCAATGTCCCGCCATCGGAAGTCATCATCGCGCGCGGCATGCCCAGTCGGGCGGCATCGGCCGCGACGAAGGCGTTGTAGCCCATCTCGTTGTAGCCGGAATGCGCGCGTACAGCGTCCGCGGAAGTCAATGTCACCCGTGTAGGCAGGGTATCCCGTATCGCGGTATTGGCGATGCCGAGTGTACCCTGCGTCAGATAAGAGCCGTTGCCGATCGCATTGACGCCCGCATAGCCGCTGGTCATTCCCGCACCGATCTCGACACGGAAGGCGCCTGGCAGCAGCGCGTAACTGGATGGCATCAGCGTGTATGTGCCGGCAGCGAGACCGGGTACGCTCTCAAGGATTGTGATCTGTTGCCCAACCACCGGATTCCCATACCCAGCATCGGGCGCGACGGGAGCGTAGGAAGAACTGCTTGAAGGAACTATCGCGTAAACGGCATTGCCACTCGCGCTCGCGCCATAGCCTGGGTTGGCATTGATCAGCGCGGTCTTGAGGATATCCACCGATCCGCCCCGTCCGCTCATGAAGCCGGCGCCGGCAAGATCCCCACCGCCCGAAAGATCGAGCAGCGCTCCGCTTTGCACATCGAGACGAGCGGCCTTCACTTCGAGGCCATGACCCCAGTCCGTACCGCTGATGGCGGTGAGTGCAACGGGCGAACCATTGTAGTCATATTCGATGCCGTCGACAGTTCCGCCATAAGGCATCGTCAGTCCGGCGGCACTGATCGAGGTCTCACTGCCTGGAAGCAGGTTGACCAAGGACGTGACTTGTCTGTTGAAGGTCGAACCGATCGTAATCAATCCGAAGGGCGCGCGCACCACGCCGCCCTGATTGATGGTTTCGGCACCCAAGGCTAGCATGCCAAAAGCGGAATAGGGCATTTCGGCAATACTGTCGTCGTAGCGGAGGATCGTTAAACTGCTACCTGCCCGAAAAGCCTCACCCTCTCCCTGATAGCCACTCATGATTCTGCCGCCGACACCCGTTGCCGGATATATTTGCGCTGCTGTGAGGGTAATGTCGCCCGAGGAAGACAGTTCCGTAGTGGCATTGGTCGGCAATCCGCGCCCCGGCGTGCCTGCAAGCATCCGCAGGTCGCCGCGGCTGGTGAGATCGATCTGCGCGAAGCCGCGCCGATCCAATATCTCACCGGTCGATTGATCGGCAGTGCGGGCGCCGAAGCCTACCCGATCGCGCACATCGATCATATCGGCTACGACCGAGAACAGCGCGTTCGTTGGCGCCTGCGATATGCCGTCGCCCCAGTGAAGCGAAGGCATCTCATAATGCTCAGGACCTATGCGCGTCGTGCCGGCCAGGCGCAGGTAAGGAGTCGCAATGGATACCCGGCTATCCTCTGCGGCGGCGTCCGTCAGCGCATATGTGCCCGCATAAAAACGAGCGCTCTGGCCCAACGAGAGTGCGACGCTGCCGTCAAACGACAGCGCGCCGTTCACCAACAGCGAGACATTGTCGAAACCGCCAGCCTCGATCCTGTCGGCGCCGAGATATCCGGTGCCCGCGACAAGGCCGTCCTGGTCTCCTTTCACGCCGAAACCTTCAGGAAGCAGGCTCTCGCTCTGTTCCTGCGACAGTAGGAATTCACGCGGCCGCAGCAGGTCTGGAGGCGCTTCGCCGACACGGTAGCCCGCCGATTCCAGCGCAAGGCCGAGCGTGCCGCCTGCAGCGCCCTGGCCGCCAGCCTCGGCCTTCACCGTGCCGTCCAGGTAGAGCCCGACATTGGATTTGGCGACAATCGTACCGCCGTCGCTGACAACCTGCGTCGTGATCGAGGGCATACCCATCGTAGAAGGAAGGTCGAGTGTCGCCCGCGTACCGGAGGCATCGAGTAGCGCGCCAGTTTCGATGACGATGAACGCATCCGCAGCCTTGGCCGAACCGGTGTCCTCCCAATCAAGGTCGCCGCCGAGCGCGATCGTTCCCCCATCCGCAACAATGCCGTAACGGCGCCCCAGCCTGTCCACGGCGGTAGCAGAGCGGGCGGCGACATCGATCACAGCTTCGCTGCCGATACGGATCAGGCCCGGGTCGGGAGATCCGTAGCCCGCAGAAACGGCTGTCGCCAGGCGAGGAACATCCAGCGTAACATTGCCGCCCCAAGCGTGAAGGCCGCCATCGACCTCAATATCTTTGCCTAGCAACGTGATGGATTGGCCAGGATCGACATTTATCGCAGCTTGGCGACCAATGCGAATTCCGCCAATAGCCTCATCGCTTCCAGCCGGCGCTCCCAGCGTGGCGGAGATAGTCAGGCTTGCTCCCCCCCGCCGGGTCAAAACGCCATCTACCGGATTTTCCAAATAGGTGGGTGGCGTCCAAAGGTCGAGCGCTTCGGACAGCGGCGCGCCGGTAGCCGCATCCGGCGCGAATTCGCCAAAAAGCAACACCGGCATGACTACGGACAGATCCGTGCCATCGGCTACTGTCACGCCCTTGCGTCCGACTAACTCGTAACTAGCGAAACCGGTCTGAAAGATCGCAGTATCGACCTGTGTGCCGCCCTGTTCATCGGCCGCGCCAACAGTGAACGTCTTGCCGGTTTCGAGATGTAGCGTGCCGCCCCCCAGCACGCCGACGCCACGTATTTCCCCGTCGAGCAGGAGCGCGCCATCCGGCGCAACAATAGCATTATAGCCATCCGCAACGAGCGAAACGTCACCGCCGGCTCCGCCCCTTGTATCATTCTGGGCGAGGATCGCTCCACCAGATGAAACATCTATCAGGCTGCCTTCCGCCAGAGTCAGATCATGGGTAGAGGCCAGGGTGACTTTGCCGCCATCGAGATAACCCAGCTTTCCAGTGTCGGAAGCATTGAGGGCGGTATTGACCCACAGGCCGGTGAGATCGAGCGTTACGCCTTCACCGACCGCGATAAGCGAGCCCCCATTCCCATCCAGGAGAACCTGTGCGCTGCTTCCATAGTGATTGCTTGCCCGGTTGGTCGCATTGATCGAGCCACTATGGGCGGTGACGTCCGCATTGAAGTCAATCGTTGGCGCAACCAGCTTTAGCGCCCCGCCATCGGCCAGTGTCAGGGGATTGTCGATGGCGATCACGCCGGTTGTTTCGATGTTGAGACCGCCGAGACCAGCCTGATTGAGCAGGCCTGCGTCGAGCCAGGCGGTGCCGTTCCGCTCTTCAGGCAGTGCGTCCCCCGTCGCGAGATGCTTAGCGATGCTCGCAACATCCGCGATCTTCACCTCCACTGAATAGGGGTTGGTGTTACTCACCAACAGGTCATAGCGCCCTAAAGCCAGCGACCCCGGCTGCGCGCGGGTATGCTGCGCCACATCATAGCCATCGGTGATGCCATCGGCTCGGGCATTGACCTGCCGCTCACCCTCGATAACCGCGGCGATGATATCGCCTTCCATGATGGCGGTCGGCGTCGAGAGAATAAGCTGTCCGGCGTCGCGCCCGACCGTATAGCCGTCGCTCCAGCGGCGAACGCTACGCGCCCCGGAGATCGGGTGCGACCAGACCTGGGCATATTGCTCGCCCCAGCGCGAATGCTCGCGCACGAAGGCGTCGCCCCAGGCGACCATCTTCATGCCCGCCGGCGCATTGGCGAGATCATAAAGCTTGCCATCCGCACCGAGCACACGGGTCGAAAGCACCCAACCGGCTTGATAGTCGAGACTGCCGCCGGAGATGTCGAAGGTCGCGCCGTGCTGCGCCACCACTTCATTGGCCGCCAGCGTGATCGTGCCGCCGATCGCCGCCCATTCACCGATACCATGCGCCATGTTCTTGAGATGGCCGCCAACCTCGAGCAGGCCGCCCTTGGTGTACCAGCGATCACCATCATAGCCGCCGGTGCCGTCCGGCAGCAGAATGAGATCGCGCACATCGACCCAGACGTCGTTGCTGCGAAGATTGGCGTTCTCGCGGTTCTGCGGGGAATCGCGCAGCTCATTGCCCTGGATGTTCACCAGGATGGAGTTGGACTCCATGTCGAGGGCGATGCCCTGAACGCCCGAGACGTCGATCAGCGAACCATCCTCGGTGGTGATGCGTCCGGCCGCCTGCACCGCGACCTGACCGCCCTGGGCGCTGGTCTGCGATCCACCTTCGAAGACGACGTCGCCGCCGGTCACGATTTCGATGCGCGACTGGTCGAGCCGATCGGCCAGCAATGAGCGGTCGTTGAACCCGCCGCTGGTGGTTGTGTAGCGATTGAGGTTGGCTTTCTCGCTCTGCTCGATCAGCGAATCCCGCTGGCCGTTGAGCGCGGTATCCTCACTATCCAGTTCGGGCAGGATGATCGTCAGGCCTTGGCCGGACCCGACGACCTTGCCGTTGACGTCGCTCGATTCCCAACCGCTGGCGAGCGTCACCGAACCTTCGGCATCGGTCGCACTGTTCAGCAGGTGGATCGTGCCGCGCTGATTGACGCCAGTGGTGGCGACGAGCACGCCTTCTTGCCGGATCGTGCGGCCAGCCAGCGTGATGTCGCCCTGGGCGGCTTCGATCAGGCCGCGGTTGATCACCGTGCCGCTGTCGGAGTCTTCATCGATCAGCCCGCGCACCTCATTGCCGCGCGTCGTCGAATATTGGTTCTCTTCGGTGCCGAACCCCTTGCGGATGATGAAGTCATCGCCCGCCGACAGCAGCGTCTGGCCCTTTGCGGTGACGATGCTGCCTTCATTGGTGACCTCGGTCCCCATGAGCATCACATAGCCGCCGCCCTGCGTAGCGCTGGCGGGCGCATGGGTAGTGATCTGCGCCCCGGCCGCAACCGTGATCGCGCCGCCAGCGTCGGTGAAGCTCGGCAGATAGTTGGCGCCGGATAGCTGCGAATAGATACCGCGATTGGCGTTGAGGAAATCGCTGTCGAGAATATTGGCCGATGAGGCAATCAGATTGCGAACATTGACCACGGACGTGCCGCCGAACAGCACACCATTCTGGTTGAGGATCAGCACCGTGCCGGGGGCGGTGAGCGTGCCGTGGATCTGCGAGGGCGAAGCATCACGCACGCGGTTGAGCACGACCGCGTCGGCGCCATAGGCCTGGTTGAACACCAGATCGGTCTCGCGGCCGATGTTGAAGCTGTCCCAGGTCAGAATGGCGCGCTGCTGGTCCTGATCGACCGTGACCGTCGTGCGCCCGTCCTTGCCGGCGCTCTCTATCGGACCATTGGCGCCTTGCCAGAGATTGGGATCGATCTCGATGCCGGGCGCCTGCTGAAGCCCGCCCTGACCGATGCCGTTGGGAATATTGTTGATGGCGTTCTGCGCGGCGATGCGCGCCTGCACCTGCGCGTCGTTCATCTGGGCGCGGTTCTGCGCCGCGCGGCGCATGGCCTCGACCGCGCGTTGGGTGGCGCTGTTGCGCTCGGTCACGCGCTGCGCTTCGGCCTGCGCGACGCGGGCGGCGGCCGCCGCCGGATTGCCGCCGCCACGACCCTGGCCGATGCGGTTCGATTGCGCCTCGGCGGCACCGGCAAGCAGAAGGGAGCCGATCGAAGCGCCGATGAGCAGACGCGTGCGAAGCGAGTGGTTGGTGTTCGTCATTGTTTTGGCTCCAGCATCGTTGCGGCAGGCGTGGCGGCCGCATGTTCTTGAATGTCGTGAGAGGTCGGGATGGCCGCGCCGGACGGGCCTTCACCGAGCAGGAAGGCGGCGAGAAGGAAGGCCAGCACCCAAGGGACGGTGCGGCCAAGCTCCTCGGCGAGAATGGTGCGGGTCATCAGCGCGGCCCCCGGGTCGAGGGCGGACGGCTGTTCGGGCGCTCCGGGTGGACCGACCGGCCGAGCGCATCGCCCATGCGCAGGCGGGTCGCTGCCTGATGGGCGACGCCGAGCTGGACGTCGGGCGATCCGGCGCCCGGCGTCGGCGCTTCGAGACCGACGCGGCTTTCGGCCTGGGCGGCGCGCGCCGCCTCCTGAAGATGGCCCGTCGCGCAGTCGAGATGCCCGGCGCGCGTGCCCGCGATATCGACGATCACACAGGGCTGCGGGCCGGAGCCGCCGATGCGCTGCGGCGCAGGCGCGCGCACTTCGGCCGGATCGAGTTCGATCACAAGCGGCGGCGCTTCCGCGCTCGTCTCGGCTGTCTGGGCAAGGGCGCTGCCGGCGAAGAACAGTGTGGCGAAAGACGCCAGCGCAAGCGAGGCTCGCCCGATGAAGAGGGTGTCGGGCGAGCCCGCCGTCGCCGCGCGGCGCAGGAACTGGCGTGAACCAGCGCGCGGGTTCGGGAAAAGGGTGAGCGGGCGCTGACCGATGGCCAGCGCCGCTCCCGCCGCACGGGCCGGCCGTTGGCATAGCCGGTCCGTGACGGCCTCCTGCACCGCAACCTGGTCCTGTCCGTCTTTGGGGGAACCGGACCGGATCAGGCGAGTAGCGGCGCCGGAGATCTGGATAAGATGTGTCAACGCCCGGCTCCGCCCGTTGAGGGGGCCGGACGGAACCGGACGATTGCGATCGCCGGCGCCGTGGGAGCGCAGCGCGGCCGAGACAATCAGGAGCGTTGACGTGGACATGGGCCTATCCGGGCCTCAGAACCGCGTCATAAGGTCGATGAAGCCGCGATCGACGCTGAACGGCGCCGAGGCGATTTCTTCCGCCGACAGCCAGCGGAAGCCGAGGATGGTGTTCCTGGCGATTGCGTAATTGCCGCCGATCTGCCAGCCGCGATTGTTGGTGCCGCCGATGTGGAAATCGCTGTCTGCGAAGGCGTCGACCACCGCATCGCTTTCGAGGCGCCGATAGGCGACCCAGGCGTTCCAGTCGCCGCGCTTTGCCTGCCAGTCGCCGGCGAGATTGAGGTTCATCACCGATCCAACGGTCAGGCGGGCCTGCCAGCCGGCATCGCCGCCATCGTAGCGACCATTATAGGTGTCGCCATTGGGGCCGAGATTGTTCCAAGCGATGGCGGAGATCGCATCACGGTCCCAGCCGAGATTCTTGACGAAATCGCCTTCGAGCCGGACGCCGAAGCGTTCATTGGCCCGGTATTCGGCCTGGGCGCGGATGTGGAGCAGCTCGAACTTCGAGGCGAGCCCGAAATATTGATTATCCGGCTCCAGTTCGGGATTGGGCGAGCCGATATAAAGCGGATCGCGCAGCGCCATCATCGTATTGCCGTGCTGCTGGAAGGCCGGACGCAGGGCGTCGGTCGAACAGACCAGCTCGGTCCAGTAGCAGGGCTCGGACAGACGCCCGGCAATATTGTCGAAATGATAATATCCGCCGGCAAGTTTCACATTGATCTGCTCGGTCGGATTGAACTCGACCCCTGCCTGCGTCGCGAACAGATAGCGATCCTCGCTCTTGAACGGCCGTCCAGTGCCGATCTCGCCGCCCGTTTCCGGGTCGATGATTGTCGGCGCATTGCGGGTGCCGAAGTTGAGATCGGTGTTGAACACCGGGAAGGCGCCGAGCGTACCGAACAGACGCACGCCATCCGCAACAGCGCCCTGGCCGGAGATCGCGACGCCGTCGAAATTCATGTCGTTGTCGAAGACGAGATCCGACATCCACAGCGGATTGGCGAAACGGCCGAACTCCAGCGCGACATTCTCGGTCGGCGCGAGGCGGATCGACGCGCGGTCGAGCCAGAGATGATATTTGCCGCTGCCGTCGGCGCCCATCGTCTGGTTCGTCGAGACCGGCGAGCTGCTCGCGCCTGTCGCGAGACGGATATCGGCGGTGATCCAGTCGGTGATCTGGGCCTTGACGCCAAGACGCGCGCGCAGGCGGAAGCGCTGGCGATCCTCCAGCGTGTTCAGGAACGGCGCATCGATATAGCCGGTCGAACTGGCGTTGACGTTCTGCGGCTGCCCGCCATTGATCGCATCATAGTCCCAGAAGATGTCGCCATTTGCGTCGTCATAGCGGCGCGCTTCGCCGCGCACGCGCACATCGCCGTAAAGCTGGATGCGGCGCGTCCATTCCGGCGTCTCGCCGGGGCGGGCCCAGCCTTCGGCCTGGGCCTGGGTGCCAAGCTCGGCGCGCACCTGCTGCGCGATCTGCTCTCGCACGACAGGCGAAACATAGGTGACGGTCTGGGTGCCATCGGCGGCGACGCCCGCTTGCGGGAGCGGCGCCGGTGCCTGGGCCCGCGCCTGGATGGTGGCGGCCCGCGCATTGCTGATCATTCGATCGGCCTGTTCGCGGGTGATGATATTCTCGGCCACCATCTGTTCGATGAGCTGACGCGGGTCGATGCCCGTATCGTCCTGCGCGAACGCCGGCGAGCCGAGAAGCGCAGCGCCAGCGGACGCCGCCAAAAGCAGAGATTTAAGGCGGCCTGTCTGGCCGGGAACCTTCATCATTATGTCTATCCCCTTCGAGAGAGTGGTCACTGGGTGCTGCGCGGACATGCGATCAGCCTCCCGAGCGGCTGTTGATTTCGAGGCGCATGACCGGGAGCCCCGCCGGCGGCGGCGGGCAGGTCGTTCCCGAAAGCACCGCACGGATGCGCGCGGCGCGGCGGTCATCGACCCCGCTGACGCGGGCGTCGGCGATCCGGCCATTGGCGGCCATGGTGACGGCAAGCTCGGCCCTATAACGGCCGCGTGTCAGTTCACGGTCAGCCTGGGCGGCCCGCTGGATGCAGCTCTGCGCCTGCGAGGCATAGGCTCCGAACGGATTGCCGCCGCCGGGGCGGCCACCGATGCGGGTGCCTGATCCGTCTCCGCGCGCCAGCCCGTAATTGCTCGGCCCTGCGCCTTCGCGCGCGGTCAGCGCATTGTCGCCGGGGGCAGGATCATTGCTGGCGTCGGGCGGCGGCGGCGTATCGAGCGGCTGCTCGATCGGCGGCGCGATGGTCGGCTCCGGCGGCTGCTCGACCTGTTGGGGTTCGGGCGGCGGCGGAGGGGGCGGTGGCGGCGGGAGGATCACCTGCGTCGTCCGCATTTCATTGGGACGATCGGAGACGGTCTGCTTGCCCAGAAAATTGTAGCCGATCACAATCGCCAGGCCGACGCCGACCACCACCAGCACGCGGCCGAAGGTGATGGGCGATGTCTTGCGGCGGCCCCGCGGCCCATTGGGGCTTCCGGGGGCGATCAATGCGCCTGCGGCCATGATCGCCTCCCTAGGTCGTCAGCCGGACGATCGAGATCGCCGCAAGCATCAAGAGGATCGCCAGCGCCAGCAGAAACCAGGGCCGCCGATTGCGACGACGAAAGCGGCTTCGGGAGCGTTTGACACGCATGGTCCATCATCCCCTCCGCCTCAGTTCGCGCTCGGCGGGCGCGTGGACGCCATGCCAAGGCTGGGGACGCCGACCTTCGAGCAAAGGTCGAGGACCTGCATGACCTTGTCGTACTGAACCGCCCGGTCGCCGCGCAGGATCACCGCCAGGTCCGGTGTCGTCGCGATCGAAGACCGCAGCTGGCTCTCCAGTTCGGCCATAGAGACGGGGATGGCGTCGATCGACACGGTCCCGTCGTTCGATACCGCGATGACCCGGCTCTTCTGCGCCTCGAGCGTCTTGGCCGAGGAGGCGGACGGCAGGTCCACCTTGATCCCCTGAACAGCCGCCGTCGTCATCAGGATGAAGATGATGAGGAGCACCAGCACCACGTCGACGAACGGGGTGATGTTGATCTCGTTATACGGCTTCTTGCCGCCACCTACCTGCATGCCCATGGCCTGATCTCCTTAAGTTCGGGTCAAGCCGCTTTGGCGGGGACGGGTCCGGGAGCGGGCGTATCCTGCCCAGCGGGCCCGCCTGCGGGACCGACATCCTGCCAGGTCTCGGCGATGCGCTTCTCCAGCTCGTCCACGAAGATGTCGTGGTCGGCGGTGAGCTCTTCGATCCGGCTAAGCAGATAGTTGTAGCCGAACAGGGCCGGGATCGCGACGGCAAGGCCCGCGACGGTCGCGAGCAGCGCGGCGGCGATACCCGGCGCGATGGCGTTGATGTTGACCTCACCGGCAGCGGCAACGCTCGCGAAGGTGATCATGACGCCCAGCACCGTGCCGAGCAGGCCGATGAAGGGGCCGCCCGAGATGGCGATGGTCAGCAGCACCAGCTTCGAGTTGAGCTTCTGGCTTTCGCGGACGCGTCCGGCGTCGAGGGCGGATCGGATCGCCGCGATCGACTGGGCACGGATCGCAAAGCGGCTGCCGGTGGCCTTGCCTTCACGCAGGCGCTCGGTGAGCTCACGGCGCCCGATATTGTAGAGACGGCCAAGCGTGGAGTCGGCGGCGGCATTGCCCGGATCGAACGCCGGGAGGCCATCATGATCGCCTGCACGCCGCGAGATCTGGCTATAGGCGCCAATAAAGGCCTCGTTTGCGCTGCGGACGCGGCTGATCAGCAAGCCCTTGGTGATCATGATCGCAATGGCGATCGCGAGCATGAAGGCGCAGATGATGATCACGATCCATGCGTCGAGCGTCAGAGCCGAGAAGAGAATGCCGAAATGGTTGTGGCCACCGCCGGTCTCGACCTGCTGGGGCGTATCGGTCGTCACCAGCCGCGAGGCCTGGCCTTCGCTGGCGGCGGCGAGCTGGAACAGGCTCTGCGGCAGAGCGACGCCGGCGACGCGGAATTCGTCGATCTCACCGGTGAAGCCCTGACCGATGACGGCGGCGCCGGTCGCTGCCGGGAGCGCGCCCGCCAGTTCGCCCGCAGGCTGGCCATTGATGTAGAGGGTCGATTTGGCGCCGTCGTTCACCAGCGCGACATTGGCCCAGCTATCGGCCGCCAGAGCGCCGCCATTGCTGCGCGTCCCATTGGCGTCGATGAACAGCTGGCCGCCTTCTGCGACGAGGCTCACGGCACCGGGCAGGCTGAAGATCGCGCCATCGCCCGAAGGCTTCACCCAGAAACTGATGGAAAGCGGACCGGAAGCGAAGGCGGACGCAGGCAGCGTCACCGGGCTCGCGCCATCGAGAATGAGGCTCGATCCGATCAGGCCGCCCGCGTTCCGCGCTTCTCCGCCAGTGGCGTGGGCGTCATTGGCGGTGGCGTCCCGAGGGGCTCCCTCGTTGTCGAAATGATAGACAAGGCGATAGTCTGTGCTGAACGTGCCGGCTGCATCCTGCGCAGCCGCGGCGCTTTCATTGCCGTAATAGGCATAGATCGCAGAGGTCTGACCCGGCTGAAGGCCCTGGACATCAACCCAGACCAGCGCCTGTTCGTCCTGCGGCGACCAGCGCTCGATGTGGAACTTGAGCGGCGTGCGATCGTCGCCAGCCACAAAGCGCAGGTCGGAACCGTCGGCCTTCACATCCTTGAAGCTGAAATTGCCCGAGTGCAGGCGGACCAGCACCGGCGCGCGCGTGACTTCGCCAGTGATGCCGGCCGCATCGACGTTGAGATTGATCCTGGTGCGGTAGCTGTAATCGGCCTCCCACCAGGCGTGAGCCGGTGCGGCGAATGCGACAGTCGCGGCCAGCGCGATGCCACCGGCAACCGCACCCTTTTTGAGACGTGCAATAACAGACATGATTAGAATTCCCCCTGGATGCGGAAGCGAACGAAGATGTCGCCGGACTCGGATTCCGAGCCCGACCGAAGCGGAACACCGGCGTCGATCGCGCCGGTCAGATGGTTGAAGAGCTTGAGCCGCGCGCCGAGGCCGGCGCTGGAAAGCCAGGTGTTGCGGGTCGCAAGCTGGCTTTCCAGCGGCTGATGGATGCCGACATAACCGCTGTCGATGAAGGCATGGAAGCGCAGCTCATTGATGAGGTCGCTGCCCAGCATCCGGGCGAAATCCGGCGAGCGCAGTTCGGTCTGATAGGCGAAGCCATAATCGCCGATGGCCTCGGACTCATAATAGCCGCGTACGCTCGACATGCCGCCGAGCGAGAAGCCTTCGTTCGAGATCAGCGGATCGGGCGACCATTGGCCGGAGAACCGCGCGTTGAGCTGAAGATCAGGCCCGAAGGTTCGCGTGGTCTCAGCGTCCAGCTTCAAGGCGATGAAGCTCTGGCGGGCCATGTAGCGCTTGGCGTCGAAGCGCTCCCAGGGATCGCCGAGACCTCGGATGCCGAAAGTGCCCGAGAAGGTGATATTGCTGTTCGAGCGATCGCCCGCCCAGTCGCCGCGCCAGCTCGCGATCAACGGGAAATATTCGATCGGGGCAGACGCGCGGTCGGACCCGAGGATCACATCCTCCTTGAAATCCTTCCAGTCGAACCCGAGCGTCAGCGAATGATAGAAGCCTTCGCTGGAGCCAAGCGACTGGATCAGCCGGGCGCCGATCATTTTGCCCTTGCCGACAACATTGGTCCCACCGACCACTGCGATGTCACTGTCCGAGTGGACGCCGTAGAGCAGGAGCTGCGTGCCTTGCCCCAGCCGCATCAGATAATTGCCGGAGAAGACAGTACCGTCGTCGGTGCGCTCAGGGGCGGTCTGTGCGGACAGGCTTAAGGAATCTCCGCGTCCCCACATATTGTCGTAGCGGATCGTCGCGGATGCCCGCAGATCGGTCGTGGCCGAGGAGCTGAAATTGTTGAGTTCCGCCGAGGCGTGAAACGGCGAGCTTTCCTCGACCTTGAGGACGACATCGAGCGTTCCGGGCGCTTCGCCGGCGCGTAGTTCCGGCGTGACGCGGCGATTGGGATTGCTGTTGAGCGCGACGACATCGCGCTGGAAGGCGGTCAGGTTGGGCGTCTGGCCCGGCGCGACCGAGGGCGCCATCGCGCGCAGTGCATCGGCGCGTCCCGTGTCGCCTTCGACGAGCAGCTGGCCGATGGCCTGTTGCTGAACAGCCAGTTGCAGAACCCCGCCGTCGACGGATTGCTCAGGCACATAGACAGAGACCGCCACATAGCCGGCGTCCTCATAGGCTTTCTGCAAAGCCGCCCGTGCGGCCTCGACATCGGCCTCACTTCGTCCCGGCCCCATGAAGGGCAGGATCGCCCGCTCGACATCGTCGGGCGCAAGGACGGTGTTGCCCCTGACCTGGAACGCCATGATGTCGAAGCGGGCACTTGCCTCGGCGGGGGCGGCGATGGCGTCGCCAGCCCCGCCGCCCTGGGCGAGTGCCGGCGATGCGATCAACCCTATCGAGACGGCAAGCGCGACATGGCTCGCGGCACGGCGCCAGTGATCTTTATCGAACCTCAAAACCTGTACCCCCTGCCGGAAGCGCCGCACGGCTTGGAGCCGGACGGCGACCGGTCGCTGTCATCCCATGGCCGGCGCGCGCAAAGACCCGTGCTGCATTGCAGCGCCAGTTGTCGATGCGCTCTTAAGAAGGGATGCGGGCAAGTCTCAAGACATAACACATGCCCAAATGCGTTTCGTCTCGCCTAGGTCGTTTAGTATGTAAGTTGTGTTACAGAGATCGCTGGTTTACGTATTATCGTAATGCCACAGGCGAATCACTTGATAGTAATTTATGTCGCATAATATTGTATTTCTACTTCATTGCAGCAGAAATTGCGCCCTGACTATTCGTCAGGACGCTAGAGGAATTATTGTCTCCCATGAGCGGGAGGAAGGTTCAGTCGCGCATGGCGCGAAAGGCCCGCGTGCGGGTCTTGCTCGGAGTTTCTCCAAAGTGACGTTGATAGGTCCGGCTCATCACGCCAGGCGCCCCGAAACCGGCGGCGAGCGCGATGTCGCTGATGGAACGGCTTTCGGTCACGCTCTCCAGGCGCGCTCTCACCCACTCGATACGGATTTGCTGAACGAGCTGGGTAACGGTGATTCCGAGACAGGTACGGAAGTTCCGGCGCAAGGTGCCGGGCGTCACGCCCACCATCGGCGCGAGATCGTTGATCGTCCAACTGTGCTGCGGGTTGGCGCGGATATGCTCGACGGCGCGCTGCACCGAGCGCGCGACGGGAAAGAGCGTGTCGGCAACGTCATCGTCGCGCAACCGCTTCACCAGTCCATCGAGCGTCCGCCGTTCCAGGACAGGATCGTCATGGCCGGGCTCCGCTGCAACCGAAGCGCGCGGCAGACGGGCGCCCAGATCGTCGAGCGACCAGTTGAAGAGATGATCGATCGCGGCGAGGCGGCGCGGACTGCCAAGCGCGCGCGAGGCGGCCGACTGGATGGCGGCGCGCGGAATATGCAGGAAGAGCGCGCTCGAACCGGCGGTGCAGACAACGGCCGTCCGCGTAATGGCGCCAAGCAGCAACGCCGAACCGGCGCGGAGCGTCTGGGCTTCGCCTTCCGTCACCACCACGGTCATCCCAGTGATCGGCAGGACGATATGGACGGTCGTGTCGGTCGAGGAGAGCGCGACAACGCGCTGGCGCGGAAAAGCCCGATAATCGAAGTCGAGCGGACCGAGCTTGAAGCGTTGCCGCAAGACCGCGGGGCGTGCTGCTTCATCAACGGCGACCGCCTGACGATGGGGCACGACTGCGCGAACGGATGGCAGGGCGATCGCCCTGTTATCCGCGTCATGCGTCTCCAATCTGATGGCCATAGTCGGGTGCATGGTCATGGTCCTCGATTGGAAGACCAATCTCGCGACATCGAACGAAAGACTTTTTTCGCTTCGAGGCATTTTTCTTCAGCCCGGCATCGCGAAAGAATTCCGCGGCCCGGCCAGCTGTCACGAAGACGCGATAAATTCTGCCTACGGGCTGAGCATTTGAATGACAGTGGGATGACGGGCGGACGATGAGTCGGGAGGTCTCGACACGACTGATAGGCTGGCTCGCCTCGCTCTCCATGCACGCTGTCATGGGGGCCGCTCTCTTATGGGCCTGGGACAAGGGCACGCCTGTGCGCGATGTCGCCGGCGGCGATCGCGGTTCGGTTTTGATCGTCGAACTCATCCCGCTCGATCCGGCGGATGGACGCGCTCGCGACGATAGCCCACAACGCGGCGAAATGGCGGAGGCCCTCTCTCAGCCACGCCCCCCGGAGACCTCCGGGCTGACCGGAGACCCTGACCCTTTGCCGCGCGCTGCCGGGCCTGAGTCAGATGGGACGCACGCCAGTGCCGAGGCGCAGGGCGAAGCACATGATCTGGCCAATCTCCCGAACGCCGATGTCCTCGCTTATCGCCGGCGACTGGAGGCTCATCTGGCGCGTTACCGCATCTATCCCGCCGGCGCGCGCGATGCGGGGCGCGAGGGCGTGGTCATGCTGCACTTCATCATGTCGCGTGACGGGCGGGTGATCCAGGCCTGGGTTGGGGAAAGCTCCGGCGTAACCGACATCGACCGGGAAGCGGTCGCCGCGGTCATGCGCGCGCAGCCCCTCCCGGCTTTCCCGGAAGGCTGGCCCGGCCAGCTCAGCGTCGTCATCCCGGTGACCTTCAGGCTCGGATGACGAGGATTGCGCGCATCCCCTTCATTGCAGTCAGGCGAAGTGGACAAGGGCTTCTGCTCTATGCCGCCATCGTCCTCACGATCTGCATGGCCGGGGTGGCGGCAGCCCAGACAGCGCCGGCGATGCAGGAGCGGCGCTACGATATTCCTGCCCAGCCCGTGGCGCAGGCGATCGCCGAGTTTGCGACCGTGAGCGGCGTCAACATCATCTATCGCCAAAGCCTCGCCGGCGCGCGGCAGTCCACACCGCTCCGCGGCGTCTATGCCGCGCCTGCGGCCCTTCGACATCTTCTGCAAGGCACCGGCCTCTCGGCGCGCTTCACCGGCCCCAACTCTGCGGTGATTTTCGTCGAGGGCCAGCCGCCGCCATCCGACCGGGCTGGGAATGCGGCGGCGGCTGGCCCGTCCGCGCTCCATCTCGACATGGCGGAAGTTCGCGCGCCGCGCCTAGTCGGTCGCCGCGATCCAAGCGCCTACAATCAATATGCCCAGCGCGTTCAGACGGAAATCTTCGAGCGCCTGAAGCGCGACGGCGCCTATGAGGGGCGCAGTTTCCGCATCGAGATCGCCGTCTCCGTCGATCCGACCGGCCGCATCGATGAGGTGCGCCTGATGCGCGGCAGTTCCGAACCCGATTGGGACGCCCGCGTCCGCCAGATCCTGTTCGGCGCGATTATCAGCAGCCCGCCGCCCGAGGGGCTCAGCCGCTCGATGCGCTTCGAAGTGGAGACCGACCGTCTTGCAGGGCGCGCCGCTCCACCTGGCGGGAGGCGGCGTCCATGAGCGCGACGCGGGCCAGTATCAAAACAACGCTGGCGCTCCGTTACACCCAGATTCGCGATCGCCTGGCCGCGCGCCTTGGCTCGCAAGACCTGGCTGGCGAAGCATTGCACGAGACCTGGATCAAGTTCAGCGATCTCAAAGATGACGCGCCGGTCAACGACCCCGACGCTTATATCTATCGCGCGGCGATCAACATGGCCGCGACCATGTCGGCCAAACAGCGCCGGGTATTGGGCAGCCAGGATATCGAAGACATATTGTCGATCCCGGATGACGCGCCCGGACCCGAGCGGATCGCTCTGGCGCGCAGCGAACTCGCCCATGTCTGGAAAGTGCTGGGTGAACTGACGCCCCGCCAGCGCCACGTCTTCATCGAGAGTTTCACCGGCACGATGAGCCATGAGCAACTCGCCGATCACTATGGCGTGACGGTCCGGCTGATCCAGATGGACCTGCGCGGCGCCATCTTGCACTGCGCGCGCCGCACCCGGCGAAAAAACCCTTTCGCTGAGCGGGCCGCTCGCGTGTCTACCCGATAGGAGGAGAAAGAATTGAGGATGCAGACCGCGCAATGGCCGCGCCCGTTGGATCCGGATTGCCGATGACGGATCGGGAGATCCGTGAAGATGACGCCGACGACCTGCTCGTCGAAGCGGCCGATTGGCTCGTCTGCCTGACGTCCGGCGCAGCGACGGACGATGATGCCGCGCGGCTCGCGGCATGGCGCGCCACCAGCCTGGCGCACGAGGCCGCCTTTCGTGAGATTGCCGGCGTGCGCAATTACGCCGTCGCGGCGAAGCACAACAAGCAGCCCGCCATGGTGAGCCGCCGCGCTGTTCTGGCCGGCGGCGGCACGGTGGCCGTCGCCGCACTGACGCTGGGCGTCGCCAGACCGCCGCTTGGCCTCTGGCCTTCCTTTGCCGAACTCACCGCGGATCATCGGACCGCTATCGGAGAGCGCTACGCATTTGCGCCCGTGAGCGGGGTGAAGGTGGAGATGAATTCCCGCACCGCCATTTCCCTGCTCGACACGACCCGCGACGGCGCCAACGGGATCAGCCTCGTGGTCGGCGAAGCCTTCATCACCGCCGGGGAGCGCGGTGCGCCGTTCCGGGTGAAGGCCGGTGCAGTGGAGGCCTCGACGCATCGCGCCAGCTTCAACGTCCAGCGCCTCGACGGCGGCGTTCGCGTCGCCTGTGTCGATGGAGAGGTGACATGCCGTGGAGGCGATCGGCCGCTCATGCTGCGCGCGAATGAACAGGTGTTTGTCGCAGCCGATGGCGGAACACGTCGCAGCGAGATCGACGGCGCCAAGGCGACGGCCTGGCGACGCGGCCTGCTGATCTTCGAAGGCGCTTCGCTGGCCGAAGTGGTCGACCAGATCAATCTCTACCGCTCGGGCAAGATCGTGCTCGCCAATGCGGCGCTGGGCGGCCTTGAGGTCAATGCGATCTTCCACACCAACCGGATCGAGGAAGCCGTCCCGCAGATCGAGCAATTGCTGAACCTGCGCGCCCGCCATCTTGCCGGCGGCGTGGTGGTGATGAGCTAACCCATTTCCGGCCATTCCCGCGCCTCGACCGCATACAATGATCCGAAAACGAGCCATGCATAGTAGCAATGATATGTTTTAGGATCTTTTATTGATTGCGCTTCATTGATATGATACCTATTCAGATCAATTGTCAGTCGATCGATCCGCAAAGGTATCAAATGGAAGACCGCACGTTGAAAGAGATCGGCGACCATCTTCGGCGCGCTCGGCAGGCCGCGCGGCTGACCCAGGAACAAGTCGCCGATCTCGCCGGCATATCACGCCCACGCTATCGCGACATTGAGACAGGGGCTGCGGCGGCGCGCGCCACGACATTGATCAACATCGCCCGGGCGGTCGGCCTTGAGATGATGCTGGTGCCCCAGGCGATGGCGCCGGCTGTGGCGGCGCTCTTACATCCGGAGACAGAGGACGATCGCCCAGCCTTCAGCCCGCAACCGGAAGAGCGGTGATGACAGCCTTGCCAACCGCTGAGACGATAACCTCTCTGGATGTGTTGCTGAAGGACGTGAAGGTCGGCACGATCGTCAGAACGCCCGGTGATTTCAGCGCCTTCAGCCTTGATCCGGCCTATCGCGCGACAGGCGGCGTTCCGGTTCTGAGCCTGTCCCTTCGCTCGGCCTCAGGGGATTTGCGTAAAGACCCGCGCCCCGTCTCTGGCGCCTTGCCGCCCTTTTTCGCCAATCTCCTGCCCGAAGACCGTTTGCGCGCAGCAATGGAGAAGCACCACGCCGGCACTGTGCGGCCAGGCAATGATTTTGATCTCCTGGCGGCGCTCGGCGCAGACTTGCCCGGCGCTGTGCGCGTATTGCCCTCTGACGGACAGGCCAGCGTCACGACGACAGCCTCACATGGGCCACGCAAGGCTCGTTTTTCGCTGGCGGGCGTGCAAATGAAGCTCTCGGTGATGAAGAACACCGGCAAGGGCGGAGGTCTGACGCTGCCGTTTGGTGACGGCGAAGGACAATATATCGCCAAGTTCCCATCCACCGCCTTTCCGGGCGTATCGGAAAACGAATTTGCCAATCTCGCGCTTGCCGAAGCAATCGGGATGGATGTCCCCGAGCGGGAGCTTCTCAGCCGCGACCAGTTTGAGGGGATACCCGGAGAATTTGAAACACTTGCAGAAGGCCTGGTTCTCCTCGTTCGCCGTTTCGATCGCACGGCGAATGGACAGCGCGTCCATATTGAAGATTTCGCGCAGATCTTCGGCCTTTATCCCGCACGTAAATATGACGGGGCCGCCTTCCACGACATCGCTTCGGTGCTGAACGTCGCAATCTCACCCTTCGCCGCGCTGGAATTCGTCCGCAGACTGACCCTCTCGGTTGTGATGGGCAACGGCGATATGCATCTCAAGAACTGGTCGTTGATCTATCCAGGTGCGGGCGACACCCCAGCACTGGCGCCGATCTACGACACGCTTTCGACGGTTCCCTATATTCCCTCAGATGGCCTAGCGCTGTCGCTTGGCGGTGAGCGATCGTTCAAGGCACTGGGTCCGGCTCGGTGGAAGGCCTTCGCCAATCGGGCAAGACTTCCAGAGCCCGCCGTGCTCAAAGCCGTGGCGGAGACAGTGCAGCGCATCGACGCGCATTGGTGGACCTTGCCAGCACGCGTCGTCGTTCCGCCAGCTGTGCTGGAGCGGATCGATGCGCATGTAAAAACCATGATGCCAATCCTGACGGATTGAGCGGCCTGGCGGGCTGACAAGGTTAATTATTTCGTTCCGATGACAGAATCCGTTTCGTTTGCAGCCGCCTCCGCTGGTCTTTCAGTCAGGAGGAAGTGATGTGAGCAACGGATTTCCAGGGGCGGGTCGACAGACTGTCCCGGATATCCCTCCCTTCCTCCGTCGGGGAGGTCGGCCGTGCCACTGGAAACGAAACAATTACGCTACGCCGTCCTCGCGGCGGAAATGAGGAGCTTTTCGAGGGCGGCGGCCCTGTTGCGAATCAAGCAGGCGACACTTAGTCGCAACGTCTTGCTGCTGGAGCACCGGCTCGGCGTGAAGCTTTTCGAGCGGCGAACGCGCGGTGCGACCCTGACGGCGGAAGCGCTGCCGATCATCGCGGCCGCCCGCCGTATCGTTAATGAGATCGACAATCTGCAAACGCGAGCGCGCGCGATGCGCAATGGCGATGCCGGCGAACTCACAATCGGGTTTTGCAGCTCGCTGACAGCGGGCGACCTGCGGTTTGCGATCGTAGAATTCCAGCGGCGCTTCCCGGACGTCCGACTGAACGGAGTCGAGCGCGATCGCTGCTTTCTCCATCATGCGCTTCATGCCGGCGTGATCGATCTCGCCGTCGTGACCGGCGAACTGGCAGATCCGGCCGTGAAACGACGGTCGCTTTGGTCCGAGCGCGTATTGGTCGCACTGCCGGAGGGTCATCCCCTCGTCGAAGCCGAACGGATCTATTGGCCCGATCTGCGACGCCAGACATTCGTGCTGGGAACGCAAGACCCTGGCCCGGACCTGATGCGGCTGATGCAAGCCCGACTGGCCGAGCCTGGCTTTCAACCCGAAGTCGAAACCCAGGATGTCAGCCGCGAGAATGTTCTGGCGATGGTCTCGGCAGGCTGGTTCCTTACCCTCGTTTCGGAATCGGCGCTGGGGGTCAATCATCCTGGCATCGTCTTCCGGGAGGTTCATGAACCGACCGGCCAGGCCCGGATCGACTATGGCTGCTACTGGCGCAGCGACGACACGAGCCCAGCGCTGCGGCGCTTCCTCGGCCTCATCCGCGAGCGCTATCCCGATGCCTGATCACGGCCCGGCCGGCGTCAGCAGATTTCCGAAGCGACTAGAAGGAGTGAACAGGATGCACGGCAAGACAGTGGCGGTCGCGATCATCGCGCTGGTAATCGGCTTTGGGTTCGGCTTCGTTCTGCGCCCGGCTATCCTGCCGATCGACGCGGCGAACCGGGAGGTCAGTGTGAACTTGCCACTCCCTTCGGCCGTGCCTCGCGGCACACAGTATTTCGCCGCCAATCTCGAAAAAGCCAGGAGTGTGGTCGACCGATGCCGGGATGGCAGCGTGCGTGGCGATGAATGCGCCAATGCCGAGACCGCCATTGTCGAGGCGGAGGGCAGGGAAAGGTTCGAAGCCTTCATGGGCCGATAACGGCGGAGAGGCTTGCGCGCATGGTTCCCGGCGCCATCTGTTCTTGTATTGCAATTTACGCTACATGCGCTAAATGGGATGTGGTTTGGAGATTCCCGATGCCCCGTCTAGCCGAGCGAAAAGATCATCCGCTTTCCATGCGGTTGCCTGACGCAGATATCGCGATCATCGACCGTGCGGCGATGCTGCGCGGGCGTTCTCGGACGGATTTCGTGCGAGACGCGGCGGTTCGGGCCGCCGAAGACGTGCTGATGGAGACCCTTCCGGTGCGCATGAGCGCGGCGAGTTTCGACGCTTTCATGGAAGCGTTGTCCGGGCCGCCGGTTCCTGTGCCGGAGATGATCGAACTGATCCGGCGTCCTGCGCCGTGGGAGACAAGTGCGACAAGCGAGGATTGAACCTTGGTTCTTTCCGGACCCGAGGCTCTCAGCGCCCAACACAACATCTCGGATTTTTCCTGCGGTAAACCGACACTTGACCGCTGGCTGAAGACGCGTGCGCTGTCGAACCAGGAAAAGGGATTTACAGCGGTCATCGTGGTGCATGAGCATTATCGCGTCGTCGGCTACTATGGGCTGGCGCCCACGGCTATCGTCCCCGGACGGCTGCCTCGATCGATCCGTACCGGCCAGCCGCCCGACCCGGTTCCCTGCCTGCTGCTCGGCCAACTTGCGACCGACGAACGGTGGACAGGCAAGGGTATTGGCACAGGGCTCGTCAAACATGCGCTTCAACGATGCGTCACGGCCGCTTCATTGATCGGCGGGCGTGCGCTCGTGGTGAACGCGGTGGATGATGACGCTGCGTCATTCTGGACCAGGCGAGGCTTCGTCGCCTCCAAGGATGATCCGCTGATATTGTTCCGTTCGGTTGCGGATATCGCGGCTTCGATCACTGCGGCCCATCACTGACATATCCCGCCGGTGGGTACGCACATCCGCTTGTTGGGAGATAGCAGTTTAGCCATACCTTTAGTTACGCGCGCTAATCACCGCACGAACGCTGCGCTACATTTCCCGCGCCTGACGGCGCGCTTTCGAGAACCCGCGATCCGTCGCCATAAACCGTTCCAGCATTGGGGCGATCAGCCGGACCGGGGCGACCGGCTGTGGCGCGCCGGTCGACTGAGCCAGCACGCGGCCATAATCCTCAAGATCGCGATGGATGGAGGCCGGCAATTCAATGGTGAGCCGGACCGGCTTGTCTTCGGCGAGATCGCCAAGTTTGAGCTTGGTCATCGTGTCTGTCTCCAGCGCTCCAGCACTAGATCGCGGCTCACGAGAACACGGACCGGGTAGCCGGGCCGCACCGTGAGCGTGGGCTGGATGTTGAGCTGGCGGCGGACAATGTCCTGACCCGCCTGGTTGATCGTATTCTGGCCGCCGTCGCGGATGGCGCGCGCGATGTCGTCATCCGAATCGGTCCCGAGTTCCGCGCCGATGCTGAGCAGCGTTGAAAGGCCTGCGGCGCGCAGGATGCCGCCCCAATGCTCGTTGACGCGGTCCTCGATGCCGGCATAGCCGGAGGCGTCGCCTGCGGGTTGGCGATCGAGAATGATCGAACGCCCATCGGGCAGGATCAGCCGGTTCCAGACCAGAAGTACGCGGCGCTGTCCGAACGCGACCTCCGCGTCATAGTCGCCGATCAACCGCGATCCTTGCGGAATGAGCAATGTGCGGCCTGTCGGACTGTCGTAGACGCTCTGTGTGACTTGGGCGGTGACCTGTCCAGGCAGATCGGAGCTGATCCCGGTGATGAGGGCGGCCGCGATCACGCTGCCTGCCTGCACGACATGGGGCGAGACCGGATCGACGAGGCGGCCGCTGTTGATGGTTCTGCTCTCCGGGCCGCGCTCGACGAACTCCCGCTTGGCGCGTTGCATGTTCGGCCCATCCGCCGGTTCCGGTGTCGCGGGTGTTGCCGCGCCGAGGGCCGCGAGATCGATACCGGGAACCGCCCCACCCGTGCCAGGGGCTTGAACTTGGACCGGAGCACCGGCCTGACCGCCCAGAAAGAGCCGGCTCGCGATGGCGGCTTCCCGTTCCTGCTCGGCACGCTGGGCCGCCAGCTCTTCCGGCGTCATGCCCTGCGCGCCGGGCGGCGACGCCATATCGGGAGCCGCTGCGTCCCCTTGTTGGGCGGCGAGAATCGGGCCGCCCAGATCGCCGGGGAGCGGCGCTCCGAGTTGAGGCACGCCAGGCGGCAACTGGCTATAGTCTCGCGGCGCCGCGGCGACCTGTTCGGTCACGGCTCGACTGTCGGTGTTGTAGAGTTCCTCGGGCGCTTGTCGGTCACGGCTCTGGAGCGCGAAGGTCAGAGCACCGCCCACGGCCAGGGCACCGACCGCACCCAGGGTTGCGATGGCTTTGCGCGACAGGCGCATGACGCGCGGCGGATCGCCGCGCAGCCGAAAGCCCGCAGGGTCCGCGAGCGGCTGAGGATCTTCCAGAAGCTGCTCGTCTCGCGGCTCTTGCGACGGCGCTTCGCGGGGACCGCGTTCCGCGTCTTCCGCCCCGCGATCGAATGTCGAAGGCGCCGCTGCATCATCCTGCCGTCCCGGCGCGTCGAGCGCCGCGCGGGGCTCGTGCGCGCTGCTCATCGCCGGGTCCTGCGCTGGCGCTGTCCGTCGTCGCGAACGATGCGGACGGTCTGCTGGCGCTCCCCGCCAAGACGGAGTTCGGCGGCCGCAAAGAGGCGATCGACGACCATATGGCGATCCGCCACACGATAGTTGACCAGCTCGCCGCCGCCTTCCGGACCGATTACGAACAACGGTGGCATTTCCCCTTGTGCGATACCGGCGGGAAACTCGATGAACACTTGCGCGCTGTCGTCGAACGCTCGAACCGGGCGCCAGGGCGCTTCGTCGCCCTCGATCCGATAGCGGAAGTTGAGCCGGGATACGTCGACGCCGGTGGCGACGGGTGTTGATGACGCGGCATGGCTGTTCTGCGCGCGCAACGCGATCAGGCGGTCGTGTGGATAGGTCCAGGAGACCGAGGCCATCCAGGTGGCCTGGGTGGCGCGCAGTTCGACATGATAGGTACGACGGTTGGTGTTTATGACCAGGTTGGTTGAAAGATCCGGCCGCGTTGGCTTCACGAGAATATGAACCCGAGCAGACGTCCCGGAGCCGCTCACCGTATCACCGATGATCCAGCGCACCGTGTCGCCGGCCGCAACCGGCCCGGGCCCAACGAGCTGTTCGCCTTCCTGCAGGGCGATATCGGTGACCTGTCCGGGTGCGGCATATACCTGATAGAGCGCGCCATCCGACCATGGGTAGACCTGGATCGCGTTGATGAAGCCGTCGCGCACTGGCTGCATCCGAGCCGCGGCATTGGCCTGGTTGACGCGTACCGAAGGGTCAGCGGGCTCGGGCGGCGCGCTGCTCTCGGTAACGGGCATCAATTGGCCGGGGAGCGGCAGCGGCTCCGGCACGGTGACGATCTCGACTGGCGCGGGAGGCGACGGCGTGTGAACGGCCGCGATGGCGGGCGCATCGTCGTAGCGGATTAAGGGCGGCTTCGCCGCGCTGGTGGCGCAGGCCGACAGCGTGGATACGGAAATCAGCAAAGCCGGAAGCACGTAGGTACAGCGCGACTGGCGAGGCGATGATGCGGATACGGTCATTGGCCCAGTTCCTTCGACCAGTTGATGGCGTTGACGTAGACGCCGAGCGGGTTCTTTCTCAGCCGTTCGGGATCGCGGGGCGGCTGCACGGCAACGGTGAGGATGGCTGACCAACGCTCGATCGCCGCAAGACTGCCGTCCTGATAGCGCCGCTCGATCCAGGCGACGCGGAAGCTGTCGGGCGAAGCTCTGATGACGCTGGAGATCTCGGTGGCGATCTGGATGCGGCCGACATTGGCGAATGGATCGTTCGTGCGCGCATAGTCATTGAGCGCCACGGCGCCCCGATCGGTGGTGAAGTCATAGGCGCGTAGCCAGTTCTCGCGCACGATCACCGGGTCGGCGGGAATGCTGCGGACCTGTTCGATAAACCGCGCCAGATGGAATGCGATCTGCGGATCGGTTGGCCGATAGTCTCCATTGGCCGGCGCGACGGTCTGGGCCTGGCCCAGTTTGTCGACCTCAACAATCCAGGGCGTAATCGTGCCGCGTGCGCCCTGCCAGACAAGGCCGCCCGCAAGTCCCGCGGACAGGGCGAGACAGCCGAAAGCGATTAGCCGCCAGTTCCGCGCCTGAACGCGCGCCGAGCCAATTCGGTCATCCCATGCCTGCGCGGCGCGTTGATAGGGTGTTTCCGGATCGACGGCCTTGCCGTAACGAATGGAGGGGCGCTTGAACATGAGCCGTCAGTCCTTTTGCTTGATGTCGGGCGACATGCCGCCGCCACCGCGATCGCCGGAGCGCACAGCGTGCGTGATCGCGGTAACGCCGCGTTGCAGCGCCTGTTGGCGCTTCATCGCCTGAGCCCATGCAGGCGGTGAACCGAGCGAAGAGCCGGGCGTGGCTGACGCTGTAGCCGGTGCGCTGCCCGAACCGCCGGGACCGCCCGAGATGGTCCCGCCGGATGCGGTGAAGCCAGCACGGGCGCCGGAGTGGAAGTTGGATTTCATGCTGTCGCCAGCCTTGGCGGCGGCTTTCCTGATCGGGGCCATAGCGGCCTTGGCCGCGCCGCCTGCGGCCGACTGGCCGACAGCGGAAAGCCCGCCCGCGACCGCGCCGGCACCGCTTTTCCCAAGCGATCCCAGGCTGTAGCTGCTCGCCGCGGCGCCAGCGGCGAAAGAACCGCCGCGCGCGGCGGCCGCGCCCGCCTTCAAGCCGCCGCCGATCGCGGAAGCGGCGCCGCCCGCCGCCACGCGGGCGCCCACCGCACCGCCGACTGCCATTCCGCCCACGGCAAGCGCGGTTCCGACTGCGGCGCCTGCGCCGAGCTGGGGTGCGCCGGACACAAGGCCGGTGGCGATGCCGGGTCCGAAGATCGAGAGGCCGAGAAGCGCGAGGGCGGCCAGCGCCACCGACATCGCCTGTTCCGCAGTCGGCATTTCGCCGAACGCGCTTTCGAACTGGGCGAAGAGGCCGGTGCCGATCCCGACGATGACGGCGAGCACCAGCACCTTGATACCGGAGGCGACGACATTGCCGAGCACCTTTTCGGCAAGGAAAGCCGTTTTGTTGAACAGTGCAAAGGGCAGCAGGACGAAGCCCGCGAGCGTGGTCAGCTTGAACTCTATGAGCGTGACGAAGAGCTGCACGCTGATGATGAAGAAGGCGATCAATATGATGACCCAGGCGATCAACAGGATCGCGATCTGGACGAAGTTGGTGAACAAGCCGACCGGGCCGGTCAGTTGTCCGGCAGCGTCGAGCAGCGGTTCGCCTGCATTGAACCCGGCGGCCGCGACGCTGCCCGGTTTCATGAAGTCGGCGAGGCTGATGCTGGCGCCGCTCGCCTTCAGCCCCAATCCAGCGAAGCTCTCGAATACGATTCCGGCGAGCGCGGAGAAGTTGCCGATGACGAAAGCGAAGAAGCCGACATAGAGCACCTTCTTCACAAGGCGGTGCATCACGTCCTCGTCGGCGCCCCAGGCCCAGAACAAGCCGGCGAGCGTGATGTCGATGACGATCAGTGTCGTGGAGAGGAAGGCGACCTCGCCCCCGAGCAGGCCGAAGCCGCTGTCGATGTAAGTGTTGAACGTGTCGAGGAAGGTATTGATGACGCCGGTGTCGTTCATGGCCGGTCATCCTCGCGTCCGAGGAAGCGGCGGCGATGTTCCTCCCAGGCCGCGTCACAGCCGGAATCCGGCATGGTGAGCGTGCGGCAACGGGCAAGCTCGTCGCGCAAGGGATCGTACGGCGCGAGATCTGTGGGCGATGGCAGAGGCGCGGCAGGTTTGCGCTCGTCCACCGCTATGGCGATAGCGGTCGCCATCAACAGGCCTCCGGCAAGCGCGACTCCGGCGATCCTGGCGCTGCGGCTCATGTGCGTTTCCCCTTCTCGATTATCGCCCGGTCACTGGCCGCTGCGGCGCATGAAACGGCGAAAATGCTCGCGGCCCTGCTCTTCGGTGGCGGCGTTGCGCGCGGATTCGAGCGCCTGGGCGCGGCCCTGCGCGGCGAGAAGCGCGGTGAGATCGGCGATCTGACGCGATTGCAGGGCAAGAAGCTGGTTGCCGGCCTGGGCCGCCTGAAGCGCGCCGGTCGCCGACTGGCTGGCGCCGACGATGTCCGCCATCGCCGTCTGCGAGCCTTCGATATTGCCGACGACGCCGGCCTGGACGCGGAGCGCATCCTCGAAGCTGCCGACACTGTCCCGCCAGCGCTCGCGGGCATTGGCGATCAGGGTCGCGTCGGACGCGCTCATATCGACATTACGATAGCGCGCGGTAAAGGCGTCCTCGATCGTCTTCACATCATAGGCGATGCGCTGCGCCTCGCTCAGCAACTGGCGGGTCTGCTGAATCTGCGCCTGAAGCTCGCCCAGGCTGCTGAACGGCAGCGAAGCGAGGTTGCGGGCCTCGTTGATGAGCGACGTCGCCTGCTGCTGGATCTGCTGTATCTGATTGTTGATCTGCTGGAGCGAGCGCGCCGCGGTCAGCACATTCTGCGCATAGTTGGTCGGGTCATAGACGATCCCGCCGAAGCCGAGCTGCGCGCTGGCAGGCTCTGGGACGGCTGTTAGACCCAGCATCGCGATGCCGACGATGATGCTGCGGCGCAGTTTATGACGTGTCATAGCGGATTCTCCTCTGTGAAAGCGGGCAGAAGGTCGGCCGCCCAGTTCAGACCGCGATGGCGCAGCCAGGCGTCGGCGAAGCCCTGCTGCCCATGGGCGTCCATCAGTTCGCCGATGGTGATCTGGTCGGTCTTGGAAGAGGCGGCCGCGAAAGCGAGCGCGACATCGCCGAGACCCAGCTCGAACAGCCGGTTGCCGCGTGGGGACTGGCAGTAATAATCCCGCTTGGGCGTCGAACGGGCCAGGATTTCGATCTGCCGGTCATTGAGACCGAAGGCGCGGTAGATGCGGGCGATCTGCGGCTCGAGCGCGCGTTCGTTGGGGAGCAGGATACGCGTCTTGCAGCTTTCGATGATCGCGGGCGCGACGCTGCTGTTCTCGATCTGGGCAAGCGACTGGGTGGCGAAGATGACGCTGGCGTTCTTCTTGCGCAGCGTCACCAGCCATGTGGAGAGCTGGCGGGCGAAGGCGGGCGAGTTCAGCGCCAGCCAGCCTTCGTCGATGATGATGAGCGTGGGGCTCCCATCGAGCCGCCCGGCGATGCGGTGGAAGAGATAGGACAAAACGGCGGGCGCCGCGCCACTGTCCATCAGCCCTTCGGTCTCGAACGCCTGCACCGAGGCGGTGCCGAGCCGTTCCTGTTCGGCATCCAGCAGCCGCCCCCAGGCGCCGCCCACGCACCATGGCGCAAGCGCCTGCTTCAGCTCTTGCGACTGGAGTAGCACGGCGAGCCCGGTGAGCGTTCGCTCGCCGGGCAGAGCGCTGGCGAGGGAGGTCAGGGCCGACCAGATATGGTCCTTGGCCTGCGGATCGACTGTCGCGCCTTCGGCTTCGAAGATGGCGGCAAGCCATTCGGCAGCCCAGGCTCGTTCGGCTGCATCATCGATCCGGGCCAGCGGCTGCAACAGGACGCCGCCTGTCTCCTCCGTGTCGCCATCCCGCGCAAACAGGCTTCCGCCGAGATCCTGCCAATCGCCTCCCATGCCGAGAGCCGCAGCACGGATACTGCCGCCGAAATCGAAGGCGAAAATCTGACTGCCGGGATAGCGCCGGAACTGGAGCGCCATGGTCGCGAGCAGCACGGATTTGCCCGCGCCGGTCGGGCCGACGACCAGCGTATGGCCGACGTCACCGACATGAAGCGACAGGCGGAACGGCGTACTGCCTTCGGTCTTGGCGAACAGCAGCGGCGGCGCCTTGAAATGCTCGTCGCGCGGCTGCCCCGCCCAGATCGCCGAGAGCGGGATCATGTGGGCAAGGTTCATCGTCGAGAGCGGCGGCTGCCGAACATTGGCATAGACATGACCGGGGAGCGATCCGAGCCAGGCCTCGATCGCGTTCATGCCTTCGGGGATGCAGGTGAAGTCGCGGCTCTGGACGATCTTTTCGACGAGACGCAGTTTCTCGGCGGCGATACCCGGGTCTTCATCCCAGACCGTGACAGTCGCGGTCACATAGGCCTGTCCCACATCATCGGCGCCCAGCTCCTGCAGCGCCGCATCGGCGTCCGCCGCCTTGTTCGATGCGTCGCTGTCCATGAGGACCGACGCCTCATTGGTCATCACCTCCTTGACGATGGCTGCGATGGATTTGCGCTTTGCGAACCATTGCCGCCGGATCTTCGACAGCAGCTTCGTCGCGTCGCCCTTGTCGAGCATGATGGCGCGGGTGGACCAGCGATAGGGAAAGGCGAGCCGGTTCAGTTCATCGAGAATCCCCGGCCAGGTCATTGTCGGAAATCCGATCACGGTGAGGACGCGCAGATGATGCCGGCCCAGCCGGGGCTCGAGACCGCCGGTCAGCGGCTCATCGGCCAGCAGCGTATCGAGATACATCGGGGTTTCGGGCACGCGGACCCGCTGGCGCCGGGTCGAGATCGTCGAGTGGAGATAGGTCAGAGTCTCCGCATCATCGAGCCAGGCGGATTCGGGCACGAACCCGTCGATCAGATTGAGAAGCTGGGCGCAGCGATCCGTGAAGCTCTTGACCAGTTCCCAGGGATCGACCCCGTCTTTGGCCTTGCCTTCGTAGAGCCAGCTTTCGGCGCGGGCCGCGTCCTCGGCGGGCGGCATCCAGAGCAGCGTGAGATAATAGCGGCTCTCGAAATGCGCGCCCGCGTCGACGAACTGGGCGCGGCGTTCCTCGTCGACCAGCGACGAGACCGGGTCGGGGAAGTCCGAAACGGGATAGTCGTCGGACGGGATGCGCTGGGCTTCGACGAAGATCGACCACCCCGATCCCAGGCGCCGGAGTGCATTGTTGAGCCGGTGGGTAACGCCCACCAGTTCAGACGGTGTGGCGGAATCAAGATCGGGGCCACGAAAACGCGCGGTGCGCTGGAATGAGCCGTCCTTGTTGAGGACGACGCCCTCGGCAATCAGAGCGGCCCAGGGCAGGAAGTCGCTGAGCCAGGCAGCGCGTTGGCGATATTCGGCGAGGTTCATCATGGTGTTGCTCCGCCTCAGACACGCAAATGCGCGGGGTATCGGAGATGACGGCGGGCGACGTCGGCGAACTGCGCATCGCGGCGCGCGGCCCAGACGGCGGCAAGATGGCCGACCAGCCAGAACACGCCGCCGGCAATCCACAACTGGAGGCCGAGACCGATCGCGGCCGCCAGCGTGCCATTGGCGATGGCGAGCGTGCGCGGGGCGCCGCCGAGCAGGATGGGCTCGGTCAGCGCCCGGTGGACGGGGGCGTAGAAGCCCGCGACCTCATCTCCGCCGCCCAACATCAGATGACGGCCCCGCCGCCGAAGCTGAAGAAGGAGAGGAAGAAGGAACTGGCGGCGAAGGCTATCGAAAGACCGAACACGATCTGGATCAGCCGCCGAAACCCGCCATTGGTGTCGCCGAACGCCAGGGTCAGGCCGGTCACGATAATGATGATGACCGCCACGATCTTGGCGACCGGCCCTTCGATCGACTGAAGAATCGACTGAAGCGGCGCTTCCCAGGGCATCGAGGAGCCTGACGCCCTGGCCGCGCTCGACATGGCGAGCGCGACCACGAGGCCGATCATCGCCGTGTTGGCGGTGCTGCGGAAACGGGAAAGTGCGTTGGTCATCCGAGTTCTCCTGTCTGATGGATGGGGACGTCTTCCGCCCTGCGGACGGGCTCGAGCGGGCCGGGGAGCTGGCGCAGCGCATATTCACCGGCGGCATTGAGCCCATCGACGCGGGCGAGTTCGGACAGCCGACGACCATGGCCATCGCGCACAAGGACCGCGACGAGATCGATGGTCTCCGCGATCAGCGCCCGCGGCACCGTCACCACCGCTTCCTGGATGAGCTGTTCCATGCGGCGTAGCGCGCCGATCGCGCTGCCGGCGTGGATCGTGCCGACGCCGCCGGGATGGCCCGTGCCCCAGGCCTTGAGGAGATCGAGGGCCTCGGCGCCGCGCACCTCGCCGATCGGAATCCGGTCCGGGCGGAGGCGCAAAGAGGAACGAACGAGATCCGACAGGCTGGCGACGCCGTCCTTGGTCCGCATCGCCACCAGATTGGGGGCGCTGCACTGAAGCTCGCGGGTGTCTTCGATCAGAACGACCCGGTCGCCGGTTTTGGCGATCTCGGCCAGCAGCGCGTTCGTCAGCGTGGTCTTGCCGGTGCCGGTGCCGCCGGCGACCAGGATATTGGCCTTGTCGGCGACTGCGATTTGCAGCGCCGACGCCTGCAACCGCGTCATGATCCCGTCGGCGACATAATCATCGAGGGTGAAGACAGCCACGGCGGGCTTGCGGATCGCGAAGGCCGGCGCTGCGACGACAGGCGGCAACAGCCCCTCGAACCGCTCCCCGCTATCCGGCAGCTCGGCCGAGACGCGCGGGCTCCCTGCATGAACCTCGGCGCCGACATGATGGGCGACCAGCCGAATGATCCGCTCACCGTCAGCCGGTGAAAGCCGTTCGCCGGTATCGGACAGGCCTTCGCCCAGCCGGTCGAGCCATAACCGGCCATCGGGGTTCAGCATGACCTCGACGGTCTTCGGGTCCGCCAGCCAGCCCGCGATCGAAGCGCCCAGCGCCGTGCGAAGCATCCGCGCACCGCGTGCCGAACTCTCCGGTTTAAGGCTGTAGCTTGCCAATGACCGTCCCCTGATTGCGCCTTGGCGCGAGCCGCGCGTGGGCATGGGGACAGTTAGAAGAGACAGAAAAAACGCTATCGCAACAACTATTTGCGTTTAGCGTAGGGCGTCGAAGGAATAGAAAGCCGGGCGTAGGACTTATTCAGTCCTCAAACCCGGTAACGGGACGGCTCGCCTGTGAATCAACGTCCTGCGTGATCTCACGAGCGAGACTCGACCCCGTCTCGACCCGACGGCCAAGCGCTTCGATGAAGGCCTTATAGCGTTCATTGCCGCTGGCCTTCGCGGCCGCCTGCCCGGTGTCGGGCAAGGGCGGGGTTGTGGTGAGCCAGAAGCGAACGAACAGGGCGATCGCCTCATTGGAGATGGTGATGTTCTGCTCGGCTCGCTCCAGTTGCCGCGACAGGCGATCGAGGCGCCGCGCCAGCGCCGCCTCCAGGCGCTCAGGCCCGTCTGGCGACAGGAACGAGAGAAGTGCGGCCTCGATGATGTGCGTCTGCGGCACGCGCTTGCGGGCGGCATAGTCCTCGATCTGATCGACGAGATCGGGCGGCAGACGATAAGTGCGTTTGACGCGCATGGTCTGGGTTCTCCCTGTCAAAGCTCGATGCCGTCGCCGGGATCGAGGCTCGCGATGCGGGCGATGCGGTGCATCCGGCGCTGGGTGGTCGCCTCGTCGCTGGCTGTATCCGGTTCGTCGAAATCGAACTCGTTGACGGGCGCCGGCGCCTCACGCACCACCTCCTCATGGTCGGGAAGCCCCGGCTCACGGCGGATATTGGCATTGGCGTCATCGCTGTCGGCATTCTCAGGCGTGGCGGCCGCACCGCCGGATTGACTTGGAGGCGGACTGTCCGGCTGCGGCGGCGGTTCGATACCCGTCCAGTCGTCTGGACGTGGCGGCCGCTGGTTGCGCCGGGGTTTTGGCGCCGGCAGCAAGCGGCGGGTGAGACGGGGATCGGTAAAATATCGCGCCTTCTTCGCCCGCACCGGCGGCGTGCCCGCCACCATGACGATCTCATCGTCGGGTGGAAGCTGCATGATCTCTCCAGGCGTGAGAAGCTGGCGGGCGGTCTCGGATCGCGACACCATCAGATGACCGAGCCAGGGGCTGAGCCTGTGGCCCGCATAGTTTTTCATCGCCCGCATTTCGGTCGCGGTGCCGAGGGCGTCGGAGACCCGTTTGGCCGTCCGCTCGTCGTTGGTCGCGAACGAAACCCGGACGTGGCAGTTATCCAGGATCGAGTGATTGACGCCATAGGCCTTCTCGATCTGATTGAGCGACTGGGCGATCAGGAAGGATTTCATTCCGTACCCGGCCATGAAGGCGAGCGCGGATTCGAAGAAGTCCAGCCTGCCCAAAGCCGGAAACTCGTCGAGCATCAGCAGCAGGCGCTGCCGCTTGGCAGTGGAGTTCAACTCCTCGGTCAGCCGGCGGCCGATCTGGTTGAGGATGAGGCGGACCAGCGGCTTGGTGCGGTTGATGTCGGACGGCGGCACGACGAGGTAGAGCGAGACTGGATGCGGCCCGTTCACGAGGTCGGCGATGCGCCAGTCGCATTGCCGTGTGACGGCCGCGACGACGGGATCGCGATACAAGCCCAGGAACGACATGGCGGTCGAGAGCACCCCCGACCGTTCATTCTCGCTCTTGTTGAGGAGTTCCCGCGCCGCCGAGGCGACGACCGGGTGGACGCCCGCGTCTCCCAGATGCGGGGTTAGCATCATGGCCCGCAGCGTGGTCTCGATCGGGCGGCCCGGATCGCTGAGGAAGTTGGCGACGCCGGCCAGCGTCTTGTCGGACTCGGCATAGAGCACATGGAGAATGGCGCCCACCAACAGCGCGTGGCTGGTCTTTTCCCAGTGGTTGCGCTTCTCGAGCGACCCTTCGGGATCGACCAATATGTCGGCGATATTCTGAACATCGCGGACTTCCCATTCGCCGCGGCGCACTTCGAGCAAGGGGTTATAGGCCGCGCTCGCGGCATTGGTCGGGTCGAACAGCAGCACCTTGCCGAAACGGCTGCGGAAGCCTGCGGTCAGTCCCCAGTTCTCGCCCTTGATGTCGTGGACGATGCAGCTGCCCGGCCAGGTCAGCAAACTGGGAACAACGAGGCCGACGCCCTTGCCCGAGCGGGTTGGCGCGAAGCACAGCACATGCTCCGGGCCATCGTGGCGAAGATAGTTCGTGCCGAGCTTGCCGAGAATGACGCCATCATCACCCAGCAAGCCGGCGGCGCGCGCCTCCGTCTCGGTCGCCCAGCGCGCCGAGCCATAGGTTTCTGCATTCTTCAGTTCACGGGCGCGCCAGACCGACATGCCTATGGCGACGGCAATCGATACGAATCCACCTGAGACGGCGATATAGGCGCCGTGCAGAAATATGTCGGGTGCATAGGCGTCGAACGAAAACCACCACCAGAAGAAAGCGGGCGGCGGATAGATCTGCCAGTCGCCTATGGTGAACCAGGGTGATCCGAGCTGGGGTTGATGGGCGAGCGCGGCGGCCGTCCACTGGGTCGCGCTCCAGACTGATGTGAGAACGATCGCGAAGACTGCGAGGATCTGGCCCCACAATATCTTGGTAGCCGACATAACCCTTCCTTTCCGGCAAATTGCCTAAAGGTCGGGATCCAATGATTGCGATTACAATATCTTAGCGAGAGCGATCGAAGAAATAGAAACGCTATCGTGCAAATACAAATGATAGCGTAGGCGAATTACGCGCGTCTCAGACTCTATTTGCATCGAATTTCGCCATACGGCTGGACCGATCGTCCGCTGAACCTCGGGAATGACGCAGCATCCAACAGCCTCCCGCATGGACCGATGACCCGGTCACCGAACCAATCCAATCTCGGTGAGAAAGACGGCGAGGTCTTGCTCAACAGCCGCGGCGCGATGAACGGCGTCGAGGTCCAGACGTTCGGCAAGTCGGTTGGCTGACATCCCTTTCTGATAGTCATTCCATCGCCGTCGTAACTCGCGAAGCGCCCCTGCGGTGCTTTGCGGATCAAGGCGTTCACATCCGTCGATGTGATGCAGCAACGTGGCTTCATGGCAGGGCCGTTGCCATACAAGATGAATATTCTCGCGGCGGCTTAGCTGGAAGAGACGCTGATCACGTTCCGGGACGGCGCCGAGCCGGTCGGCATCGAGCAGCACAATCTTGCGATCATAGGGTTCGCCACGACTTTTCTGCTTCTGCGCGATCCTGCGAGCAGCCAGTTCAACGATGCCACATGGATCGCCGCCGCCAGGTTGCAGCACAACCAGATCGAGATGGACCGCAAGTTGCTGATCTTCGATCAGACGGGTGAGGAATGCTCCATAGCCGCGTTCGCTCTCTCCCTCGCAGCCGACAAACAATCGCCTGCGCTGCGGGATGCGGCGGCGTTGTGGCCGCCTCATCCGATTTGGGGAACGGCGCCGTAGGTGCCGCTCAGATATTTGCGATAATAATTGTCGTCGCGCCGGACCGACTGGACGTCGCGCAGCGTGTAGACCTCGGTGCGACCGCGCCGGTCCTTGGTGCAGAACAGCACTTCCTCCTTGATGAGTTCCTCCAGCAGGGAGGCGTTATGGCAGGTCATCCAAAGTTGGGCATCATGCGGATTACGTTCCGGATCGTGGAACCAGCGCAGAATCTCAGGCAACACCAGAGGGTGGATAGCGGTGTCCAGTTCGTCGATTACCGCGAGGCCGCCGGTTTCTAACGCTTGAAGAATGATTGGATAGATACGCAGGAACATCCGCGTGCCGTGGCTTTCCAGTACGAGCGGCATCGGACCATCATGGCCTTCATGAGTGAACAGCGCGATTGGACCGTTGGGACCGGATTCGAGTCGCATCGCCTTGATGCCGAGGTCGATCCGCTCGATCTCACGGTTGAGCGCATCGACCAGCGCCGGATTGCTAGCATAGTGGCGCACCATCTGATCCTCCAGTCCATCCTGCTTCTCGATCAGGATATTGGAGATGACGAGTGAAGCCGCCTGCCAGATGGATGTGGCGAAGGGATGCTTGAGCTGGGCAAGCGTCGAGATGACGCTTGCGTTCGGCCGCAGCACCTTCTCCAGTGCCTGCCGGTAGCCGGAAAGGCCAAAGGCGCTCGCCGCCGTCACCTTGCCGTAACGATCGCGCTCGAACAGGCGAACCTTACGCCCGGTGTCCGGCGGCCAATAATATATCGCTTCAGCCAGCACCTCCTGCGCCTGACCTGCCGCGCCGCCCAGCGTCACCTCATACGCGTACCGGCATTGTGGTCCATTCGGATCATCACTCTCGGGATCAGCAAGGCCGGCCAGCGAGACCGACAGGCGCGTCGGCGCAGCCAAGGATGCTTCGTCATTGAAACGTTCGTAAGGCAGACGCGCACCGGGCGCGATGCTGAAGCTGTCGCGTACGAACCAGGCCACAAAAGACAGTGCGCGCAGCACCGTTGATTTGCCCGAAGCGTTTGGACCGAAGATAGCGACCACCTTGGGCGCCCGCTCCTTGGAACCCGCCCAGATTGGTGCCAACCGTTCGGGAGTGTCGGGCGCGTTTCCAGCCGCGCGCAGGTCGATGACCTGCCGCTCGCGGATGGAATAGAAGTTCTCAATGTCCAAGCTGTATAGCATCTGCGCCGCTCCTCGACCCACAAATAGGGCATTTGTCGCCACATTCAACGAAAATTTGTTAAACTAGGCGCCAAATATCCTTTTTCGATCCTGTTTGACGTCAGGAAAGCAGGCCAAGATTTGCTACAGACCCAGGCCCCGCTGTCGGCCAAAGGTCCAATCAACCCCGCCGCCCGGCGTCATTGTCCCGGACACATGCTGCCCCAGATTCTGCTCCAGCGCGGGGCGCCACGGTACGAGTTGGAACCCGAGACCATTGTCGATCATGGCATAGCGGCCGGATGCGAGCGTGACGCGCTCCCGGTAGACTCCGGCGACATGCTCCCCAGGCGCCGACGGCTGCGGCGCGAGGCCCGTCCGGCCCGCAATTTCCGTCTGCGCCCGTTGCAGCTCACGCTCTTTCAGCGTCTTCAACAACGACCGTGCGAATACTACTCGTTGCCCGCGACGTTGGGCGAAACCCTCCCCCTCGAGATAATCGCAGCGCGCTTCCAGCGCCGAGGCCACCTCAGCGCCGAATCCGCCGCCCAGCACAGGTTGTTCGCGGGCGATCAGATTGCGATCGAGCCAGGTGACGCCATCAGCGCTGATCTGTTGGCTCAAGGTCAGATCCGAGCGCGTCGCGAGCGAATGGCGCCGCTGTCCCCTAACGTCATCCCAGGAGCGCAGCTCGACAATTGCGCCTGGCTTCGCGTCCCCGGTCATTTCGAGATCCTCGAACCGGAGATGATGGGTGCGACCATCGATGCCGTCGACCACGGCAAAGGCGCTCCCTTTGAGTTCATCATAAAGCCCGCGATCAACCAGACGGCCCACGATCGGATCGACCGGCGGAGCGAGGTGGATCGCGAAACGCGATACGTCCGGATTCGGCGTGTCCTTACCCATCGCCTTATGCATAGTCTTGATGATATCGCCGCGAACGCCGAGATCGCGCAGCTTGTCTTCCAGACCCGGCTTGATGGTCCAGGCTGCGGGACCGAGCGGATCGACCAGGCCCAGGGCTTCGAGCTTCTGCGCGCGGCCTATCAGGAGATGCCGGTTTTGAGCTCCATGACCATTGGCGTCCGGGCGCAGATCGACAATGCCGCCATGACGATCGGCGATATCTCTCAGCGAGCGATCGAGGCTGGTCCAGCGATCGGCCTGAACCTCGCGACCGAGTGCGGCCTGGATCTCGCGCTGTGTGCGCGGCCCCATTTCAAGGGTCACGCGGTCCTCGGCGCGATGGCGGAAGCCCTCGCGGATATAGTCCCGGCTTATGACGAGGTCGCGGCCATCGTCACCGCGACCACGAACCAGCACATGAATATGGGGGTCGTCGGTGTTCCAGTGATCGATCGCCACCCAGTCGAGCGAGGTGCCAAGGTCGCGCTGTGCATCTGCCATCAACTCGCGGGTAAAGGCACGCAGGTCCTCCATCTCTCTGGCGTCCTCCGGTGAGATGATGATCCGAAAATGGTGGCGGTCGTCCTCGCAGCGATCAGCAAAGGCGTTCCCGTCCGCCTGGTCGCCAGTCGCGTCGAACAGTCGGCCCGGCGCCCCGTCGCGAGTGACACCTTCGCGTTCGAGATAGCTGGCGTGCCGGGCAAGCGGCGCTGCACGATATTTGCCCCCTTGGTGCCGGACAATCCGCATCTTGACGACGACGCGTCGATCCGATGACCTGCGCGCGCGACGAGGGGCTGTCACTCGGCCGCGCCCGAAGCGGGAAGCGCCGCCCCCTTTCCGGCGAGGACTGTATGTGCGACCGCCGCGCCCGCCTTTGTTCGCCGCCCGCAGCACCTGGCCGACGAAGGACTTCGCTTGCCGGCCTTTTGTCCCTCCGTCGCGGGGCCGTCCAGGCCTGACCTGGAACTCGTCGTCGGGGCCGCTCATCGGAGGCTGGAACCATCGGCGCAAAAGCCCGCCAGACGCGGATTGACGAGAATTTCGGCAGTTTCACGAAAACATGCTGGCAGGCCGCTCACGGAGCCATACGAAAAACCCCCGACCAACCAACCATCTGGACCGAGCCTGCTGGCGGTCCTTTTATCTTGCGATGCTCCCCTTATTTCCCTGCCTTCCCGGCCTCGTATGCGATAGCGAACGCCGTTGCGCCCCAGACTACGCCTGCCTGCGAGCGGGCGCCTCATGACGGCTGGTGACCGGAAAGAGGGACGAACAGGCTATCCTCGACTTCGGAAGGGGCTGGATCTGGTATCTCTCCGGCATCGCCCCGTGGCGCTACGGATGGCGTCGAAACTGTGCCGGACGTGACGCTGACCGGACGGGAAAAGAGCGGCGCGTGGGTCCAGGCCAGCGCATCGGCGGGCGCGCTGGCGAGCGCGCGAGCGGGCGCTCCGCCGACCATCGGCGCGAGCATGGCGAGATAGGCGCGCGTCTCTCGCGGTAGCGGGCGGCCGTTCGCCAGATGCTCATCATAGCGTCCCGGGCCAGCGTTATAGGCTGCCAGCATTGCAGTCGGATTGCCGTAACGATCGTGCAATTCACGAAGATAGGCGGCGCCCGCGATGATGTTGTCGCGGGGGTCGTAGGGATTGCGGCCGAGACGATAACGCGCGCGAAGTTCCGCCCAGGTGCCGGGCATGATCTGCATCAGCCCCATGGCTCCAGCGTGCGAGAGCGCGGTCACATCGCCCGCGCTCTCGACACGCATGACCGCCCATATCCAGCGCTCCGGGATACCGAAACGACGCGATGCCTCGGCCACATGAGCGGCGATCGGCGTCACCGCGGACGACGACTGCGCCGTGGCGGTTTCGCCGCGCGCGATGGCCGTCGCCGGCGCACTCGCAAGACTTGCGAGCAACGCCAGCGACAGCGCCCGGCGGCGCGATGTGCAGCAGCGCGGGCGCACCGGATCAGCTCCGATCTTCGCGGACACGCGGACGGCTTACCGACAGGCGGAAAGCCGAACCCTCGTCGTCGGTGCGGAAGAGATGCGCGCGCAGAGTCTGGCCCGCGAACAACGGGCTTTCGATCTCCAGCGAGACATAGTCGCCCGCGCGTTCGCCGACATCCTTCCACGCAGCGCCGACTCTGGGGCCATGTTCGTCGTCGAGCAGGACGCGGAAATCCGGCGCTTTTTCTGCATCGCTCGGTTCGGCGGGAACGAGGGCGATAACCTCATCGATGCCGAACAACCGGATGCGGCCCGTATAGCCATCATCGGTGGGTTTGAAGATATTGGGTTGCATTGCCAGTCTCCTTTGCTTGGCGGGGTGGAAGAGATTTCGCGGCACGGCGAACGCTCACATCGGCGTCGCCCGACCGATCACGGTTGCTGCGGGAAGCAGTCCGAAATAGCGGCCGTCGAGGCTGTCCTCGCGGTCGGCGTTGAGGAAGAAGAGCTGGTCGGCTGCGAGCGTTCGGCAGCCCGCCCAGACCGGCAGCGCGCGGCCAAGCCGGTCGGTCGCCTTGGCGACGGCGACGGTCCGGCCATCGATGCTTATGGTGTCGCCAGTCCGGCAAACCGTCTGTCCGGGAAGCGCCGCGACACGCTTGAGGAGTGGCAGGCCGAGCGGCAGATAACCGCCCTCGGCGAGGAACCCCGCGATATCCGGCGGCGGCATCACCACGGCAAGCGCGCCGCGCGGGACGGAGTCGCCCGTCCGCACGCGGTAGAAGCCGATCGGAACGCTCGGACTGGCATTCCAGATCAGTCGCGGCGGCGGATCGATCCACATGGAGATCGCGATGAGATTGACCGCGACGACGGCCGCCGCGAGCGTTTTCCACGGATAGGTCATTGCAGGGAGCCTTTGCGGGCGAGCCAGGCGCGGTGGCGCTCCAGCGTGTAGGGACGCGGCGTTTCGCGGGCGGCGAGACGATTGTGGACGTGGCGCCAATGGTCCGGCGCGGTGTCGGCGGGATCGATGTCGAGTGCGTCCACCGCGTCGATCGCTTCGAACACGCGCTGGACCTTCGGCCAGCCGGAAAGCCGCAGCAGAATGTCGCCGCCGGGATCGACGCCGGGCACGGTCTGATAGGGTTCCCCCGGCAGGACCGCGCGCAGAATGTCGATGCGGGAAACGACCGTGCCGAAGTCGTTGGACGCCCAGCGCACGAAGGCGAATATGCTGCCAGGAGCGAAGCCGAGACGGCGACGGCGCCGGTCGAGTATCTGATCCTCGACAGGGCGTCCGAAGCGTATCCAGCGCTCGATCTTCTTCTCGATCCACAGCAGGTCGACGCGGGTGCGATCATCGCGGGCGGCGATCATGGGGCGCGCTCCTGATCCTCGTCCGGGAAGGCTTCGACCAGCAGGGCGCGCAACAGATCGGCCAGCGTCAGCCCGCGCTGGAGCGCGGCGAACTTGATCCGTCTGCGCAGTTCCGGCGTCACGTCGATGGTGAGCCGCGCGGTGTTCGCGCTGCGTGATGGCGGCGTGGTTCGTTCCCGATCGCCGTCGGACACCCAGGATTCAACACCGCGCGGCCGGGCGACGAAACGCCGGGACGATTTGCCCGGACCGCTCATGAGAGCAGGCTCCCGACCTGCTGCGCCAAAGCGACGATTTCGCGCGCGGCGATGCTGCCCGAGTTCATTTCGGACGCGAGCCGCCCGGTTCGCAACGCATCTGCGAAGATCACCCGCTGACCGACATGGGCCGGCAGCAGAGTCGGATCATGGTCAGCAAGGTTGTCGGCAGTGGCGCGTCCGATCAGCGTGCGCGCAGGATAGCGGTTGAGAATGAACCGCGCCGCGATCGCGGGTTTGAAGATGCGGGCCTGATCGAGCAGCGTCAGCATCTCGGCCGAAGCCCATCCGTCAAGCGGCGATGGCTGCACCGGCAGGAGGACCAGATCGGCGGCGAGCAGAGCCGAGCGGAGCAATCCCGCGACACGGGGCGGCCCGTCGATCACCACATGGTCGACGCTGCGCGCCAGCTCCGGCGCCTCGTGGTGCAGCGTGTCGCGTGCGAGACCGACGACGCTGAACAGTCGCGGCAAGCCTTGCGACGCGCGCTCCTGGGCCCAGTCCAGCGCCGAACCCTGCGGATCGGCATCGATTAGGAGCACGCGCTTGCCGGTGATGGCCCACTGGCCAGCCAGGTGGAGCGCGAGGGTCGTCTTGCCGACGCCGCCCTTCTGATTGAGGAACGCGACGATCATCGCGCTTCGTCCACAGGGGCGCAGCCCGTTAGCATGAATCCGAAGGATTCAGAGTTAGCAATGTTAAGGGGCGGAATCGTGCAATGATTCCATTGTGTTATAGGTGGTTTCGGTTCCTGATAGTCCGAGGATCGGGTTCCCGATCGTCCGATAGTCGCGGTTCCTGATAGTCCGTGTCTCATGGCAACTTATCCACAGGCGGGTAGCCCATCCGCCGCATGACGGCGTCGAGCGGATCGATGGGGAGCGGGGTGAAGTTCAGCCGGTGGCGGCCGAGTTCGAAGGTGAGGGTCAGCCGGTATCCGGGCAGGGGTTGGCGGCGGACGATATCGCGCAATTCGAAGCTGAACCGCTTGAGCGGCGAGAGGACGCCCGACTTCAGGTGGAGGTGAGCGACGTCGAAGCTCCACCCATGTTCCTGCCGTCCGCCATGCTTGCGGCAGATGCGATAGAGCCAGCGTTCCAGCCCGCCGGTCAGGCTGAAATAGGCGCGGTCGATGGTAAGGACGAGCGCGTGATCCAGGACCCCGGCGTAGAACCAGTCGGGAACGATCATCTCGATGCCGAGCGCGCGGCCCTTCCCGTCGAGACGCTCGCGCCATTCGTTGATCCAGGAGAAGCGATGGCGCCGCCGCTGGGTGGTTTGACGGATGCTGGTGGCAATCGTGGTCGACTGAAGCCGGTCGAGACCGGCGCGCAGCCGCTCATAGCTGGCCTTGCCGGTGCCGCGCCTTGTAAAGGTCAGGATGTCATAGGGCGTGGCGGCGATGAGGCGCGAGGTCGGCAGGCCGGCGTCGTGCGCCTCGACGATCTGGCTCGCGGCCCAGATCAGAATATCAGCATCCCATATGGTGGCCATGCCATGTTCGGGCGTCGCCTCGACCTGGATCGAGACCTCGCCCATGCGAAACTCGATCGGTGCGACCCGCTTGCTCTTGGCGAGCGAGAAGAAGGGCCAGCTCATCAGATCCTGGGCATCGCGCGGTGCGACATCACCGCCGGCCGGGCGGAACAGGTCGAGCTGCCGGGCGGGAGCTTTGCTTAGCGACATGGATTATCGCCCGCGCGTCCCGCTGGCGTGCCGCCTTGTCGTGGCCAGGCCGGGTCCCGGATCGGATGTCGAGCGCCGCATCCCGGCCGCCGCCCACTCGTCGATGTCGGCAACCGTGTAGACGATGCGTCCGCCGAGCTTGTGGTAGATGGGGCCGGTTCCGAAGCAGCGATGTTTCTCCAGGGTGCGCGGCGAGAGGCCCAGACGCTTCGCAGCATCGGGTGTTCGCAGAAAGCGCGGCGCAGTGTCTGGGGCGTCAGGCTGCATGATCGGTCTCCGTCGAAGCGCGGGCCACGAGGGCAAGGCGCGTGGTGCTGGAGACAAGGCTGGCGTATGCCGCCTATGCCGGGAGAGAGGGTAAAATAAGCCTGCGGGAAATGTCGCACCGGCGTAGAGCGTTACCGGCTCCGGAGCAGATCGAGATATCCGGTCTCGCTGAGCCGAATGGCCTCGTCGCGCAGTCGTTGAACCTGCCGGCGTTCATTGGCCGCGCGCCAGTTGGAACCGTGAAGCTCCAGGCCGGGATAAACCGCGGCGTCGGCCAGCTCGCGGGTGCTCAGACCAGCCGCGAGGAGACTGAGCAGGTGGAGCAGGAAACTCAGGCGCAGGCGCTGAAATTCCGTTGGCCGGAAAGCGGCGGATCGTCTGCCGCGCGGCGCTCCCTGAAGTCGGCGCAGGAAGCGGTCGGCGGCGGCCCGGCGCAAGGGATAGTCCCCGTCGGGTGAGAGTGCGATGATCGTGCCAGCGCGCATCGCTGGATCAGACAGCCACAGGCGCAGGCGTCCACCGGGATCGTCGATAACGAGATGGCGACCGCTCTGGTCGGTGTGATCGGCGACGATCGGGCCGAGATCGGCCGGATCAAATGCAGGCGCGGCGGCATAACCTTGGGGCGGAGGCGCCAGCACGACTGTGCCTGGCGCGACGTCGGGGCGCCATAGCGCGGGCGCGGCTGCGGCCGACACATAAGGGTCGATGGGGAAACACCAACCCCCAGCGCCGGACGAAGTCCGCGCCGAGGGTCTTCTCCCGATGTGCACCGTCCGCGCTCGTCGATGTCATCCGATCATAGTCACGGCGGTAATTCTTGTTGTGCCGCAGGAACTCCTGCGCAAAGTCCGCATAATCGAAATTGGCGGTTGCCCCGGCGATCGCTTGCGACCGCCAATCGCTGGCAGTTGGCATCGCACCTCTCCCTGTATCCCGCATTGGGGGTCAGGAGAGCGAGCTTGCCTGCGCTCACCCACGCCAGAAGAACCGCCCGAGCGCATGAATTCAACGCCTTGCGGGCGAACCTGCGCGCACGGCGCAGCGATCCCCTGTAGGCGGCGGCGACGGTTCTACCGGGGGCGTCCTTCGAGCAAATGGCGATATCCGACTTCGGTCATCCACCTGGCGCGAGCGAGGTGACTTTCGTAGATGCCCCAGGCGCGCTGGGGATCTGTTGCCGGATCAAGGCCAAATATCACGCGGACAATCTCATGCCAGTGCGCGCCCTCGGCATCCGCTTCGAGCAGGCGCAGATAGGTAACGAAATGGCGTTCGTCATAACTGTTCACCCGCCTTGTTTGCGGAGGCGCGTCGTCAAATGCAGGAATGGTCATTGCGCGACACCTGGCGCCCAGGGCGCGTTGCGGTTGTCCCGAAAACGGAGCCCGGTCATGCGACCGATGGGATAAGCGCCTCGCGCGCGGCCCGCAAATCGCGCCCACTGCCAGAACCTTCCGCAAAGGAGACGCGGGTCGTGGAACACCCTGCGCACCGTTGGTCCCGACAATAACGGATGAAGATCAGCTCGACTTGCGGAAGAATTCCATCGGGTCAATGTCGAGGATCGTCGCGATCCGTTCGAGCATATCGACGGTCGCCGCGTGTTCTTCGCGCTCCAGCATTCCAACATAGTTGCGGTTGATCCCGGCACGGTCCGCAAGCTCCTCCTGCGACAAGCCTTTGGCATGACGCATGTGACGCAAGTTGGTGGCGACGATCTCCCGCAAGCTCATGCGGGGGACGTCGCCGCTCTGCCTAACTCATGGCCACCTAATATACTAGGGAATCGTATCTACGTAACGGCGTATCTGCGGAAATCCGCCACTACGCATTCAAGGAACGCGGGGCCGACGAGCGGCCCCGCGTCCGTCTCACCGGGCAAAGGGATCGAACTCAAGAACGATGCTTGCCGAATCGCCGTCCCATTCGCTGGCCGGCATCGCGCTGAACAGGCCGCCTTCGGTTCGGAATACGATGATATTGACCATGAGGCTGCGCGCGAGGCTCCAGGCATAGGCGGATACGGTGTTGAGCGACTTGGACATTGCGGGCTCCTGTCTTTCGTCGCGGGGACCATCCCCGCTCGACAGGCTCCCGAAGTGTCGGGCGCATGGCTGCAATCACCGCACGGGCGCAGCCCGAAGGCCGCACGCTGCGCGTAGCGGACCCTTTATGGGTTGATGGCGAAGCCATGGGTCTGACCAAGGATCAGAGCCAATGAGAGCGGCGGTGGCGCCTGCGAGGAATCGGAACCGCCGGAGGTTCGTTCAAACCGGGTCCGGCTGGGTGGACACTGCCTCATCCTTCCCGGTCTCGCTTCGGTCCAGGCAGCGATGGTCAGGGTATGGCGGACGTGTCATGCATCTGGACGCAGACCGACACGCAAGGTCGGTTTTCCGCGGGGGCGATCCGGGGCGGCTGGTTCCGGGCGTCGGCAAATAAAGAGGCCCGGCGGATTGCTCCGCCGGGCCGCTCCGTCCCGATCAGAACGGAATGTCGTCATCGAGGTCGTTGTAGTTCCCGGTGTAACCTTCATCCTTCTGCGCGGGCTTGCCGCGGCTCAGGAAGTCAACCGTTTCGGCGATGATCTCGCAGCCATAGCGGTCGTTGCCCTGCTGGTCGGTCCACTGGGTGTAATGGATGCGGCCCCGGACCAGAAGCTTCATCCCCGACGTGCAATGCTCCTGTACCGTCTTGCCGAGGCCGTTGAAGCAGGTGATGCGATGCCACTCGGTGTCCTGGACCCGGCGACCCTGTTCATCGCGGACGATCTTTCCGTCTTTGTAGCGGGGACGCGAGGTGGCGAGGCGAATGGTGGTGATGTTGGTGCCGCCCTGGGTGGTGCGGCTTTCCGGGTCTGCGCCGAGATTGCCGGCGAGAATGACGATGTTCTGCATGATATTGCTCCGTTGCTTCAAGTCCGAGGGACCGTCCCTCCGACGAAGCCCGATCAAAGGCCGTCCGGTGCCGTCCGCATCGCCGCCTTCAGGCGGCGGCCTGACCCCATAGGCGCGGGAGTGGTGCGGGCAGCCGCGCAGCGGCAACTCGGTCCGGCGCCGCCGGGGTTGCTGGCGGAAACGGAACGGACTTAGGGATTCGCCAGTCGGAAGGGACCGCCCCCTCGGTCGAGGCAGGACGGAGATCGATGCGAATAGAACAGCGACAAGGCTGGCTCGCGAACGGGAGCGAACCGGCTTGCAGCCCTACAGGAAACAAACACACCTGCTTTCGGCACTGGCCAAAGGCCCCGGATATCCGGCGAGCGACTTCGCGCTGACCTGGTTCACCGTCAAACCACCGACTTGCGATCAAATCCGTTCAATGGCTGGTAGTCGTTCCGGCGCGCCACGGGAAAGCCGACGCTTCCGGCAGCTTCCGGAGCAAGGTGGGACTAACGAGCCAGCCGGCGCGCGCGCCGCCTGCGATAAGGCGCCGAGCGCATCGATCGAACGGGGTAAGCTGCCCTGGAGCGAACGGGAATGGCCGAGAAGCTATGACAGACCATATCCATTTCTGAATGGAACAGAGGCGGCCCAAGCGGCGCGATCGGCCTTGTCTGGCAATTTGGCCGCGCTCAAGGGATCGGTCAGCGACCTGTGGATGAAGGTCGCGTTGCCTTGGGCTTGGGCTGGTGAAGACGCCGCTTCACATTCGGCTTCAAAGCGCCGCGAACATCTTTGTCGGCAATCGCAATATCGAACCACTCAGGGTCGAAATATCCGCCGCACCACCGCTTGGTTTCTCTGTATTCGGGGTCTTTCGGGTCTGCCAGCACCTCTAGAAATTGCTCATATCCTGAAATGCCGCCGACATCCTCGGGCGGCCGAGCGCGTGCGCCATCGATGCAGGTTGCGTGGGTTGGGGGCGTATCGAGAAAGACCATTTCCTCGATTTCGACCTGATGCCGCCAATTGTCGCCGAAGTCGTACAGATAGCTGAAGACAATCCCGGCGCCCTGGAAATCCCTTATCCGCACCGCGCGTTCGTCGAAGACTCGCGCATCCCCCTCGACCGAGCCATCCTCGGCAAGAGCGGCATCGCCATAGCGCAGTCCGCCTATCTCAAACTCGTGGAGATGATAGTTCCACCAATTGAACGCGGCCTGGATCGCCAGGTGAAGCTGTTCGAGGTTCCACGCGCCCGGCACGATGATGCGGCGCCAGATTTCGGGTTCAATCCCGTTGATGGATATCTTGAGCCGCGCGGCATTGGGAGCTTCGAACATCGCGTTTCAAGCCGCCTTCGATAATGCTGACACCTTGATCTCGTCCTCATGGCCCCGTGCCTGGGCGAGATCATAGGCGCCCTGCATCCGCATGAGCGTATCGGCTTTCAGGCCAAATGCCTTCTCGAAGCGGATCGCCATATCGGCAGTCAGGCCGGTGTGCCCGTTCAGGACATTACTCAGATTCTGCCGCGAGACACCGAAGTGCTGCGCCAGCTCCTTCACATTGATACCATGCGGCTCGACCATCTGGCGCTTGAGCCAGGGGCCGGGATGAACATGGATCGAAGGATGAACTTTGATAGCCATCAGTGATAATCCTCCAAATCAAGATCCGCGATCGTGGAGTCGTCCACCATCGTAAATGTCAGCCGCCAATTCTTCGTCACCGTCATGGCGTAGCTGCCTTTGCGGTCCCCTGTCAGGGGATGGAAACCGAAGTTTGGTGGAACAGAGAGTTCATCCAGGCTGGATGACGAAACCAGGAAGGCGATCATATCAATGACGCGTTCCGCCTCGATCACGCCCCTGGCGCTGCCTTTTTCGACCAGTCGTCGCAGCGCCTTGTGCCTGATGCTATCAATTTCCACGTGTCAACAGATAGGCGACACGAAAGTCCGTGTCAATGATTGGTTGACACGGATTGCTGTCGAACGTGGCCGATGGGCGGCGCTTACGCGCCGCCCAGATGACGGAAATCCCAGACCTTGATGCCGAGCGTTTTGGCCTTGTCACGGATGTTCGACTGGATGCCGGTGCCCGGAAACACCACCAGCCCCTTGGGCATGGCGGCCAGCATCTCGTCATTACGCTTGAACGGCGCGGCCTTGCCGAGTTTCCAGTCGGGCTTGATGGGGACGCTCGGCACGCCGCGTTGGTCGGCCCAGAGGACCGAGATATGCTCGCCGCCGCTTTCGGTAGCGCCATGGATCAGAACCATGTCGGGGAACCTGGCCCGGATCTTGTCGAGCGTCGACCAGATCAGCCGCGTATCGTTGAACGCCGGACCGGATGAGACCGCGATACGGACGCCTTTCGGCATAAGCACCTGCTTGTCGGACCATTTGCGGTCGTTGATGAAGTCCTTGCTGGCAATGACCGCCGAGGTCAGCGCCTTGCGATTGACCTTCGAGCCGGACCGGGGAAGCCAGGGCTTCTTGGTGAAGGTGCGGTACTGGTCGGCGGCGGCGTCGCGCAGATATTCGAAGGTGTCACGGCGCTCGATCATCGTCACGCCTTCGGCGATCGTCCGCTCCAGCTCGACCGACTTGACCTCCGAGCCGTCCTGTTCGCGCTGCATCCGCTTCTGCGCGACCTCATTGTCGTCCAGTTCGCGTTCGACCCGCTGGATGCCGTTGTGAAAGACGTTGACCAGTCCCCAGAGGATATCCTCGAGGTCGGGTTCGATGCGCGTGTCAATCAGGGCCGAAACGATGCCATCGAACATATCGGCCACTGCGCCGTCGACGAGGCGGGTTTCGGGTAGCGGCCGCTGATCCGGCTCATCCTCGAAGGGGCGGTAGCCATAGAGCTGCATCTCCTGGAGCAGATAGGCCGTCTGGGATTCGGCGTGTTCGGGTTCGTCAGCGGGAATGTCGTTGCTGTCGTTCATGGGGTGTCGCCTTCGTCTGGGAGCCGCGACCTTCGCGGCCTTCATGGCGACGGAAGGCAGCGGGCCGGGCAGCGCGCACACCGCCAAGCGCCAAGCGTGCGCGCGCCCCTTTCGGGCGCGCGATGGCGGCCGAAGCAAAGCGGAGGACGGACAGACGGGGCTATTTTGCTTCGCGATGCAAAGCGGCCGCTCGCGGCCGCGGCGGAAAATAGCCCCGTCGTCCGTTGTGCTCGCTGGACGCCTGCTGCTCCTGTCGCCCTCTATGAAGGCGTGGGGGCGGCCTCTTCAGCGAAAATGGCGCCTATGGTGCGACACAGCTTCGCCGGTGACGACAATGCCGAACTCCCGCTTCCCGGCCTTCAGCCGGACAGGAGAAGGTGATGCTCGGCATCTTCGTCCCGCAGTTGAGGGGCCAGATGCGCCCGCAGCCGATCCGCCCCCAGGCCGTGCAGGTCCGAGTTGAAATCGTCCAGCATCGGCGCCAGCGGGATAACCTCGATCCCGGCCTCGACAGCCCTGCGGGTCAGCAGGCTTTCGGCGGCGGCTCCGGTGGAATCCTCGTCGCGGGCGATATAGAGGCGCCGAAGATCCGGCGGGAACCGGATGGCTGCAAGGTGGGCGCCCGACAATCCGGCGATTGCCGGCAAGGTCGGCATGATCGTGCGAAGCGACAGGATCGTCTCGATGCCTTCGCCGGCGATCATCACCCGACCGGCCGCACCGAAGCGAACCCCATGGCCCAGGAGATGACCCATGGCGCGGCGTGGATAGGCGACCGGCGCTTTATCGATCGTCGTGGGATCGAGCCAGGTGCGATGCACGCCCGTGATTGCACCGGCCAGATCGGTGACCAGCGCGATCATCGCCGGCCAGGCCCGGCGCGTGCCGGGACGATCTTTCCGGGATGGCCGATAGTAGCAGCGCGGATGGAAGCGGAGCGGATCGCCGGCTTGCAGCGGTGCGATGCTTCGCCCTGCGAGATAGTCCGTGACGAGGGTGCTGTGAACGGGGAGCGACGCTGCGGCCAGACGCTGCGCCGCCTCCGGCGTGCCGGACGGCGCTTTGGGTTCCCGCCGCGATCCGGCGCCCTCATGCCGAGGCGATGGCTGCGGCAGGCTGAGGAAGCGCCGGGCCTCTTCCAGCGTGTCGCGCAGCCGCGCATGGCCTCCCGCGATGGTGATGATGTCGAGCAGATCACCATGGTCGCCGGTCGCCGCATCGGTCCATTTCCCGGCCGCCCCTCCGTCAGGAGAGGCGACCAGGCGGACATAGAGACTGCGACCGGGCGTGTTGCGGGCATCGCCCACCAGCCAGTAGCGGCCTTCGCGATGTCCTTTCGACAGATAACGGCGACAGACGCTCTCGGCATTGTCGGCGAGACGCTGCGCGATGTCGGTGGCGGAGTTCTTCATCTCCCATTCCTCCGTCACGCCGCATGGCGCTCGCCGACCCGCTGAAGCGGATACCGTTCCAGCAGCCGGGCGAGCACGGTCGGGCCATCGCTTCCGGTCGGGACGAACAGCCGCAACTTCCAGGAGATGATCTCCGAGATCAGCCCCATCGCCTTCAGCCGGTCCCGCATCGTGTCGGTAAAACCGTCCAGTTCTATGCGGTTCACGCCCATCACGCGCGCTCGGCGAAGCTGAAGCCCTTCCGTCAGCTCGAGGATGGCCTGACCATCCATCAGCGCCGTGAACGCGGCGTCGGCTGCGAGCACCGGGCCATTGTCGTTCGCGGTGGCGGTCGCCGCCCAGGCAGGCGACACGCGGCGCCCGACGATCCGCTCGCCATCATCGGTCTGGAGCCGATAGACGCGGGTGGACTCCTGCGGCAGTCGCTTCCAGATCGGCAGCAGAAGCCCGGCGACGATGTGCATGGTGCTGGTCGCAAACTCCGGCACATCGGCAAGCTCCGCCTGCCACGCCCGCTCGAACTCGCCTCGGTTCGCCTCGCGCCACTGGGTTTCCGCCATGGCGGCAAGCGGCATCGGCGTCGATTCCATCGGCCGGACGAGCCGGATGCGCGCTTCCACGCTCCCGTCGTCCAATTGCAGCCCGCGCGTCGGAATCTGCACGGCGGCGCGGCCCGACTGCGCGTTGACCAGCAGCCTGGCGCGGCGATCGCGCAGATGGTCGAACGCTTCGTCCAGCGTCACCGGCCGGTTGCGGTCCTTGCGTTCGATGGTCAGCAATCGCGTCTCCGCTCTCGTGCCCGGATGGGTGTAGATGGTGGCGCGATCGACGATCCTGAAGCTCTCGGCCTGGAGCGTCTCCAGTCCCAGCTCATATGTGCCCGACGCGATTGCGCCCTCGATGCGGCCGCTCAGCAGATCCTCGAAGCGGGTGAACAGGATGTTCTGGAGGTCGATGGTGAGCGCCAGCATCCGGTTGAGGAAGGTGGTGATCGGGGGCAGTTCGTCCCGAAGACCGCCCTCATCACCGAGCGTCAGGCCGGTCGCGGCTTCGAACTCCGCGAGCGAGCAGCCCTCGACCTTGCCGCTGAAGATCAGGCCGTAGAGCTGGCGCAGCGCATCGCGCGCATACCAGGATTCCAGATTATCCTCGGGCCGGAACAGGCCCTGGCCGCCGGTCTGGCGCTGGCCGCGCGTGATGGCGCCGAGGGAATCGAGCCGCCGCGCGATGGTCGAGATGAACCGCTTCTGCGCCTTCACATTGGTCGTCACCGGGCGGAACAGCGGCGGCTGCTTCTGGTTCGTGCGGTTCGACCGGCCGAAACCCTGGATCGCATTGTCGGCCTTCCAGCCCGCTTCGAGCAGATAATGGACGCGCAGGCGCTGGTTCTTCGCGCCGAGATCGGCATGATAGCTGCGCCCGGTGCCACCCGCGTCACTGAAGATCAGGATGCGCTTGGCGTCGCTCTGGAAGGCGTCGGTCTCGGATATATTGGCGGAGCCCGGCCGGCTTTCGACGACGAAACGGTCGATCCCGTCCGATCCGCGCCGCTTGACGATGCGCCGCGAGCGGCCGGTCACCTCGGCGACCATGTCAGTGCCGAAGTGATGGAGCACCTGGTCGAGCGCGGCCGGGACCGGCGCCAGAGAGGCGAGCCGCTCGATCATCCGGTCGCGCCGTTCGATGGCCTCGCGCGATTCGACCGGATTGCCGTCCTTGTCGGTGACGGGCCGGGACGAGAGATTGCCCTCGCTGTCACTGAAGGGCTCGTAAAGCTGCACCGGGAAGCTGTGTTCGAGGTACGAGAGAACATATTCCCGAGGCGTTACGTCCACCCGGACGTCATCCCATTCCTCGGTCGGGATGTCAGCGAGACGGCGTTCCTGCAGGGCTTCGCCGGTCGAGACGATCTGGATGATGGCGGCATGGCCAGCTTCGAGGTCGCGCTCGATGCTGGCAATCATCGCCGGGGTCTGCATCGCGGTAATGAGGTGGTTGAAGAAGCGCTGTTTTGCTGACTCAAAGGCGCTCCGCGCGGCCGACTTCGCCTGGCTGTTGAGGTTGCTACCCGCCGCCCGCATCGCGGCGTCGAGATTGTTATGGATGATCTGGAATGCCCCGGCATAGGCGTCGTAGATCGCGATCTGGGCCGGTGTCAGCGCGTGCTCGAGCATCTCATACTCGACGCCGTCGAAGCTGAGCGACCGCGCCGAATAGAGGCCGAGCGCCTTTAGGTCGCGCGCCAGCACCTCCATTGCAGCGACCCCGCCATTCTCGACCGCGCCGATGAACTCGCCGCGCGTGGCGAACGGGAAATCCTCGCCGCCCCACAGCCCGAGCCGCTGGGCATAAGCGAGGTTCTGCACGGTGGTCGCGCCGGTCGCCGAGACATAGACGATGCGCGCATTCGGCAGCGCGTGCTGGAGCCGGAGACCCGCGCGGCCCTGCTGCGAGGGCGCCTGATCGCCGCGATCGCTCTTCCCCCCTGCGGCATTAGCCATCGCATGAGACTCGTCGAATATGATGACGCCATCGAAGTCGGCGCCGAGCCAGTCGACGATCTGCCTGACGCGGCTCACCTTCTCGCCGCGATCCTGCGAGCGCAGCGTCGCATAGGTGGTGAACAACACGCCTTCGTCGAGCGTGATCGGGGAGCCCTGGCGGAAGCGCGAGAGCGGCGTCACCAGCAGGCGTTCCTGGCTGAGCGCCTCCCAGTCGCGCATCGCATCCTGGTGGAGCGTCTCGGAGCGACTCACCCAGACCGCGCGGCGGCGGCCCTTCAGCCAGTTGTCGAGAATGATCCCCGCGACCTGGCGGCCCTTGCCCGCGCCAGTGCCGTCGCCGAGCATCCAGCCGCGCCGGAAACGCACGGCATTCCCCGCATCGTCCGGTGCGGCGGAAATGACGTCCCATGTCTTGTCGACCGTCCAGGCACCCGCGAGATGCTCGCAATGCGCTTCGCCGGCGAGAATGATGGATTCAAGCTGGGCGTCGGAGAGGATGCCATCGCGCACGAGATGGGACGGAAGCAACGGACGGTAGCTCGGGACGGGCGGCGGCACCGAGGCCATCGACGCCGACTGCACCAGCGGGGTCGGATGCGGCTGCGCGCCGGGAATGGTGATCGACTGGAGCGCATAGGGCTCATAGATCGCGTCGGTCAGCCGCCCGGCGTCGGGCACGGCTTGGCTGCTCGGCTCATATGCCAGCTCCACCGCTTCGATCGGCGCGGCAATGACAGCGGGCCGGGATTTGACGGTCGCGCGGGCTGGCCGGACGGTCATCGCGGGCATGGCGATCGGCGTGACCGGCGGCGGAGCATCGGGCGTAGGCGTGCGAGGCGGCACCTGGTCGAGCACCCAGCCAAGCAGGGTTACCGTATTGGGCGCAACGCCCGGCGCATCGGGAAAGCGGCGCGGATCTTCGGCGGGCACGCGATCGATCACGGTCAGGCGTGTGTCGATGGTGGTGCCGTGCTTGCGATAAACGCCGCCGTCGATCGCGGCCGTGAACAGCACGCGCCCGCGCTCCTGGAGCGCGACAAACGCATCGGTGAAGGCGGGATTGTCAGGCGCGCAGGAAGCGCCGGTAATGACCACGAGACGACCGCCGGGGCGGAGCCGATCGAGCGCCGATCCGATATGGCGCATCGCCGCATCCTTCATGCGCTTGTCTATATGGGCGATTGCCGAGAATGGTGGGTTCATCACCACCACATCGGGCGCCATCGCCGGATCGAGCCGGTCATGGATGGTCGCGGCGTCATGTGTCGTGACGCCGGCGCCGGGAAACAGCAGGTCGAGCAGTGCGGCGCGGGTTTCGGCCAGCTCGTTCAGCATCAGGCGCGCGCCTGCGATCTCGGCCTGGATCGCGAGCAGGCCGGTGCCCGCCGAGGGTTCGAGCATCCGCTCGCCCGGCTGGAAACCAGCGGCGACGCCGGCGACATAGGCGAGGCCGGCGGGTGTCGAGAATTGCTGGAGCGCCTGGGAGGTTTCTGACCGGCGCGTATGGGTCGGCATCAGCCCCGCGATCTTCTCGATCAGCGCGAGCCGGGCCTGCGGATCGGCGTGTTTGCGGAAGATCGTATTGGCGTATTTACGCAGAAACAGGATCTGCGAGGTCTCGCAGGCGTCATAGGCCGATTTCCAGTCCCACATCCCTTCGGCGTCGGACCCGCCGAACGCTGTTTCCATCGCGCCGCGCAGCGCGGGCGCATCGACGGGACGGCCGCTTTCGAGGTGGGGAAGGATGAGCTGCGCGGCGGCAAGCAGCTTCTCGGCGGTGTCGGCGAAATGTCGCGCGGCGCCAGTCGGCACGGCGGCGAGCGCCGTGGAGCGATTGAAGGTCATGGGGGAATCTCCGGGAGAGGTCAGGGTCGAAGCCGGCGGACCCTCTCTCTCAAACCGCCAGGCTCACCCCGTCCCGGCCTTCCTCTTCCTCTCCGATGGCCCGGTGTGGATGCTTGCCGCATCCACCAGCCCCCAGACTGCGGCGTTGCCGTTCTCGCCGAAAAAACCTATAAGTGACCAACTACATGGTCAGGAGCGAGTCATGGATGGAATCAATCTGGCGGACGCCAAAGCCCATTTGAGCGAACTGGTCGATCGCGCTGCTGCTGGCGACACGATCGATATCCTGCGCCGTGGGAAGCCTGTGGCCCGCCTTGAGGCCGCCAAACGGCCGCGCAAGGCGATCGATGCCACCCGGCTGCGCCAACTGACCGATTCCCTGCCGGTCCAAAGCGAAAGCGCCGACAGGTTCACGCGCGCCATGCGCGATGGTGATCGTTACTGATGCTGTATCTCGATACGTCTTTGCTGATCGCGGCGCTGACGAACGAGGCCCGCACGGCGGAGATTCAGGAATGGCTGGCCGGGCAAGACCCGGAGGAACTGATCATCAGCGATTGGGTCGTGACGGAGATGTCGTCCGCCTTGTCGATCAAGGTGCGGACAGGCCAGCTCGATGCGGCTCAACGCGCCGAGGTGCTGAGCCAGTTTCAACGGCTTTGCAGCGAAAGCCTGACGATCGTGCCGGTGGCTTCCGCCAATTTCCGGACCGCAGCTTTGTTCTCCGATCAGTTTTCGCTGAATCTGCGTGCCGGTGACGCGCTGCATCTGGCGATCGCGGCGGAGCGAGGTGCAAGGCTTTGCACGCTGGATCGCCGTTTGGCCGAAGGAGGGACCGCGCTCGGCGCGGTGACGTCGCTTCTGTAGGAACCTGCCATATGGTCCAACTCTGGACGGCAGACAAAAAAATGGGCGACCCCATGACGGGCCGCCCAGATAAATCAGACTTCCAGGTGCCGGGCCTCGTCGATTACGAACCCGAAGCGTCCGGCGACATACTCGTCGGATGGAACCAGGAAGCGCCGTTCATGACCCCGATTGCGTCGCCCGCCGAGCCGGGCGACGCAATCCGTCATGCCAGGTTTTTCCCTGGAACGGATCGCCGATACGACCACCCAATCGTGCCGGTGCTTCTCGCCAAAGAGCCGCCGATCATTCTCGACGGATTCACCGGGCGCCAGGAAACGGTCGTGGATCGCCTCCCAACAATTTGGGTAATAGTCGCGCAGGGTCTTCTCAGCGTGACGCCGTTCATAGGCCGTGAAGAGATCGGGAAAGCCAGTCGCGACCTTCGCCCATTCTGCATCTTCCTCGTACCAGCCCCCGGCAACCCGCAAGGCCGCGGGCATTCTCGCGTTGCGCGCGCGATCGAGCTTGAAGCCGCCATGGCTCGCCGTGGAATGGAAGACCACCCCATCGGCATAGATCTCACTCGATTGAGATTGGCCCCACGGCGTCGACAGCTTGCCATCGCCACGCTTGCGTTCGAACCGCAGCAATTCCTCCCGGTGCTGGACCAGTTCGGCGATATGGTCATGAAACCCTACTGCATCCGCGACAACGGCGATTGCGCCATAGAAATCATCGCGCCGCCATTGGCTCATAGGCTTGCTGAGCCGCCAGGCGTTCGCAATCCGGAGTCCGCGGGGGCCGGGAATGGCGGCATAGGCGGTGTCGTCGACAAGCGCGGCGAGATCGCCGTCGGCGGTGCATCCATAGGTGGCCGGGACCGAAGGCGCCGGGCTCATGCCGCCCTCCTGATGGTCGAGACGACGGGTTCGTCCTCGACAAGCTGAAGGACGAGATTGGAATAGCGGTTCCGGGACGCCCAGCTTTCGGCGTCCGCCATATTGGCGGCAAGATGCCGTAGCTCGTCCTTGCCGTTCCAACGGGTGAGAACCCGCACCATGCCCGGCTGCGGCAATTCGACGACTTCGAAGCGAAGGTCCGTCGTGACCATATAGTGACGACGCACGACAAGGACCGGCGTGATTCCGGACATGAAGGTGCCCTCATGGAGCACGAAGCTTGCCGAGCAGGTCCTGTCGCCAATAGCCGCCGACGGTGATTTCTCCACGAGACGCCCGGTGCTGTTGCGCGTCTGCCAGTCCCGCAGCTTGCGCGTGTGGCGGGCCGGCGGCTGCGGGGCACCATCGAAGTAGCGCAGGACGGCCCCGAGTGGCGCCATGGCGTGAACCGCGTCGCCATCGAGAATGATGGTCGTCGCGCCCGCGACAGAGGCGTTGCCAGTTCTTTCGGTCATGTGAGGTCTCCGGGAGAGCAGCGAGGGAGCGAGCCGCCGACCGCTCTCTCTCAAGCCGGCCGGCTCACCCGCTTCCCCGCCACCCTCTCACTCTGGCCGCCGGCCCGGAGACGGAGCCGACGGCAGACCGATCACTCCCGCAGCGACCCGGCGGCTATATCAGCCAGCCATTCCACGGCTTCTTCCACGTCTGCGTCATCCTTTTCGGCAAGACGCGCAAGCGCGACGGCGCCGTTACGGCCCAATTGGCCGAGGCGCTGAAGAGTAGCGAGCAACAAGGGCGCAAGCGCCTCCGGACTGGCGTTTTCGATGTCGGAAATCTTCACGGGTCAATCTCCATTCTATGAGGGGAAACCCGAGCGCAGAGCGCCCAGGCGATGTTCGCCGGCAGCAACCCGCCGGACTGCACCGTTCAGCGGGCAGCGAGGTTGCGCTTGGCGGCGAGCGAGATCGCTCGCGTTGCGGCCTTGGAGGCGGCTTCTCCCTCTTCATGGGAGAGATCGCTGGCCGCCTTCACATCGAGGGATGCCTGACGGATATCGGCATTGCTCACATCGGCGATCTGGAGACCATCCGGCGCTTCCGTCTCGAAGACCACTTCCACGGTCGCGCGGACATGCTCCTCGCAGAGGCGGAGCAGGACATGCGAGCCGAGACCCGGCTCAACGCCGAGCGGCCCATATTCTGCGATGCCAAGCATTTCATCGAGCATGGACTCGGTACTGCGCGCCATGATGTCGTCGGCCGTGATCAGCACGGCCATGCCGCCGAAACCGTCTGGCCGCATTTTCGTGCAGGTCCAGGCCGAAACGATCGATACATAGGGGAGCGCGGGCGTCCGTCGGACGATGCTCTGGAAAAACACCTCCCAACCGGACACGGAGAGGTCGAGTTGAAGATAGGCGTCGTCTTCGCCGAGTTCGGCAAGCTCCGCGCGGACCGCGTTGGCCGCCGCGCTTTCAACGTCTCCGGACAAGGCGAGCGCGGCGCGGACCTCGTCGACGGGATAGGCGGGCATGTCATTGGCGCCCTGTTCGGCGTAGAAATAGAGGCCGCCTCCATCAACTTCACTGCTGAAGATGCCAGAGAGGATCAATCGTTCGAGCGGCGTCATCGCGCTCAGCGGAATGGTGGGCTGAACCACCGTGGAACAGAAATAATCAGCCATATCGGGTCTCCAAGAACGCGAAAGCCCGGCGCGCGGCCGGGCTCTCGATAAAGGTGATGGGGTACAAATCAGGACGCTGGCGGACTTTCGATCGCGAAAGGGTCCACCAGCTTGTGGATCGGCTGCGCGCGGCCCATCCAGGGTTGCGGCCGGATGCAGCGAACCCAGTCCGCGAAGCTCGGAATGAAGCCGAGGTCTTCGAGGATATGTTGTTCGCCGATCAACCGGACGGGAACGACCCGCCCGCTTGAGACCGTGATGGTCGCGCCGAAAAAGCGTTCGAGCATGAAAATGCCCTCGGCATGGTGGCGCAGTGCACGATGGCGGAAGTCAGCGGTGATCGCCTTGGACTCGTCGAACCACTGGTGCAGCGGCAGATAATCCTCGGCCGAGCCGCCCCATTTCCGCACGGACGAGAGCGCGTGATGATAGCAATGGCCCATCGTCGCCTCCCTACAGCTCGTAATAATGGTTTTCAGACCGTTCGATCCGATAATTGAAATCGAAACGGACAGTCCCGGCGGCGACGTCAAAGGTGAACTCGCCATAGCCGCCTTCATTGTTCTCCCAGCCGCCGTGCTTGCTTTCGAGGAGGTCGTAACACATGGCCTCGATCGCATCCGGGAGCGGGACCGTTACATGGCGGACCTCCTCGTCGTGAAATTCACAGCGGGCGATCTCGACAGATGTGTCGGGCAGGTCGGCACTGCTTTCACCAGAACGCGCGTCAATCTCCTCGATCTGGCCGCTGTCCCCACTGCCATCGAACCGCACGGTGACAAGGGTGATGCCAGATCCTGCCAGAACAGACAGGACAGCAGCCTTATTGGCGGGAAAAATCTCGCTCGCTCGTTTCTCATATTCCGCCTGGTGCGCCAGGAAGGCGGTCATGTCGAACGTGGGAACAAAAGGCGTATTGCTCATTGTCTATCTCCGAAAATGAAAAAAGCCCGGCGCGTGGCCGGGCTGAGAATGGGATTGAGGTGAGACGTCGGTGCGGGACGGGGCAGCGACTGGTCGACCCGTCCCGCACCAGCATTCAGGCGGCGATAGCGTATTCGTCGTCGCCCTCCTGGTCGGCGTAGCTGTCATCCTCATCGAGGAACGCCGGCAGCGCGTCAGCCTCATCCGTCAGCGGCAGCGGTTCCTCGATCACAGGCGTCCGAAGCGGTTCGGGCAGCCAATTCGCATCGGCGAGCAAGCGTTCGGCCTCGCGCGCCATGTCGCCCTTCTTCAGATGGTCGATCAGCCCGGCGGTCTGCGGCCCCGTCGCCTCGGCGACCGCCTCAAGGATGCGCGGCTTCGCGACCCGGTTGAGGTAGTTGTCGAAGGTCGGGCGCCAGCCTGCGCCGATCATGTCGAGACCCACGGCGCGGGCCAGTACATTGGCATGGTCGATGCGGCGCGCGACGCCGTGCGCCGAGACACGGCCACCGCCATGCTTGGGAACCGGCTCCCACTGCGCGTTCACACAATAGGCTGCGCAATGGGCGAACAGACTGGCCTGTTCGCCGCCGTCGAGCTGCTGGAGCGCATCCCACACATCCTTGTCGGATTGGGGGAGACGCTCCTTCCAGCGGGTGTGCCGTTCCTGGATGGATGCCGCCGATGGACTGTTACGCAGGTCCGCGCCCTGGAACGGCATGGAGACGCGGTGGACAGCCAGCTCCATGCAGCTTTCGGTGCGGCCCATGTAGAAGACCGACAGCACCATGGCGTGCAGCACGGCGGCGAACGCGACCGAAGGCGACTGCGCGAAGGCATCCTGAAGCGCCAGCGTGCGGGCGGCGGTCAGCTCGGCGACGAGACGGTCCGGGAGCGGCTTGATGACCTCACCGTCATCATCGTCATCGTTCGGAGCGGGCCTGGACGGGGCCCTGCTGGACTCGCGATCGGCCGTTTCGCCGCCGATCTCATCGGACGCATCATCCGATCCGGCATGGGACGCTTCATCGCCACCTTCGCCGGCATCGTCAGCCTCCAGCTCATCCTCGGCGCGGACATAGCCACGGTCGATATAGAGCGTGCCGTCTTCCTCCAGACCAATGAACACGCCGGCATTGGCGATCTCGGCAGGATCGAACACCCGGTTGCTCTGGGCGAGAACGCCAAGCTCGGCGTCGATGGCGGAGATACGCAGTTCCACGTCCTCCGGAACATCGGGCTTGCCGTCCCACTCGGCCTCAAGCGCATCGGCCTCGGCCCGCAGGGCGACGATCCGCGCTTCCTGCACCTCGGTCAGCGGCTGCACCTGGCTGGCGATGGCGCGGCAGTCCTCGTCATAGCCATAGGGAAGATCGACCAGCGTCTCGACCCACTTCCAGCCTTCGGCCATGACAGCGTCGCCTTCCGCGCGCAGCTTCTCATCGACCAAACGATCGAGCAGCGCGGGATCGGAGAGCCAGCCGCCATCGTCGGGTTCGAACAGGTCGCGGATCGGACCGGCGCCGCCCGCAGCGATATAGGCGTCCAGCCCGATGAAGCGGACGCGCTTCTCCGTCACCTCGACCTTGTCCTCCAGCAGCCTGGACTTGATGAACCAGGGCGACTTGTTGCTGCTGTGCGCGAGTTGCCCCCACAAATCCTCCTGGCGCTGGTGATCGTCGCTGACCGTGAACGCCATGAGCTGGTCGAGGGTCATGTCGCCTTCGGCATAGCATTCATGCAGCGTGGGCGAGACCGATGCGAGCTTGAGGCGCTGGCGCACGACGGCGGGGGTGACGCGGAAATGGGCGGCGATCGCTTCCTCCTGCTCGCCCTTGTCGAACAGGGTCTTCATCGCCCGGAACTCGTCGAGCGGGTGGAGCGGTTCGCGTTCGCTGTTTTCGGCGAGCGAATCCTCTTCAGCCAGGACCGGATCATTCGCGGCCTTGACCACGCACGGAACCGGGGCGTCCTTGGCGAGCCGCTTGCGCTTCACGAGGATCGCCAGCGCGCTGTAGCGGCGGCCGCCGGCGGGGATTTCGAACATGCCGGTGTCTTCACCAGCCTCGTCGAGCACAGGGCGGACATTGAGGCCGGTCAGCAGGCCGCGGCGTTCGATATCATTGGCCAGATGCTCGATGGTCACGCCATGCTTCACGCGGCGGACGTTCGATTGCGACAGGACCAGCCTGTCGAACGGAATGTTCCGGGACTGGTTGAGGGTGATCTTCGATGGGGCTTTCGCCATGACACGTCTCCATGACGGGCGGCCGGAAGACTCTCTCCCAGCCTCCAACCCGTCACGAAAACCAGAGCCTCCCTCTCACTCTATGGATCAGGCGATGTGTGGGAGGAGCGCTTGGTCCTTCGCCGAGGTCATGAGGACTTCATGATCTCCTGCGATCCGTATCGACGGATTTACGGAGCCACGAGGCGTGGGGACGCAGAGGATTTGACGACGCTCTATCGCTGCCGGACCGCGCTGAGCGAAGTGCGAGACCATTTCGATGCCCGCGTTCCGGCTCGGGCCGCCTGGTCGGCCGAAGTCTGGCCAGAGCGCACCGGCCTGGTGGTGTATCGGAAAAACAGGGAGCGTTTCGCAGAGCCAATGCGATGGGGCATACCGCGGACAATTCTCGATGGGGTGCGCAACCGACGCGCCGTTTCGACGGCGATGTGGTTCAATCGCAGGAAAGTCGAGGAAACGGCGAGATTTCAGAACCCGTGGCGCTGCCTGATCGTCATGGACTCGTTCGCCTATCCGGCGGGCCAGTCGGGCGCACGCAAGCGCATGTGGTTCGGTGTCGAGGACAGGCCGATTTTCGCCTGGGCCGGCGTGTGGGCCGAGGTGGACGACGAAAAGCGCTTCTGCGGCCTGCTCGCGGAAGCAAACGACGTCGTACAGGGACGTTCCATGCCCGTCATCCTTGACCGCGATGACTATAATCTGTGGCTTGGAGGCCGGTTCGACAGGGCATCGCCGCTCGCCAACCGGCCCTATTCGGAAACACGAATGTATGAGGAAACGCTGGGAGAGCCGTGGAAGGGCAGCGGCAGCGAAGGACCGTGATGTCATCGGCGAACAAAGGCGTTCGTGTCACCTGACCGGCCTTGCGGGATCGGACGGCGGCGATGAACTTTTCGCGCATCTCGGCGGCGGATTTCACGCGTCGAGGTTGGTCAGCCGCACCACATAGTGATTGCCGTTGTGGCGATCGGAACCGAGATGCGTGCGACACGCAGCGACGATCCGGTCCCAGATCGCATCGGGCATGTCGGAATCGCTGCCCTCACCACTAAGGCCGGGATCGACCAGCACGACAACGTCGGAATATTCGTCAACCTCGCCGCCGGTGTGCCAGGTGAACTTGGGCCGGCGGTTGGCGAGCCAGGCCCGAAAGGCGGGGTCGGCAAAAAACTCGGGGGCATTGATGACCATGCCCCGGCAAAGCGTGATGTCCATGTCGAACTCCTGTCGATGGGGATATCGGGAAAGGGCGACGCCAGCGCGGCGCGGCCTCAGCGATAGTCTTCGGGTAGGTCTTCCTCGGCCCCCTGCCAGACCACCTCGTCGCCCTCGTAAATGCGGACGAAGCCGCCGCGCCTGGGTATCTCTACGGGCGGCAACGGCTTCGCCGCGAAGTTGAGGCAGGAAAACTCCGCGACCGTGGACGAGAAGGCGAGCGGCTTGCCCGGCGCCGTGAGCACCCGGTCGCAGGCGCCGCTCGGCCGCTTCACGCGGCGGCGCGAGAGGCCGAGCCTGAAATATTCATAGTCACGCTCCTCCCGCTCCGAAGGCGGCGACCAGTGGCGGCACCAGCGGCACGTCCGAATGGTCGCAGGGGGATCGTCGTCGAGCGGCGGCCCGTTATTATGTCCCGCGCCGGGCGGCCGCCCGTTCACGGCCAGCTCTCCTCGAGCCAGCCCCGGATCTGCTGGCGCATGATGCCGATCGGGCCATTGATCTCGGTGATACGGGCGTCCGGAGCGATGCAGCGCAGATCGCGGAAGCCGTCGAGGAAGGCCCGCATCACCGCGATGTAGAGATGCCCGCCCGCGAGCGCGACGTCGGTGAATGGCCGCGTGCCGTGGTTGGAAAGCGAGGCGATCTGACAACCGGGCGAGTCGCCATAGGTATCGGGCATGCGCGCCGATGGCGGACGCGGCCAGCGCCGATTCATTCCGCCCGCGATCATGCGCTGGGCGAGATCGGGGGTCAGCCGGGCGTCATAATCCTCGATAGGCGAGCGGGAATCGAGAAAGCCGTAGCGGGCCGAGAGCACCGCGACCTTGACCCGCATCCGGTCGGGATTGACCGCGCGCACGGTCTGCCACAGCGGGCCATCGTAGCGGTCGATCGCATCGATCCAGCCTGTGTCCCGGCGCTTGGTCGCCGAGCAGGACAGGATCAGCAGCCGGTGGGGTGCGCGCCAACCGCGACCCTCGGTCGGGGCGATCCCGCGCTCGACCAGGCGCACCGTGACCGCAGTTTCCTCAGCGACCCGAGCAAGCCGCTCGATCAGCGCGAGATCGTCGCTGGAGCAGACCCCGCGCACATCGAAGGTGATACCTGGCTTCCCACCCGGATCGACAATCCGGTCGACGAACAGGATGCCCTTGCCGAGATTGCCGCAAAAGAGCAGCGTGTCGGCGTCGCTGGGCACGCCGCCCGCATTGACCTTGCGGCGTCCGATCTGGCGGAACGCTTCCTCGAAGGTGTTGGGGGTTATCGTGGCCCGGGGCTGGACACGGGCATGGAAACGCCAGCCCGGCCGGGTGATGTCGAGCTTGCCCACCTCGATCTGGTGCAGGAAGTCCGCGAAACTATAGGGATCGGCCGGATAGGGACATTCCCGCCAGAGCGCACGGATCGTGCGGCGGCGTTCGTCCGGAATGGCGAACAGGCGAGCGCGCGCCTTGCGCCATACGGCGGCGCGCTCATCCCGGCGGTCCTGCTGCTGGCGCGGCCACCATTCGGCGCGGCGGGCCATTTCCTCATCGACGCTGTGTTGCCCAGCCGCGACCATGTCGGCGAACAGCGGCAGCGCCTCGCGCTCGCGGCGCTGTTTGGTGAGAAACGCCGCGCGTTTGCGCGACGTTTCTTCATAGGCGGTTGGCTTGGGCCATTTGCGAAAGCGCATCGCTCAGCCCTCCCGCTCTAGCCGAGCGATGATGCGCTCAGCCGCCCGGATGCCGCGGGCTATGTCGGCGATATCGATCCACACCGAGATCGGCGCCGTCGTCTCGAACAGGATGTCGCGCTCGACGCCAAGCTGGAGCCCGACGTCGAGACCTTGCAATTCGGAAAGGCTGAAGGTGCCATAGTCGACGCAATCCATGTCGAGATCGGCGATGCCGTGCAGGGTATCGCCATCGGGTTCGAGCAAGGTCGCAAGCCACACGCCCGCGCCCACGGGGTTGAAGAATTTCGCGACCGGCAGATGGTCAGCGCTTGGGTCGGCCGCATTGGCGATGAGCTGCGCGCGCAGCTCCGGGGTCAGGAGGATTATGCCGCCCTCCGTTCGATCAGAGCGCCGCGGGCCTCCGCTCCTGCGGCATCGCGGAAGGCGAGCAGATAGTCGGCCGCCCTCGACGCAGCGCTGGCGGCGCGAACGATCGCGCGATCATCCGCCCGCATGATGTCGAGCCAAGCGCCGATATAGTCGGAATGGCGGACAGTGGGTTCGATGCCGAGGGCAGCGCAGACGAAGGCGCCAGCCATCTCGGCGCAATATCCTGACAGTCCAGCCCCAATCCGGGGTTCGAGGAAGAAAACCATCGGCTGCCTCCAGCACTGCCCAAAAACCGCATCGGCCTCCCCCGAGGCGGGGGTGGGCGGCGAGAGCGACCGAAGAGGCCCGTTCGAGCGGCGGGCTGCACCCGCAGGGGCGAAATGAAATGGAGCAGCCCGGCGAAGCCGGGGCTTGCAGCCCGCCGTGGCGGGCCTAGCAGGGAGCGCCGACCACCTCCGCGTCGGAAGGGAGGCCCAAAAAGTAGCGCCGCCGCGTCAGCGGCGTCCGCAGATCAGGCGGGCGACAGCCCGCTATCGTCTTTCGCGACAGGCTGCCGCCCGCCCGCGGGCGAGCACTGGTGACGGATCGTGCGCGGCGTCGCCTAGAGCATGTAGCCGATATCCGAGGCGCCGGTCGGATAGGCAAACATGGTGGAGCGTAGATCGGCCGCGGTGAGGCCGTGGCGGATGGCCAGGCCGAAAAGGTTGATCACCTCGTCGGCGTTCGGCCCGACGAGATGCGCGCCGAGGACGAGGTCCGTCCGCTCGTCGATCAGAACTTTGTGGCCATAGACCGGCTCGGCGAGCCGGCGGGCGGTGAACCAGTCCGGCGTCGAGGCCGCGTTAACCCGGAACTTGAGGCCGCTGCGGCGCGCCGCCTCTTCCGAAAGCCCGACGGCGGCGATCGGCGGCACGGTGAAGGCGACGCTCGGAACACCGCGATAGTCGGGCTCGCGCGATGGACCTTGCAGGAGGTTCGCGGCGACGATCTTCGCGTCGTGGCTCGACACCGGGGTCAGGGGCGGCCCGACGCCGGCGGCGTCACCGGCGGCATAGACCCGCGGGTTGGAAATGCTGCGCAGATGCGCATCGAGCTGCAGTCGTCCGTCTTGCACCGCGACCTGCCCGGTGGACAGGTCGAGGCTGCCGAGATCGGGACGACGCCCGGCAGCATGAATGACGAGATCGCAGGCGACCTCCAGGTCCGGCGCTCCCTGGCGAGAGGCACGCACCTGCAGGCCGTCCCCGTTCCGCTCGACCCGTGTGACCGCGGTGCCGGTCTCGATGCGAATGCCGAGCGCCGTGAACCGCGGTGTGAGCCAGCCCACCAGGTCGGGATCGAAATGCGGCAGCAGCCGGCTAGCGCGCTGCAGGATCGTGACTTCGGCGCCGGCACGTGCGGCCAGATGCGAGAACTCCGCGGCGACATAGCCGCCGCCGATCAGCACGATCCGGCGCGGCAGCGTCTCCAGCTCGAGGAAAGCGTCGCTCGTGCTGACCAGCTCCTCGCCTGGAATGCCGAGCGGGATCGGCCCCGCGCCGGTTGCGATCAGGATATGCTGGGCCTGCAACGTCCGACCGTCGACCGCGACCGCGTCCGGGCTTGCGAAGCGCGCTAGCCCGTGGAAGGCGTCGACGCCCAGCTTGGCGTAGCGGCGTTCCTGCTTGGCGGGGACCGGATCGGTAAAGCTGCGCTTGAACGCCATCAGGCTCGGCCAATCGATCGCCAGGTCGCCGCCGACACCATGTCCGGCCATGCGAGCGGCGGCATCGATCGCCTCTTCGCCGCTGACCAGCATCTTCTTGGGATCGCAGCCCCGTAGCGCACAGGTGCCGCCGAACGGGCGGTGGTCGATGACGGCGACGGACCATCCGGCGGCGCGGACCTGGCCGATCGCGACCTGGGCGGCTGTTCCGCTGCCGATGACGATCAGGTCGTAATGGGCCATGGCAATATCCCTCCGAGCATCGGTGCAAAGATCGCGCGGCCGACCTGGAGGGCCTCGCGCAGGGTCAGGCGAATGCCGTCGCGGGCGGTCACGGAACCGTCCATACGCCAGGCTTCAAGATGATCGGCATGGCAGAAGAAAGCCTGCTGAGTGCAGAGCGAAGACGCTGCACAGCCGCCGGTGTAGCGATGACCGGACCAGACGAGAATCCCCTCGGGCACGACGTCGCCCAAGGTGCAGCCCCGGTCGTGGACATGGATCGCAAGCGAGCGCCGGCATTGGCGGCATGACGAGCGGATGAGGCTGGCGTGCGGTGCGATCGTGCAGATCCCCAGCGCGTCGAGGGCGCACATGGCTCCCATCGTGATACCCGCGGCCTCCACCTGATGCTCACTGGGAGCATCGGTGAAAGGATAGGCGCCGCTCACTCGGCCGTCGCCGTCGAGGACCACGAGATCACGTCCGGCGAGCCGGTGGAGCGCTGCGGCCACGTCGCCGGGCGGGAGCGCAACCGCGGCAGCGATCTCCACCGGCGCCGGCGCGTGGCCCTGGGTGACATAGGCCCGGAGGATGGCACGCCGCACCTCGTCCTCGGTGCTGTCGATGCCATGCCACCTGCGGCCGATAAATGCCGCGAACAGCGCTGTCAGGGCCGAATGGGCGCTTGGCGCGGTGACCGCAGTCCAGTCCGGGACGACGGTGCCGTCGGGGAATGCAACCGTCGGTTCAGGGGCAGCGTCAGCGGGGGTGGCAAGCGTCACGGCTTGTCTTCAGCCGCAGCAGGACGCGCCCTTGCCCTCGATCTGGATCGGCGGACACGGAACGTCGCCATAGGAACAAAAGACGCAGCAATCGCCCTGCTTGGGCTTGAGGACCGCGCCGCAGCCCCGGCAGTCATAGAAAAACTGGCATGCGTTGGTCGGCATCGTCTCGGTCGCCTGATGTCCGCAGTGCGGACAGGTCAGGGTCGAGTGCAGCTCCGGAACGACGTCAGACATAGCTATAACCCGCCCAGAGCAGTGCCGCGCCGACCAATAGGCCGGCGAGAGTGAGGATGCGCGTCCAGCGCGGCGTGCACACGCCGTCCGGGCCGCAGCGCATGGCGGCGAGTTGCTGGCGCAATAGCAGCGCGGCGCCGGCGACGAGGCATAATGCGCCGATCACGAGGAGCGGCGTGCGATAGGGCGCGGAGACGACGGCCACGCCGCTGAGCCAGGCCGCGCCGATGCCGGCGGATGCCAAGAGGATCGGCAGTGCGCAGCAGGCAGCGACGCCGAACGCGGCGGCGATCCCCGCCAGGGTAAGCGCGGCGGTACTTATCCCCTTGGGCGGGCTTGGTGTCTGGGTCACGGGCGACTCCTTGTGGCGGGCATGCAGCTATCCTACCATCTGTAGCGACTACAGACTCAAGAGGTATTTTGAAGATGGCCGCAACCGCCGCGATCCAGATCGGCGAACTCTCGCGCCGTACCAGCTGCAACATCGAGACGATCCGCTATTACGAGCGGATCGGGCTGCTGCCCGTTCCGCCGCGGCGGGGCCGTTACCGCAGCTACGGTCGGGAGGACGTGGCTCGCCTGGGCTTCGTGCGCCGTGCGAGGGAGCTGGGCTTCACCCTTGACGAGGTGCGCGCCTTGCTCGGACTCGCGGCCGGCGGCCAGGCCTCCTGCACCGAAGTCCGCGAGCTCGCGGCGTCGCATCTGCAGGATGTGCGCGCGCGGATCGCGGACCTCAGGCGGATGGAACGGGTTCTGGCAGACTCGGTGCGAGCCTGCGATGCCGGTCAGGATCCGGGCTGTCCGCTGCTTGATGCGCTCGGCGCCGAGGTGCGGGCCGCGTGAGCGTCACGGCTGCTGGGCGTGCATCCAATCGGCCGCCGCCTGCGCCTTGCTGGCCGCAGTGAAGATCGCGCGGCTGTCGTTCTTCAGCACCTGAAGCCAGGAGGCGATATAGGCGGCATGATCGGGACGCGGATCGTGCGCGATGCCGAGGTCGGCAAGCAGGAACGAGGCGGTCAGCTCGGCGGTCGCTTCCTCCATCGCGAGCGCGTCCTTGGTCCACCTGGCGCTGAAATCCCGGTCGAGCCGATGCGCCGCGCCGCTGGCATGGGCACACTCGTGGATATGGGTGCCGTAGAATCCATGCGCGCTACGGAAGGTTGCGAAGTGCGGCATGTAGATGCGGTCTTCGCCGAGATGGTAATAGGCGCTGCTCGACCCGTAGACCGTGTCGATACCGAGCGCGGCGATGAAGGCCTCGGCGGCCGCAAGGCGCTCGCTCTCGGGCAGGACCGGCCCGGGCTCGGGCGCGTAGCCGTCGACCTGATCGGCGTTGAACAGGCTGAACGCCCGGGCGAAGAGCCGCCGTCCCTTGCCGCCATCTTCGTCATCCTGCTCGTCGTCGCGCCGGCTGATCTCCTTCCAGAGGACGCCGAGGCTGGCCTGCTCGCCCTTGCGGACCTGGGCGCCGCGGTCCTGCCACTGACGATAAGTGCCCCAGACCCCGCTCGCATAGCCGCCGCCATAGGCCGCCGCCCAGAGCGACACCGTGTTGATGCCGCGATAGGGCTTGCCGCTGGCGATGTTGGTCGGCCGGGTGACATCGGCGCCGCTGTGATGCCATGGCATGCGCCAGTTGCCCGTACCGGCTTCGATCGCTGCAAGGATCGCCTCGGTGACCCGAGTATAGACGTCGGCTCGTACCTGAGTTGGCATGATCTGAACTCCGCTTGCCCGTCGGGGGCCATCCCCGGCGGCGGAGCTCGACTAGCGCCGGGCACAAGCGCGGTTGCGCACCCGTAGGGCCGCAGCGAAGCGGAGGACGGCAACGCCGTTGCGCCAGCGCGCCGACCGGCGCAGAGCTTCCGCCGTCAGCCGGGGTTGGCCTCCGGCGGCGCGGGGCCGATGGCGTCGATCACGGTAGTGAGCCGGTTGATCTCGGTGGCGAGTGCATGGCGTTGAAGATCCGACAGACGTCGTTCGCGCAGCAATGCCCTGGCATCATCGGCCGCGCGTTCCCAAGCTGGCCTGTGACGGGCGGTGATGCAGGCGTTGGGACAGCGGGTCGGCTCGCACAGCGCCGTGAGCGGCTGCTTGGGATCGGGGGTGGTCACGCGCTTGAGGCAGAGCGCGGTGGCGGGATCGAAGAAGCAATCCGCGAGGAGGCCGACATGGAGGGTTCGCGCGACGCTGGCGAGCATGACACGTAGCCGGGAGCGGTCGGCGATCATGGCGGGCAAGGGCCCGAGCTGCACGGCCGCATCGTCGAGCGTCCGCGCGATGCGTGGTCCCGCCGGCCCCGCGAGTGAGGCACCGCCCTGCCGCCGGTCGAAATAGTCCAGCAGGTCGCCCTGCTGACCGAGCCGGCGCTGCGCCTCGACCTCGGCGCGAAACCCCGATGCGCTGGTTCCGGCATAGCCCTCGAAAGCGGCGACCGAGGCGTGCTTATACTGGATCATGCCGGCGATGGTGCCGAACGGACGGTTGGCGATGTGCCATGCGATGGTGCGGCGGAACTGCCGCGTCGTTATGCGCCACGGCTTGCCACCGGGTCCGGACGGGATGACCGGCACATCAGGGCTGCCGAAGGCAGCGTTGAGGTGGTCGCGGAAGGCGTTGAGTTGGCGGACCACCTCGCTCGACAGATGCGTCTTGGTGGCGGCGCCGGGGCGTAGCACCGGCCAGAGCGTATCGCTGCCGCTGGCGCGCGTCGGTCTTGCCGACAGGCGTTCAAGCACCGCTATCGCGTCTGCGACCGGCTCGATCGTCACCCAGCTCGCCGCCTCGCCCATGGTCGACCGACGCTTGTAGATGGTCGATCGAATGCGATGCCGCTCGACCAGGCCATCCTCGCTGCGCGCGATCGAGAGGCACCCCCGCCGCATCGCCTGCACCTCGCAGTCGCGCATGCCGGTGAGGTAAGCGCACACTATATAGGCGGCCGCCTGAAGCATCCGTTCCTCTTGTGCGAGCGTCTTCGCATCGAAGCGTGCGCGCCATGGCCGACCGCTATCGGGATCAATCGAGATCGGCGTGTCCATGCCGCCCACTTCGACGCCCAGGTCGGCGGCAGCGGCTTCGATCAGGGCGGAGACGCCCTTGGCGAGTCCGAAATGCATGGCCGGTTCCGCCTCAGCATCGACACCGGCATGAAGATGGAGAAGATGGACGTTGATCGGCGGCGTCGCTTCTCCGGTGCGGGGATCGGTGCGCGTGACGCCGTTATGCGCGGTCGTCCAGATCGGCACGCCGCGGCCTTGCCGGGCTCGACGCGCGATATGGCGCTCGAGGCGCGCGCGCTGCCGCAGGCGGCGCTCTGCGCCAGGCAGTCCGCGCTCGGCGGCAAGCAGCCGGGCGCGGCGCGCCTCGAGCCGATCCAGCGCGGCCCGAGCCGATAGAATATCGTGCGCGAAGACGGTGACGTAGCGCAATGACCAGGCGAGCAGTGCGGCGATGACATCTTCCGGAAACCGCGGGGTACGGTTCTCAACGACGTGCCGATAGCCTGCGACGCGGGCGGGTGCCTGTCCGGCCCAGGGCTCAAACGCGAGGCCTCCGCCAGCGAGGCGGTCACGATAGTGATAGAGATCGGAGACCACTTCGAGGAGGTGGCCGACTATGACGGGTCGCCGGGCAGAATCGTGGCGAAGATGCCTGGCATAGGCATCGGCCAGCGCCTGATCGATGCGGCCAAGGTCGAGCCCTCCAAGCGTCAGGCGCGCGAAGGCGAAGAACCGGCGTGCGCGGTTGAATGCCTGGCGGATGCTCGCCGGCGGCAGCTTCGGGCGGTAGCCGGGAAGATCGACGTTGAGGCGGGCGTAGAGATAGGCACGCATCGCCGCCTGCACATCGGCATGTTCGAGCACGTCGAAATGCACGGTGACATGGCAGCGCCGCGCGTTCTCGCGGAACACGGCGGGACCGAGATCCCAGCTTGAGTCGCCGACCCGCGACAGCTCTTCGCGGGCGTGGCCCGCCTTGAGCGGCGCAGTGGCCAGCACGGGCCGATCGTCGAACGCGGGTGCGCGGGCATGGGCGGGCGTGATCATGCGCGTGCTTCCGGCGGCAGATAGAGCCGCTCGCTCTCCATCTGCCAGCGCGCATCGGCGATAACGGCATCGGAGAAGACCGGCAGGACCTGGGTCGTGATGCGGGAATGGACGCGGCCGAACTTGGCCGCCCAGTCGCTCGCCGGGAGGCTCGGTCGCTGCTCTTCGACGAACGCGAGGAAGGCGAGGATCGCGGGAAGCTTGCGCGCGGTGATGACGGCGTTGGGGCAATCGAGGCAGCCCCAGAAGGGCTGCGCGCAGGGTGAGCCGGCCTCGGAGAAGGGGCTGCTATGGAAGCCCGAGCAGGCGGCGAGCCAGACATCCTGTTCGCCGTCGAGCAACGGCCCCACCGTATCGGCCGACATCAACGGCGCCGCCTGCTCGGGCGCTTCGCGCAGCGCCTGCTCGGCCGTGGGCGCGAGGACGGTCGGCATCGCGGCGGCGACCGCCTCGCGAAAGGCATCGGCGACGGCCGCCTCGTGCAGGGGCCGGAGCGACGGCAGGTCGGCATAATGGCGCGCCGCGACCTCGCGCGTGTGACCGACCGCGAAGCGGGCCATGTGCCCCTCGGTCTTGGTGTACCACAGCGCCTTGTGGGTCTTGCGCAGCCGGGAAAGCAGCAGATGCAGCGGCTTGCCGTTATCGTCGACAATGCCACAGCGGCGAGCCCAGGCGGGGAGCGGATACTTGAGGTCGACTATGCCGGCGCGAAGGCCGCCGACGTTGTGATAGGCCCACAGGCAATCGCCGGGCAGGTGCTCGCGGGCAGCCGCCGTGGCGTCGATCAGGCGGCGGATCAGCCCGCCCGGCGTGCCGCCACCGCCGTCGCGGATGCGCATGCTCTTGTGCTCGGCGCCGCGAGCCCGGCGCTTCAGATAGCGCAGCTCCACCGTGCCGGCATGGGCATTGGCGAGACAGTCCACGGTCAGCGTCTTCAGGCACTCGGGCTCAAGGCCCGTCTCAAGCGTGAGCAGCACGAGCAGCGCCGGCAGGTCGCGCGCGAGCAGATGATGCCGGCCATGCAGGTCGTCGATGAGCGTCGCGGTTGGCAGGTTGCGGCGCATGCGCATGAAATAAAGGCTCTTCAGCTCGGGCTGGTCTGCGACGATAAAGCCCTGCCGCGCGATGATCGCTTCGACATCGGCGCGGGCGGCGGTGATGGCCGGATCACCCTCGTCGGTCCGATCGTCGGCGCCGAGACGGCGGAACATCGCTTCGACATCGGCTCGCGCCGCGTCGCGCAGCGCGCGGGCGACGAAGGGGCTGTAGGCATCGCGCGGGGTCGAGCGGCCCGCCGAAGTGGCCAGCGTGTAGCGCAGCCGCTCATGCAGCTCGGGTGCGATCCGATCGGGCCGGTCTGCTTCGATCGCGCGCAGTGTGTTGATGATCTTGCTGACCGTCATGTGACGGTGGATCGGGCCCATCCCACGCCGTTCGAGCGCGGATGCGAAACCATCGATATGGACCGCGCGCAGGTCGCTGACGCCAACCACCTTCAGTCCTTCGTCGGCAAGCCAGGCGAAGAAGTGACGATAGACCTGGACATACTGCTTGATGACGCTGGCCGCACCGATCGGTCCCCCGAGCGCGGCCGACCGACGCAGCGCACCGGCAAAGGCGATGGCGAGCGGGCGAGGATCGAGCGCGGTCATATCGACCAGGACCGTCCCGCCATGCCGCGCCTCGATGGTGAACTTGAGGCCGAACACCGGATCGGGCTGCGGTCGCTCCGGCGTGATGGGCGCGAAGGCGACAGGCCGGCCCTTGCGGGGACGCTCGCTCATGCGCCCTGCGGTCCCGGCAACAGCGCCAGCAGCTCCTCGACGGCCGCATCCACCGTATCGGCGCGGGTCGCGATATGGTCGAGATAGACATAGGTGGTGGCGAGGCTCGCGTGGCCGAGCAGGCGTTGCACCTGTTGCAGCGGGTCGCCCAGGATCAGCCGATAGGTCTCCACCGGCCCCACCGGCAGTGCGGCCTCGCGCAGTCGCTGCTGGATCAGCAGAGCGAGCATATGGACTGCGAAGGTGTGGCGAAGCTGGTGCGGGCTGATCGACAGCGGGAAGCCGTTCTCCTCGCACCGCTTGCAGGCCCGGGTGAAGATCACCTCCCACGAGTTGGGGCGGACAGGCTGCCCGACCTCGGTCAGCCATAGCGCCACCGGCTCGCGGGGCGTTCCATCCTCGTCGCACAGGATCAGGCGGCATCGTTCCTCCGGGGTGCAGACATCGCGCATGCGGTCGAGACCGGCGCGGGTGACGTGGATCGGTCGCTCGAACCTGGCCGCACCGTCGCGCGCGGCGAACTTGGTCACGCCCGCGGCGCGCTCGACGGCGACATAGGCGGTGATCTGACGAAGGAGCCGGCGCGGGACCAGGACGCTGCGTCCGCGGTCGCCCTTGGTGAGCGGCGGCGGCAGGCGCAGCCAAAGCTGCTGAGCCTGATCGTGGTCGTGATCGATGGCCGCAAGCTCATCGGCGAGCAGGCCCGACGCCTCTTCGAGACGCAGGCCGGTTGTGACGAGAAGATCGGCGAACAGCGCGTTGCGCAGCCCGTTGCGATCGCGAGCGCCGGGGCGTTCCGTACCGTCAAGGGCGAGGCCGCGCAGACCGACGTCGCGGAAAATGCGGTAGTCGTCCATCGTGACGAACCGCACATCCGATCGCTTGGCAGTGCGTTCATAGGCGTCGTTGCGCGCGGCGATCATGCCCCGACGCCCCCCATGCGCCGGTCGCCATATAGCGCGCCGACTGAACGGCGCTTCGGCAATCAGCCCTTGGCTCTTACCCCAGCGGTAGAGGCGATCGAGGCTGGCGACTGCCCGGTTCCAGCTTGCCGCGCTGATCCGCTGGGCGGCGTCGCCGCGCCGCCGCGCGCGGTGATAGGCGGTCACATCGTCGCGGGCCGCGTCCCATATCGTCGTGCCGCAGGCATCGAGGAAGCGAAGCCACACCGCAACGTCATAGGCGTAGGCGCGCAGCGAATGGCGCGAGCGGATCCCCGCTAGCGGCAGGTCGACAAAGAAGCGGTCGAGATCGGGATCATAGAGAGCGTCTCCCCGCAGGATCAGCGGCACATGCGCGTCGAGCCCCCTGGCGTCGCGGCGCTCGCAAACGGTAATGATCGACACCGGCACGAAACCCTCCCCCCCGGACCCCCCACCCGGAAGCTGACCTCACACCGATGCGCCCTATGGCCCGGCAGTTATCAGGCTGGCCTCCGCCAGCTCTTGGGTCAGCGCTACGGCCAGCCTGATAACTGCCTACCGTGGGCGTCCATCGCCGACCTTACTGCAATGTTGCGGGCGGCGCAGACTGTCCAGATAACGCGACCAGTTCCTCGCGTCCATATGTCTCCGAACCGAAGCGGCCGCTCTGATCCCGGTCGAGGCGACCCCGGCTGCCCGTCCAGTGACCGAGTTCGTGAAAAGCCGTTCGATTCCAATTGATTGGATCGAAGTAGCGCGAGGGAGGTGGGACGCAGACCCGGTCGTTCGCCACGTCATAATAAGCCTGATCTCCGCCAATACGGAAATCCGCACCCGTCGCTGTGATCAGAGCTTCCGCTTCGGGAAGGATCTGATCGGGATCGGGTCGCGGGATCTCGGCGGTATAGGCGTCAGGCAGGCCTTCGCACTGGTCCAGGTTGAACACCGTGAAGCGTTTCAGGAACGGTATCGTGCCTGGAGTGCGGCCTTCCTCGGCAGCCTGGCGCCGTTCGTTGCCGGGGGTGAAGCGATGGGCGTAAACGACGGTGGTGCCGGTCGCGCCCTTGCAGACATTGCCACCGAGTTCGAGCGCCTGGCGGAAGGTCAGGAAAGCGTTGCTCGAAAAGCCCCGCGAGACCACCGCGTGCCACAGAATGAGAATATTGATCCCGGAATAGCAGCGGTTGCTCGACGCGTTGTGCGGCATCTGGAGCGGGGCCTTGGCCGATGCCCAAGGCTGGACCCAGGGAACGCGACCGGCTTCCAGCTCGGCAATGATCTTCTCGGTGATGTCCTGATAGAGGGTGGGCCGGTCATGACCTGCCGGCCGGGATTTGAACTTGCGTGCCATCGCATGTCTCCGCGACGGGTCGGTCCCGAGCCTCTCTCGCGACGCTCAACCCGTCACGAAAACCCGGCTTTCCTCTCACTCTTGCGGGGGCGTTGCGGGGGCGGCTGGCCCCCGCTCGAAGGGGTAGCGCAAGACCGCCTGTCGGGCTTGCGGTCAGGGGAAGCCTTTCCCCGCAATCCTTCCCGGCCAAACCACGCCAGGAGTATCGATTGCCCTGTACGGAAACGGCGGCATGATGCCGGAGATGTGCAACCTCTATTCTCTGGTCAAAGGTCAGGCGGCGATTCGCGAACTCGCCGAGGTCATGGCCGACCACACGGGCAACCTGCCGGAGATGGCCGGGATCTATCCTGATTACCCGGCGCCCATTGTCCGCAACCAGGAAGGTGGCCGGGAAATGGCAATGGCGCGTTGGGGTATGCCATCTCCGGCCTTCGCGCTCGAAGGCAAATCGGTCGACAAGGGCGTGACGAACATCCGTAACACGAAGAGTCCGCACTGGCGCCGCTGGCTCGGACCCCAATCACGCTGTCTGGTGCCGTTCACCTCTTTCAGCGAGCCGGACCAGTCACCCGGCGGCGACCGCAAGCCAGTCTGGTTCGCGCTGAACGAGGATCGGCCGCTCGCATTCTTCGCGGGGATCTGGACCCATTGGACCTGTGTACGAAAAAAGGCCGAAGGCGAGATAAGCTGCGACCTGTTCGGTTTTCTGACGACAGAGGCGAATGCCGAAGTGGGGCGCTATCACCCCAAGGCCATGCCGGTGATCCTGACCGAAAAGGACGAGTGGGATAGCTGGCTCAATGCGCCCTGGGATGAAGTTGCTGCGCTCCAGCGCCCCTTGCCCGATCACGCGCTGACTATCACAGGGAAGGGCGACAAGTCAGACGGAGGCGGTGAGCTTCTATGAGCAAGCGATCCAAGCGCGACACCCAAGGCGCAAGATCGAAATTCCCGCGTCCCGATAAGCTGGCGACGCTCCACATCGACACCGATAACGAGCGGTTCGTTTTCACCACCAAGGACATGATCCAGAACCAACTGAGGCGTGACGGCCCCAAGATCCGGCGGTCGTTCGATCTGGCGGCCAAGGATGATATCGCGGCGTGCAGCGCGGTGTTTGGACTGGCAGCCGGGCTGTGCTTTCGGCACTGTCTCCCGTCAGCACCTATGGCACAGATTAGAGGTTGTGATTTAAGGAGGATTTGGGCTTCGTCGTAGTGACGAAGGAACGAAGATGAAGCCCAAATCCTCAAGGTCCAAATTGCCTGCCGAGCAGGTCGTAAAGGATATCCGCCGCAAGACTCGGCGGCACTTCTCTGCCGAGGACAAGATCAGGATCGTCCTTGATGGCCTGCGCGGCGATGACTCCATTGCCGAGCTGTGCCGCCGCGAAGGGATTGCGCAGAGCCTGTATTACACCTGGTCCAAGGAGTTCATGGAAGCCGGCAAGCGCCGTCTGGCTGGTGACACTGCGCGTGCTGCGACCACGGACGAGGTGAAGGGTCTGCGCCGTGAAGCGCGCGATCTGAAGGAGTGCGTGGCCGATCTCACTTTGGAGAACCGGCTGCTCAAAAAAAGCATGATCGCGGATGGGGGAGACGAAGAATGAGATATCCCGCATCCGAGAAGCTCGAGATCATCCGGATCGTCGAGCAGTCGCACCTGCCCGCCAAACGCACGCTGGACCAACTCGGTGTGGCACGGCGAACCTTCTACCGCTGGTATGACCGCTACCTCGAAGGTGGGCCGGAGGCGCTTCAGGACCGCCCTTCAGCGCCGAGCAGGGTGTGGAACCGCATCGGAAACGATATCCAGGACCAGATCGTCGAGATGGCGCTGGAGCAGACCGATCTATCCCCGCGCGAGCTGGCAGTGCGCTTCACGGACGAGAAGCGCTACTTCGTGTCCGAAGCCACGGTCTATCGCCTCCTGAAGGCCCACGATCTGATCACCAGCCCGGCCTACACAGTGATCAAGGCCGCCGAGGCGTTCCACACGCAGACCACCCGCCCCAACGAGATGTGGCAGACCGACTTTACCTACTTCAAGATTATCGGATGGGGCTGGGTCTATCTATCGACCGTGCTCGACGATTACTCACGCTACATCATCGCCTGGAAGCTCTGCAGCACCATGCGAGCCGAGGACGTCACTGACACGCTCGATATGGCGCTGGCAGCCTCAGGCTGCGACCACGTCAACGTGCTGCACAGGCCCCGCCTGCTCAGCGACAATGGCCCCAGCTACATCGCTGGGGAACTGGCCGAATACATCGAGGCCAACAAGATGAGCCACGTGCGCGGCGCACCCTTCCACCCACAGACCCAAGGCAAGATCGAGCGCTGGCACCAGACCTTGAAGAACCGCGTACTGCTGGAAAACTACTTTCTGCCCGGTGATCTCCAACAGCAGATCGAGGCCTTCGTCGAGCATTACAACCACCAGCGCTACCACGAGAGCCTCGACAACGTCACGCCCGCCGATGCCTACTTCGGCAGGGCTGCCGCCATCATCGAACGAAGAGAAAGGATCAAGCGAAAGACACTCGAACATCGGCGCTTGCAACACCGCAAGCTCGCCGCCTAAACATCAAACCAAGACGAGGCCCACACTCCGCTGATCTACGCCGCGAGTTGTGCCAAATGTTCTGACGACGGACAGATGGTTGAACATATGCGGCACATAGTCGGCCTTGCCAATCTCGATCCCCCGGCTTCTGAGGATCGCGTAAGCGGTTACGACGTGGAAGTAGAATTGGGGCAGCGCCCAGTCCCTGACATAGTCCTGGCCGGTCATATCGAACGTTGGACCGCCCGGCAGTTCAAGGATCACTCGCCTATCCTCGGTTCCGTCAAAAGCGCCTGGCTCAAGGCTGCCGAGAAACGATAGGGCGTCACCGATGCGGGTTTGCGCTTCGATCATCGATCCCGACCGTTCACCGGCATTATGCCCTTCCTGTCCGAGTTGCTCCAAGTCTTCCGGTAACATCTGACCACTCAGACGGAATACGGCTTCCTGCGCCTGCAGACAGGCGAACCGCAGCTGCGCTGACAGGGGGAGCATGTCGGGCGCGAGACGTTGGGCAAGGAGCGCTTCGGCTTCTGAATCCGAGCATTGCTGGCGCGCCTTTTCCAGCAATCCCGCGAGCGTTTGCAGCATATGCGTATATGTCGGCACGAGAAGATCGGTCGGGGACATGGAAACTCCTGCAGATGAAGTTGGGAAGATGAGGTCTTATACTGACGGGTTATACCGACGACTTTTCTGATCGCGTGGCCGGAACTCGCGGGCCAGGCCATTCAGGTCGCGGATCGTCACAGACAAGGTTCATCCCCGCGCCCTCGGTGGCCCGGACGGGAAGTGCGGTCGCGTCGAATCCGTCGAGGCAGAAGATGTTGACCCCGAAGTGATCGGGCGCCGCGCGCTTGCGGTGGAAGACGTAGATGCCGCAACGCCGGCAGAAATAATGTTTCGCGCGGCCGCTGTTCCATACGTAGAGCGAGAGCAGTTGCTCTCCCTGTTCGATATGCAGCGCTGCTTCGGGCATTTTCACCATCAATGCGTTGCGCTTCACGCATAATGAGCAATCGCATGTCGTCAATTCGATCGGATCGCTGTCCAGGGTGAAGCGAACCCCGCCGCAGTGGCAGGAACCGGGATGACGGCTTACCATCGGCTCGCTTCTTCCGCGCCGAATGGGTCGAGCATCCTAGCGCCTGAACCGACGCCGGCCGTCTCGTGCTGCGCTGCCGCCAGTATGGCCGGTTCGATCACCCGCAGCGCATGATCGACATAGAAGCTCTTCTCGCCCACCGGAGCGACATAATGCAACGCTTCGTGCGTGATGTCGATCGACGCGGCGCGCGCGATAATCCACGCGGCGAGATAAGGCGCGGCAAGGCAGCCGCCCGCTGTCGCGACATTGCCATGAGCGGCGAACGGCGCGTCGATAACGTTGACGCCCGCCTCCACGACCCACGGCTTCGTCGTCAGGTCGGTGCAGGCCGGCAGGTCGCCGATCAGACCGAGCCTGGCCAACAGCAACGTGCCGGAACATTGCGCGGCGATCAGCTGACGGGTGGGATCGAGCTGCAGGCGAGCCAGCAAGGCGGTGTCCTCGGCAATCTCGCGCGTCCGAATACCGCTGCCGATCAGCACTGCATCCGCCTCACAGGCAAATTCCAGCGGGCGCTGGCGCTGCACGGTCACGCCATTCATGGACGTGACCTGTTTTGACGGGGCAGTGATATGGGCCTGCCAGCCTCGCGGCCGGAGACGGTTGAGGATGGCAGCGCCAATGAAGGAATCGAGTTCATTGAAGCCGTCGAAGGTCAGGACCGCGATTTGCATCAACTGGCACTCCGGCCGCTAAAGAGCGTACGGGTGGCACCGGCAACCCATATCTGTCCGGCATCATCCTGTTCGACGTGGATGCGACCGCTCCTTCCCAGCCGCGTGCCTTGTGCTGCAATGTAGGCATCGTTCACGCGGCCGCTCGCGAACAGCCATTGGCCGAGCGCGGCGTTGAGGCTGCCCGTCACCGGGTCCTCGATCAGCGCGCCATGGGCGTCGCTGAAAAAGGCGCGGACCTCGAATGCTGCGTCACCGCCTGCCGCATAGGGGCCGAGAATGCCGATATCGATCCGCTGGCTCTGATGCCTTTCCGGTTCCACCGCCAGCACGGCATCGGCCGATTCCAGCATCACCGCGATCCAACCGGGACCATTATCCGCCCACGTCGCATCCATGATTGCGCCACGCTCGATACGCAAAACCTCCGCCACCCGGGCAATGTCTGCTTCCGTGGGAGTGCCGCCGCGCAGCAGGGGCGGCGCAGCGAAGGCTAGGCGCTCGCCGTCGTTCCGGATCTTCACCAGACCTGCGCCGCAGTCCTGCACGATCATGTTCCGATCCCTCGGTTGTCCGCCCGCCTCCATCCAAGCATGAGCGCTGCCCAGCGTCGGATGTCCGGCGAAGGTCAGTTCATGCGCAAGCGTGAAGATGCGCACCCGGTAGTCCGCTCCAGGGTCGGTCGGCGGCAGAAGGAAGGTAGTCTCCGACAGGTTCAGCCAGCGGGTGATGGCCTGCATCTCCTCGGTCGAGAGAGCATCCGCATCGGACACCACTGCGACTGGATTACCGGTAAAAGGGTCGGCGCCGAACACGTCGACGAGGTGGAAGGGATTGTTCACGCTGTAACTCCTGTTGCGCAGACGGCTTTTCTAACTGGCGGCACCGGCATCGACAGGCACGGATCGATACGATATCGCCAAACTGTACTGATCATGAAAGCAGGACGGTGGCGGCAAACCCCAATGAAACGCGGACAGGACGTATCGTCCGCCATATTCGCGACCGGATCGAAGCGCGCACGCTCACGCCCGGCGCGCGGTTGCCATCCATCCGCGCGATGGCGGACACGATGAGCGTCGCGCGCTCGACCGTGGTCGAAGCCTATGAGCGTCTTGCAAGCGAGGGTATGATCCGCTCGCGGCCCGGATCGGGCTTTTATGTCGCGGCTCCGCTGGCTCCGCTGGCGCTTGAACGGTTGACGCAGACCGCCGAGCGGGAGGTCGATCCGTTATGGATGCTCCGCCAGTCGTTGGGCGAACGGCGCGCGGGATTGATGCCGGGATGCGGCTGGTTGCCGGATGACTGGCTCGCAGGCGAGGCGCTGCGCAAGGCCATGCGCGCAATGGCGCGTACAGAGGATGCGGGCGCTCTCGCGAGCTATGCCTCGCCGTTCGGTTCACCCGCGCTGCGCTCGCTGCTCGCCCGCCGCCTCGCCGAACAGGGGGTCGCGGCTGCGACCGATCAGATCCTTCTCACCGACAGCGGCACTCAGGCGCTTGATCTGGTCTGCCGCTTCCTTCTCCAGCCCGGCGACGCGGTGCTGGTCGATGATCCATGCTACTTCAATTTCCTTGCCTTGCTGCGAGCGCATCGGGCCAAGGTAATCGGTGTGCCGATGACGCCCAGCGGCCCCGATCTCGCCGCGTTCGCGGAGGCGGCCGTCACGCACAGGCCGCGCCTGTATCTGACCAATTCGGCCGTCCATAATCCGACGGGTGCGATGCTTTCCGCACCTGCCGCGCATCGGCTGCTCCGCATCGCCGAGGCCCATGACATGGTCATCGTCGAGGACGATATTTTCGCCGATTTCGAGCATGTCCCGGCTCCGCGCCTCGCCGCCTTCGACGGGCTGGAGAGAGTGATCCGGATCGGCAGCTTTTCCAAGTCCCTGTCCGCAGCCGTGAGATGCGGCAACATTGCCGCGCGCGGCGACTGGATCGAGGCACTGGCCGATCTGCGCATCGCGACCTCCATGGCTGGTAGCCCCTTGTCGGCGGGCTTGCTCCACACGGTCCTGACGGATGGAAGTTATCGCAGGCACGTTGAATCCGTCCGCGCCCGCCTTGCCCGCGCCATGCCGCGCGTAGCGAAGCGGCTGCGCGACCTCGGTATTGAGCCTTGGGCTGAACCGGGTGCGGGCATTTTCCTGTGGGCACGATTACCGGATGGCGTCGATGCGGTCGCTCTCGCCCGCTCTGCGTTGGCCAAGCAGATCGTCCTTGCACCGGGTGCGGTGTTCAGCGCCAGTGGCGGCTGGCGCGATCATATGCGCTTCAACGTGGCGATGAGCGATGATGATCGCCTGTTCGGTTATTTACGTAAGGTGCTATAGTGGGGATTTGCGAGATTTCGGCCGCACACTACAGTCACTTCCATATGACAGGCTACGGTAAGACGCTGCTGAGCGACCGCGTCGTACGTTCAGTGCAGGTGTGTTCACTCGCGCTTGCGCAGATTCAGCATAACTATGGCGATGCCATTGGACCATGCCCACTGCGAGGCATTCCGTTGATCTTCGCGAGGAGTGGATCGACTTTCATGGTGTCCGGCGCGTAGCATTGGAAAACCGTTCCATCGCTGGCGCGATACCCGTCACATTTCAAATCGCCGCGCGGACCGTAGGGGCGCACGGGCTGGAAATCGCCGGGGTGGGCATGGGCCATGATACGGGCGAACAGCTCCCGCAAGAAGGCATTTTCAAACTTCAGCCCGTATCCAAAGCGTTGCGTGTTATCCAAAACTTCCCCCATCACCGCCATAGCTGTCCATGGCGTGGTCGATCAATTCGAATTGCATAGGAACCGACAGGCCAAGTCTCGCTACTTTCCTCGAACGTACAAAGATTAAGGGTCAGGCTGCCATCTGAGCCGCTACCGTATCATTCGCACCAATCGCGTTTTCCCCATCGTCTAGGCCGAGGAAGCGCGACAGGGCGGCTTGGCGAGACTGGCGATCGAGCGCGTAAGACGTGTGCTGGAACGAAATGCCGTGCATAAGGCCCTGAATGTAGCCTGAGATCGTATCGGCCGCCATGATGAGCGCGGTGTCCAGCGTGTGGATGTATTTGCTCGTCACGCTGTTGCGCGAGTGTCCGACGATCGCGGAGATAGTCGCCTCGGTGAAACCGAGATCATTGCCAAGGCTGGCGAAGCTGTGGCGCAGGACATGGGGTGTCATCCATTCCAGTTCGGTGCCCTTGAAGATCGCCTTCCACTGGCGCGGGAAACCGCCGAACGCCTGATCGTGCTTTCGAATCCCTGGGAACACGAAGGTCTGCTCTTCAACCGGGCGCAGGTTCTCAAGCCTTTCCACGACGCGCAGGCCGATCGGGCGAACTGACGCGCCCTCCTTGCTGTCGTTGAGCCGCAGGCAGCTACTATCAGCATCGAACTCGCTCCATTCCAGACCGATGATCTCGCTGCGCCGCGCGCCCGTCAGGGCTATGTTGCGAGCGATCTCCACCGCCATGGCGTAGTTCGGATTTCGGCCAGCTTCGTCGAGTATCTCGCCGAAGACGCGGTATTCGGCTTCGGTCAGGCGGCGGGTGCGAACCTTGTCCTTCGGCTTCTTCACACCAGCGGCAGGGTTGAGGTCGATGATCCCCGCGTCCATCGCATAGGTCAGGATGCCGCCAAGCAGCCCCACCGTGCGGGACGCCGTGCCGGCGCCGCCTTTGACGATCGAGCGGCCCCGCAGGCTTTTTGTCTTTACGTTCCGCCGGGTCTTGCCGGCCATCACGTCTTTCAGAAGCTTGGTGATGTCCGCCTTGGTCAGATCCTTGACCCGGCGCGTCCCGAGCAGCGGCACGATATGGCGATTGATGCGCCCCTTGTCGGACACAATCGTTCCCGGCCGCTTCGGCCTGCCACCTTTGCCGAGGATGAGACCGTCATCCAAATCCTTGAGATAGAGGTCACAGAGTTCCTTGACCGTGATCGCCTTGTTGTCGATCTGCTTTTCCTCGGCGGGATTGTCGCCTTGCGCGACTCGGCCCAGGAGCACCTTGGCTTCCTTCCGGGCCATCTCTGGCGTCCACACGCCATGCAGGCCGATCGTGAACCGCCGAGTCCGCCCGAGCGCGCGATATTGGATCAGGTAGCTGCGCCTGCCTGACGCGAAGACACGCAGCCCGAAACCCGGCAGCTCGTCGTCCCACAGAAAATAGTCCTTCTCGCGCGAAACGGCGGCATCTACGTTCCGCTTGTTGATCTTGGCCATACGATACACCTCCGACGACAGGCCTGTTTCCACGGAAGCACCACGGAAGCAGGTGGGAGCAGGTGGGAGCGAACTCCCGGCTAGAACAGCGTGCCATCGGCGTATTCTATTTAAGGAAAAAGCTAATGAATATAGAGCATTAGCGCAGATTATCGTAGAATAGAAAACCGTGGCGTGGCCTCCGTTCTAATTCTCCGAAGGCAGAGGCCAGGGGTTCGAATCCCTTCGGGTGCGCCAGATAGCTGAACCGGCGACTCGAGCCGGTGACTTCGCGGGAGACAGGCGCCGGATGTACGACCTGCTGGCCGGCCTGTCGGTGATCGAAGCGTCGTCCTTCGTCGCCTCTCCGACCGCCGGGCTTTATTGCGCGCAAATGGGCGCCGAAGTGATCCGCGTAGACCAGGTCGGCGGCGGGCCCGATTTCCGGCGCTGGCCGGTGACCGATGCGAATGACTCGCTCTATTGGGAAAATCTGAACCGCGCGAAGAAGTCGGTCGCGCTCGATCTGGCGCGGCCCGAGGGGCGCGAGTTGCTGCAAGCGCTGGTCCGCGCGACGGGGCAGTTTATCACCAATTTTCCGGTCGGCGGCTTCCTGTCGCACGAGGTGCTGGCCGAGGGGCGTCGCGACCTCATCACCATACGCGTTATGGGCTGGGCCGACGGGTCGCCCGCGCTCGACTATACGGTCAACAACAGCGTCGGTTATCCAATGCTGACCGGCGCCGGACCCGAGCCGGTTAACCATGTGCTGCCCGCGTGGGATTTGCTGACGGGCGCCTACGCCGCCTTTGCGCTGCTCGCGGCGATGCAGCGCCGCACGGCGACGGGCGAAGGCGGCGAGGTTCGTCTGCCGCTGTCCGACGTCGCGATCGGCACCGTCGCAAACCTCGGTGGCGTCGCCGAAATGCTTTATACGGGCGCGAACCGTCCGCGGCTCGGCAACGCGGTCTATGGTCTGTTCGGGCGCGACTTCGTCACCGCCGATGGCTGGCGGACGATGATCGTCGTCGTCACCCCGCGCCAATGGGCCAATCTGGTCGCGGCGCTGAATCTGGGCGATGCCGTCGCGGCGATCGAGGCGGAACGCGGCGTGTCCTTCGCGGCCGATGACGGGCTGCGCTTCACGCATCGCGACGCGCTTTATCCACTGTTCGAACGCGCGATCGGCGCCCGCGATCATCCCGATCTGGCCGCTGCCTTCGACGCTGGGGGCATCGTTCATTCGCCCTATCGCACGATGCACGATGCGGTGCAGGATCCCGCACTCGTCGCGGGCAATCCGATTTTTGGCCAAACCGACAATCCCAGCGGGTTCGCCTATCCCGCTGCGGGCGCCTTTGCGACATTGCCGCACGCGGAGCGCCAGCCGCCGCGCGCCGCACCGCGCAATGGCGCGCATAGCGAAGAAATATTGAGCGAGCGGCTGTCGCTTTCGTCGGGCGAGATTGCGCGGCTGATCGATGCCGGTATCGTCGGCATCGCCAACACCGGAGAAATGAAGAAATGACCATGCGCCGCGCCGCCATCGTCGCCCCGATCCGCACGCCCGTCGGCAAGTTCGGCGGCAGCCTGTCCTCGCTGACTGCGGGCGAATTGGGTGCGGTGATCCTGAAGGCGCTGGTCGAGCGCACGAAGATCGACCCGACGCGCGTCGACGACGTCGTTTTCTCGCAAGGCTATGGCAACGGCGAGGCACCGAGCATCGGCCACTGGTCGTGGCTCGCCGCGGGGCTGCCGCTCGAAGTGCCGGGGTATCAGCTCGACCGCCGCTGCGGGTCGGGGCTGCAGGCGGTGATCAATGCCGCGATGATGGTGCAGACGGGGATGTCCGACGTCGTCGTCGCGGGCGGGGTCGAATCGATGTCGAATGTCGAACATTACAGCACCGACATTCGCAAGGGTGTGCGAGCCGGCAATCTCACGCTGCACGACCGGTTGACGCGCGGGCGGGTGATGTCGCAGCCCGTCGAGCGTTTCGGCGTCATCACCGGCATGATCGAGACCGCCGAAAATCTGGCGAAGGATTATGATATCAGCCGCGAGGCGTGCGACGCCTATGCGGTGCGCAGCCACCAGCGCGCGGCGGCGGCATGGGCGAACGGGCTGTTCGATGATGAGCTGGTGCCAGTGTCGGTGCCGCAGAAAAAGGGCGATCCGGTGGTCTTCGCGCACGACGAAGGCTATCGCGCCGACGCGACGCTCGAAACGCTCGGCAAGCTGCGCCCGCTCGAGCGCGGCGTCGTCACCGCGGGCAATGCGAGCCAGCAGAATGATGCCGCGGCGGCATGCCTTGTCGTCGCCGAAGACAAGCTCGACGAACTCGGGCTCGAACCCATCGCCTGGTATCACAGCTCCGCGGCGGCGGGGTGCGACCCGAGCCGGATGGGCATCGGACCGGTGCCCGCTGTCGAGCGCTTGTTCGCGCGCAATGGCCTTGGCTGGGGCGACATCGACCTTGTCGAACTCAACGAAGCCTTCGCGCCGCAGGTGCTCGCGGTGCTTAAGGGTTGGGGCTGGTCCGACGACGACAGCCGGAACGAGGTTTTGAACGTCAATGGCTCGGGCATCTCGCTTGGCCACCCGATTGGCGCGACCGGCGGGCGCATCCTCGCCAACCTGACGCGCGAACTGGTGCGCCGCGACGGGCGTTACGGGCTGGAAACGATGTGTATCGGCGGCGGGCAGGGCATCGCCGCGATTTTCGAGCGCGCTGCCTGAGCATGACCGATTTGCGCGAGGCGCTGTCAGCGGTGCAGGCCTATCGTACCGCGGCCGAGGCGGCGCTCGCCGCCCGGCTGGCGCAGGCGCCGATCGACCGCGAGCAGCGCGCGGCGCACGGCTTTGCCTGGGTCGCGACAACGGTCGCGGCTTTGGAGGCGGTGCTCGCATGGTGCGAGTCCGGCCAGGACTCGAACCCGCTCGATGCGAAGATCGCCGTGCTCGCCTTTGCCGAGGGTGTCGGCCAGCTCGTCGGCGGATTGCCGATGGGGCAGAATGAGATTTTTCGGCCCGCCGACCTCGGGCTGGGGGCGGCGGCGCGCGCGTTGGCCGAGGCTTGCGCCGACCTGCTCGACGCGGATCATGCAGCGCGGCGCGCCGAGGTCGCCGCCGCGCTCGCTGACGGGCATTGGCCGAGCGAGACGCTGCACGACGCGGACCTCGATTCGATCCGCGACCAGTATCGCCGCTTCACCGATGCCGAGATCATCCCGCATGCACATCGCTGGCACCTCGCCAACGACCTGATCCCCGATACGACGGTGCAGGCAATGGCCGATCTTGGCACTTTCGGCGTGTGCATTCCCGAGTCGTACGGTGGGCTCGGCCTGTCGAAGCTGGTGATGTGTATCGTCACCGAGGAACTGTCGCGTGGGTGGATCGGCGCGGGGTCGCTCGGCACGCGGTCGGAGATTGCGGGCGAGCTCATCGCGACGGGGGGCACCGATGCGCAGAAGGCCGAGTGGCTGCCGCACATCGCGAGCGGCGAAATCCTGCCGACCGCGGTGTTCACCGAGCCCGATGTCGGATCGGATCTTGGGTCGTTGCAGACGCGGGCGCGGCGCGACGGCGATCATTGGGTCATTGACGGCGCGAAGACCTGGATCACCCATGCCGCGCGCTCGGACCTGATGACATTGCTCGCACGCACGCTTCCTGACGCAAAAGGCTATGCCGGACTATCGATGCTGCTGGTACCCAAGCCGCGCGGCACTCAGGGTGACGCCTTCCCTGCCGAGGGCATGAGCGGGAGCGAGATCGAGGTGCTCGGTTATCGCGGGATGCGCGAATATGCGTTGCAGTTCGATGCGATGACGGCGCCCGCCGACGCGCTGCTCGGCGGCGAAGAGGGGCAGGGCTTCAAGCAATTGATGCGCACTTTCGAAGGTGCGCGAATCCAGACCGCGGCGCGTGCGGTCGGGGTCGCGCGGCGCGCGCTGGAGCTCGGGCTCGACTATGCACTGGCGCGCAAACAGTTCGGGCAGGCGATCGTCCACTTCCCGCGCGTCGCCGACAAGCTCGCGATGAGCCTTGTCGATTTCGTCGCCGCGCGCGAGCTCAGCTACGCCGCGGCGCGCACGAAGGATGGCGGCAAGCGCTGCGATATCGAGGCGGGCATGGCGAAGCTGCTTGCGGCGCGCGCGGCCTGGTCGAATGCCGATGCGAGCCTGCAGATCCACGGCGGCAACGGCTATGCGCTCGAATATGAAATCAGCCGGATCCTGTGCGACGCGCGCATCCTCAACATCTTCGAAGGCGCGGCGGAGATTCAGGCGCAGGTGATCGCGCGCGGGCTGGTCGGCGGGCGTAACTAGAGCCAGAGCAGGGGCTGGCGGACGGGGAAGTTGCGCACGACCTCGCCGATCGTGGGATCGGGATTGAGGCGCTGCCAGAGGTCCAGCCAGTCGGGGCGATCCTGCGCAAGACCGCCGAAGAGCAGGCTCGGCTGGCGTACGGGGAAGCCGTTCCAATATTCGATATCGGGCGGCAGCGGCCACTTCGCCTTGTCGGCGACATAGGGCGCCATCCAAGCGATTGCGCCGCCGATCGAGCGGCCGTCAGGCGTCTGCCAGCCGATCAGTTCGCTGTCGCCGAGCAGCCACGCCGAGGCCGCGAGGACGTCGAGATTGAACAGCGAATAGGCATAGGGTTTGGTGCGCGCGAGTTCGAGCGGCTGGCGGCCGCCGGGCTCGATCTGGGTCGGGATGATGATCGTCTGCAGCCGGCCGCGCGCATCGGCGAGGATGTCGGTGCGGCCGAGTAATGCGGCGAAAGATGCGGCTTGCAAGAGCCAGCAGGTGCCATGGTTGTTCTTCTCGTCGCGTTCCTCGATGCCGAAGGGCGAGGTGGTGAGCCAATCGAGATAGGCGGCGAACCAGCGCTCGACGCCCGCCCGGATCGCCGCATAGCCGGGGGCGTGCTTCCGGGCGAAAAGCGCCGAAGCGCGCGCGACCTCGACGATCTGCAGCGTGTCGATGACCCCGATCGCGCGGCCGCTGTTCACCCCGATGATCGCCTGCGTATGGTTGAGGTTCGGGTTCATCTGCGTCGCCGGATCGACGAACCAGGCGGCGAGGTGGCGCATCGCCGCTTCGGCAAAGCGCGCTTCGCCGGTGAGGTCCCACAGCGCCGCGAGCGCGGGCACGGTGCGACCGAAAGCGATCAATGCGTCGCGGTGGCCGTCGAACTTTTCGGGGTTCGAGCGTCCGTCGCGGCGGATATAGGCGCCGCCGGGATTTGCCGGATCGGGCCACCAATAATCGCCCTCCGAATAATAATCTTGCGGACCCGCCGGGCTGCGCGGTGCGGGGATCGCCGAGATGGTGCGCGGGGTCGCGGCCAGAAGCGCCGTAGCTTGCGGCAATAGCCGGCGGCGCTCGATCGCGCGGGGGTCGAATGATGTCGGCGGCTTGGCCCATGACGCCGGGGCGGCGAGCAAGGCGGCGATCAGCAGGGAACGGCGCGCGATCATCCCGCGCATCCTAGTGGATCGCATGGCGCAGCAACAGGTCGCCGCCGACGCTGCGCGGATAGGCACCGGGACCCCAGGCGGTATCGGCGCGGACGAGGAGCGCGTCGAGCGTCGCGGCGGGCCAGCCCATTTCCTTATACGGCCAATCGGCGGCGCGGCCGCGATAGGCGGCGACATAGTCGGTCGCCTTGCGCAGCGAGCGGCCTTTTTCCTCGGCGCGATAGAGATCGATGCCGAGGCACGCCGCGCTGTCGGCAACGGTGTAGGCGGCGCTCAGCGCATAGAGCGAATAGTGGAAGCTGCGCGTGCGGCCGAGTTCGGCGGGGAGCGCGCCCGCAGCGTCGACCTGCGGCGCGATCCGCGCCTTGGGGAAGGCGAGGACGATCTTGCGCGCGATCTCGGGCCTCCGTGCGAACAATGCGAAGCGCGCGACCTGTGCGTCGTACCACAGACCATGATTGTTCGACGCCTTGCCCTCGTCCTTGCCGTTCGAGCTTTTCAGCATCCAGTCGACATAGCGGCCAAACCAGCTTTCGAGCGCGGCACTTTCTGGGGGCGTCAGCGCGCCCGACGCGGCGATCAGGCCGGCGGCGTCGATCACGCCGATGAAGCTCGCGCCGTCGAGTACGCCTTCGGGGCGGCCGTTAGACACGCCCGGCACCGCCTGCGCAAAATCCATGTTCGGGTTCATCGCGGTCGCCGGGTCGAGGAACCACGTGCGGATAACGCGCGCCGTCCCCTCGGCATATTTGCGCTCGCCGCTGTAATAAAAGGCGAGCGCGAGGGTGTCGGCTTCGCGCGCCATGCGGCTGAGCGCGCTGCGGTCGAAGCGATTGCTTTCGATGTCGGGGTTGGTGTCGCCGTCGCGGCGGACATAGGGGGCGTTCGCGCCGGCCGGGTTCGGCCACCAGTAGCGCGCGAGGCTGACATAGTCGTGGCGATCGCCCGACACGGGGATACTGCGCTTGTCCATCACCGATGCGGGCTTGGTGGCGAGCGCCTTGTCTGCGCGGGCAATCAGATCGCGATAGGCGGCGGCGATCGCCACATCGTTCGGGAGCGCCGCCTTGATCGCTTCGAGATCGGCGGGGCGCAGTGCGAAGGTGCGGCGCCCGCCGAACGATGCCGAATAGCCTTCGCTCGCATCGCAGACGGGCGCTGCTGCCGACCGGGAGGCGGCCGCCGCGGACGGAAAACATGCGGCGGTCGCCAATAAGGCCCAAGACAGTCGGGCCGGATTTTTACGCATCAGAGGCGGACCCGGAAGCCGAAGAAATATTGCGGGCCGCTGCGCGACACTTCGGCGATGCTGTCGTATCCGCCCTTGTACATAATGTCCTGCGTGTTCGTGACGTTGAGTGCCTGCAGCTTGAGCTGGACATTCTCGGTGAGGTTATATTGCGCCGACAGGTTGAGGTAGGTGCCGCCGCGGATCTCGCGGTTCGTACCGCCGTTCGGCTTGTAATAGCCCGAGCGGTAACGGAGGTTCGCGCGCAGCGAGAGGCCCCATTTCTCGAACCATACCGATCCGCTCGCGGTCCATTTCGAAAGCCCTATCAGGTTTGCGGGATCGACATAGTCGGCGATCGGCGAGGTGTCGGGATATTCGAAATTGGCGAAGGCGCGGTTGACCGATCCCTGAATACCGAAGCCGTCGAGCGGGTCGGGCAGCCAGGTGAAGGCGTGGCTCGCGGTGGCCTCGACTCCATAGAGGTGGCGCGTTTCGGTGTCGTTCGATGGCGCGACGGGGGCGATGGTCACGGTTTCGGTCACTGGTGCGCCACCGTCGCGGATCGTCGTGACGGTGATATCGGTCGGGATCGGCTCCTCGGCGCTGATAACCGTCCCCTTCGCCCATTTATAATATCCCGCGACCGAGATCAGCGTATCCTGCGATGCGTATAGTTCGACGCTGGCGTCGAGGTTCCATGCGCGCAGCGGCTTGAGGCTCGGGTTGCCCGTCGTCGCGTTGAAGATGATATTGTCGACCCCCGAAGCCGACGTCGTCGGGTTGAGGTTGACCCCCGCACCGAAGCTTTCAATCCCCGACCGCGCGATCGCGCGATAGGCGGCAAGGCGCAACTTGACCTGCTGCGACAGCTCGAAGGCGATGTTTGCCGAAGGCAGGAAATAATTATAGCTGCCCTTCGCGCGGTTCGTTTGCAGCGTGCCGTTCGGATCGACGCCGATCGAATAGCTGTCGCCGGCCGTGTCGATGATGATGCGATAAGGCTGGCGGAAACCGATCGACGTGATGTCGGTCTTGATCCAGCGCAGGCCGACATTGCCGCTGAACGGCACTTGTCCCATGTCGGATTCGAAATTGGCCATCGCATAGGCGGCATAGATGCGCTCGGTGACGTCGATGTCGCTCGGGTCGCGGCCGTCGGCCGGGGTCGGCAAGGCATCGTCGCTGCCGGTGAAGGTGCGGAACAGGCAGTCGTTGTCAAAGCTCGCCCATTTGGTGACGTTCGTTCCCATGCCCTGCATATAGGATGTCGTCGTGAACGGGACGCGGCATTGCTGGTTCGCCTGCGCGATCAGTTGCGCGGGGGTCTGCCCATTTATCGCGACGAGCGTATTGAGATCGTTGTTGCGCGCATTGTCGTTGGTCCGGTGATGGTCCGACACACGCCCGCCAAACTTCACCGAGGTGACGAAGCCGTCGAGGTCGCGCTCGAGGTCGAGCCGCGCCGCCCAGATCCGGTCCTGCCGGTCGGTCGCGAAGCGCCGCCGCGCATAGACCGAGTTGGCGGCCGTGGTGAGGAACAGGCTTGGGTCGGTGATGTCGAAATTGTCGAATTCGACCACCGGCACGACATCGTCGTCCATATAGGTGAGTGTATAGGCGACACGGCGGTTCGACCGCATCCGCGTCTGCTTCTGCGTTTCGGTGCGGTGGCTGTTCGAATAGGACGCGTCGAACGCGATGTTCCAGCGGTCGGGCGACCAGATGAGGCTGAGGCCGCCGCCGGTATATTCTTCGACGCGCCGCCGCGTTTCAAGCTGGTTTTCGAGGTTCGAATTGCCGCGATAGCTGATCAGCGCGCCGGGCGAATAGCCGTTGTCGCCGTCGCCGATGATTAGCGGCTGGACCCCGCGCAATCCTTCGGTGATGCCAAGCACGTTGCGATCCTCGAGGCTGTTGCGCTTCGAATATTGGCCGTCGATCGAAATTTCGAAATCGGACGACGGACGCCACTGGATCGCGCCGATCAGGCCGTCACGAACTTCGGACGTATATTGTGAGCGAAAGCTGCGCGACGAATTGGCGAAATAGGTGTCGCCGCGGGTCTCGCCGACGAGCACGGGGGTCGCGCCGGTGCTCGGCGGAACCGAGCGCGGGCCGGTTGCGAAGGTGCAATTGGCGCCTGCGCCCGCTGCAACGAGCGTTGCCGCCGATCCCGTCACCAGCGACGGGTTGTTCGCCGATGTGTTGCAGAGCTGGAAGGTGGAATTGCCGTTATAATAATCCTCGGGCGCGGTCGTGTCCTGCCGCTGGTAGCCGATCGAGACGCCGATATCGCCGAGCCCGGTTTCGAACTGGTCGGTGTAGGAGAAATTGGCGCGATAACCGAGCCCGTCATGCTGGTAGACGTCATTGTCCTGCGGCTGGAAATCGCCGCGCACCTCGAACTGGATACGCCGCTTGCCATAATCGAGCGGCTTCATCGACCGCAGCTCGATCACCCCGCCGACGCCGCCCTCGAGGAAGTCAGCACGCTGGGTCTTGTAGACGAGGACGCCGTTGACGAGTTCGGACGGGAATTGCTGAAAGGCGACCGAACGGTCTGGGCCCGCGGTCGACACCTCGCGGCCGTTGAAGGTCGAAAAGCTCAATGTCGGACCAAGGCCGCGCACCGACAGCTCGTTGGCGTTGCCCTTGAAGCGGTCGGCCGAGACGCCGACGATGCGTTCAAGCGTGTCGCCGACCGAATTGTCCGGCGTCGCGCCGATCTCGTCACTGACGAGGCCATCGACGATGACATCGGCGGCGCGCTTGAATTCGATCGAGCTGCGCTGCGTCGCGCGCGTGCCGGTGACGAGGATTTCGTCGCCGCCATCGGCGGCCGCGGGCTGGTCGCTTGCGATTTCGGCGGGTGCCTCCTGACTCCAGGCGGGGGTGGCGGCAATCAGCGCGGCCGACGCCAGCAGTGCGGCGCGGGTCATCATGACCGGACGTAATTTCATAATCCCTCTCCCTGTTTCGCCGATCTCGATGCCGACGATAGAAATTGCTACCGGTGTCATTTTTCGATAAAGAAATTGATACCGGTGTCACCACTAGATGTAATACAACTTATGGCGTGAAGTCAATCGTACAGCGGATTCCCGCCGATTGGCCGCCTTGCCGCCGGTTTTCAGCGCTTTTGGCGCTTCTGCGCCAAATCGTACATCGCCGTGCCGGCGAGCAGATAGGCGCCCGAGCCGTAAAATTGCGTCTCCTCGGCGGCGACGCTGTCGGGGCGGTCGCCGACCTGCTGGACCCAGCCGAGCATCCCGTCCTTCTGCACCGCGCGCTGCAACGCCGCCCAGCCGCGAATCGCCGCGGGCTCGTAGGATTTACGGTCGAGCAGGCCATTGTCGACGCCCCACGCAAAGGCATAGGTGAAGAAAGCGGTGCCGCTCGATTCGGGCGGCGTGCCCGGATCCTGATCGAGCAGCGAGGCGGGCCAATAGCCGTCGGCCTTTTGCAAAGTGACGAGCTTGGCCGCCATTTTCTTGAACAGCCCCTCATAATAGGGCCGCTGCGGATCGTCCTTGTCGAGTATCTGCAGCACGCGGACGAGGCCGCCCATCACCCAGCCGTTGCCGCGACTCCAGAACAGCTTGCGTCCCTTGGTATCGCGCTGGTCGAAGAAACGGCTATCGCGGAAATAAAGGTCTTCGCTCGGGTCGAAGAGATAGTCGGTCGTCGCTTTCCATTCCTGGTGGACGAAGTCCGCGTAGCGCTTGTCGCCGGTCGCCATGCCGATGCGCAGCATCGTCGGGGGGGCCATGAACAGCGCGTCGCACCAGCACCAACGCTCGGTGCACAAGGAATAACCGCCGCCCGGCTGGGTGGGGATGAATTCGAGGCTATTCGTGCGGCGGTTGGTGAAGACATTATCGAAATAGGCGCGTGCGGGGACAAGCGCCTCGGCACCGCCGCCGTTGCGCGCCGCCCATTCCCACGCCTGCGCGATCAGCTGGTCGTCCGCATGATAGGCGAGCTTGCCGAGCTGCCATTTCTGGGCGCGGCCGAGTTCAACGACCGGATCGCGGTAGCGCGCGTCACGTTCGGCGAGGTCGGTGAGCGCGACCCAAAAGGTCGCTTGCTGCCAGTCGCGCGGCTCACGCACGCTCGGCCGCGCGGCGGGCATCTTGTCCCAGGCCTCGCGGTGCGTCAGCTGCCAGTCGGCGACGCGGCGCGTCTGTGCGAGAATGTCGGCGGGTTTCGGCATGACGGGTTCGGCCGTGGCGGCGACCGCGGCGGGGGCGGACATCATCAGGGCAAAGAGGCTCAGCGGCATGGCGTTTCCTTTACGGGGGTGAGGGCGATCGAGGACAGGGTGAGGCGCAGCGGCGCGCTCGACGAAAGCGCGAAAGGCGCGGTGATATTATCGAGCTTGGCGCCGGGCACGCACGACAGCGGAATCGACGCGCTCTGCCAGCCCTTGCCCGCGATGGTGGCAAGGCGATCGGCGATATCGAGCCGCGCGGTGCAGCCGGGGCCGCAGCGGATTTCCAGCATCGCGGGCGCGGTCGGCGCCTGATCGACGCGAAGGTCGAGCGCCAGCGCAAGCGGCCCCGCGGCCGACAAATCGGCGGCGCGCGGATTGGCGACGATCAATGTCCCTCGCGACTTGCCCGACCAGGCAATTTCGCGCGCATCCTCCTGCGCGTCGCGATCGACAGGGCGGACCGCGATCGCGCCATTGTCCGCGGCGCCGCTGATCGCCTGCGGACTGTCGTTCGCGCCGTCGATCTGGAGCAGGCGGGTTCCGACGGCGCGGCCGCGCGTGAAGATCGGTCCGGTGAGGGGCTGTTCGACGATGATCCCGGGGTCTTCCGATAGCGCCGCGCCGGTCGAGCGATCGGCAAGCGTCAGGCCGAAGCCTAAAGGATAAAGCGGCTCGTAATCGGCATCGCCGATATTGAGCGGTGCGCCTTTGGCATCGGCGGGCCACGAGAAGGGCAGTTTGCCCTTGAAGTCGACCTTGCCGAACAGGACATCGGCGACCCCGGCGCCCTCCGATCCCGGCAGCCATGCGGCGATGAAGGCGTCGGCGGTGTTGATATGGCGATTGACCCACAGCGGGCGGCCCGAAAGGAAGACCGCGACGACGGGAATACCTGCTGCTTTGAGGCGCTTCATCGCGTCGAGGCTGCCGCGCGTGTCGTCGAAATAAAGATCGGCGCGGTCGCCTTGGAATTCGGCATAGGGGTCTTCGCCGAACACGACGATCGCCGCGTCCGGTCTGGTTTTGAAGCGGCCTTCGAGCGAAAGCTCTGTCGTTCCGCCACCGGCTTTCACCGCGTCGCGCACGCCGGCAAAGATCGAGGTCGCGCCCGGGAAATGCTCGGGCTTCGTTCCCGTCCCCTGCCAGCTCAACGTCCAGCCGCCCGATTGCTTGGCGACATTGTCGGCGCCGTCGCCCGCGACGAGAATGCGGGCGTCGGGCTTGAGCGGCAGAACGCCGCTGTTCTTCAGCAGTACCAGCGATTCGCGCACCGCCTCCCGTGCCACCGTGCGATGGTCGGGCGCGCCGAGCAATTCATAGCGGCCCGCATATTCGCGTGACGACGGCTTGCCCGCCTCGAACAACCCGGCGCGCAGCTTGACGCGGAGGATACGGCGCACCGCATCGTCGAGCCGCGCCATCGGCAGCGCGCCTGCCTCTGCGGCGGCGAGCGTCGAGGCGTAGAGCCCCTTCCAGCTCGCCGGACCCATAAACATGTCGAGACCCGCCACGATCGACGCCGGGCAGTCGGTCGGGCTACAGCCCGGCACCTTGGCATGGCCATCCCAGTCGCCGACGACGAGCCCGTCGAAGCCCCAGCGCTGCTTGAGGACGCTCGTCAGCAGGCTGGCGTTGCCGTGCATCTTGACGCCATTCCATCCCGAAAAACTCGCCATCACGCTCTGCACATCGGCCTTCAGCGCCGCGACATAGGCGGGAGCGTGGAAGCGGATCAGTTCGGCTTCGGCGATCTTCGCGTCGCCGCGGTCGCGCCCGTCGGCGGTGCCACCGTCGGCGAGGAAATGCTTGGCGGTGGCAATGATATGCGGGCCCTTGAGCCAGTCCGGATCGCTGCGCCGCCCCTGCAGGCCGTGCACGAGCGCGGCGGCATAGCTTGTCGCAATCGCCGGATCCTCACCAAAGCTCTCGTAGGTCCGGCCCCAGCGATCGTCGCGGGCGACCGCGATCGTCGGGGCAAAGGTCCAATCGAGCCCGGTCACCCGCATCTCGATCGCGGTGACCCGCCCGATCTTCTCCATCAGCGCCGGATTCCGTGCGGCGCCGAGGCCGATATTGTGCGGGAAGAGCGTCGCGCCGACGATATTATTATGGCCATGGACCGCGTCCGATCCCCACATCACCGGGATACGCGGCAGCTTTCCGTTCGGGCGCATCGACGCATCATAATAGGCGTCGGCCGCCGCAACCCACGCCGATGCCGGGCCGAAATCATCACCGCCGGGCGACGAACTGCCGCCGTTTAGGATCGAGCCGAGATGATAGGTCGCGACATCTTCGGGGGTCGTGCTGCCGATATCGCCCTGGACGATTTGCCCGACCTTTTGCTCGAGCGACATCGCGGCGATCAGCGCATCAATGCGGGCTTCGATCGCAGCGTCGGGTGCCGCTGCGGCAAGGCTGGGCCAGCGGTCGGGATGCGCGACACCCGCGTCCTGCGCGATCGCTGCACCCGCCGTCAGAGCCATAACGCTCGCCAAGGCAAGCCACCCGCTTCGCATCCTGTTCCGCTCCCTGGTTTGCGGCATTCTCTGAGACCGTTCACATATGTCTTTCCCTTTTGACGCGAGCCTGTCAATAAGGTTGTCAGACAACTTTGGAATCGAAGCGAAGGGGAAAGAATGCCGAAGATCGTGTCAGCGCGCGTTATCGTGGCATCACCGGGGCGGAATTTCACGACTCTGAAGATCGAATGCGATGACGGGACGACGGGCGTCGGTGACGCGACGCTCAACGGCCGCGAACTCGCGGTGGCTGCCTATTTGTCGGAGCATGTCATCCCCTGCCTGATCGGGCGTGACGCGCACCGCATCGAAGATATCTGGCAATATCTCTACAAGGGCGCGTACTGGCGCCGCGGCCCGGTGACGATGGCGGCGATCGCCGCGGTCGACATGGCGCTCTGGGATATCAAGGGCAAGATCGCGGGGCTGCCGGTGTACCAGCTGCTCGGCGGCGCATCGCGCGAGGGGTGCATGGTCTATGGCCATGCCAACGGGGCGACGATCGCCGACACGATCGAGGCCGCGCTCGATTATCAGGAGCAGGGTTACAAGGCGATCCGCCTGCAATGCGGGGTGCCGGGAATGGCGTCGACCTATGGCGTCAGCCAGGATCGCTATTTCTACGAGCCCGCTGATAATGACCTGCCGACCGAGAATGTCTGGTCGACGAGCAAATATCTGCGCGTCGTGCCCGAGCTGTTCGCCGCGGCGCGCGAGGCGCTCGGCTGGGACGTCCACCTGCTCCACGACGTCCACCACCGCCTGACCCCCATCGAGGCGGCGCGGCTCGGCAAGGATTTGGAGCCCTATCGTCCCTTCTGGATCGAGGACGCGACCCCAGCCGAGGATCAGGAGGCATTTCGCCTGATCCGTCAGCACACGACGACCCCGCTCGCGGTCGGCGAAATCTTTTCGTCGGTATGGGATTGCAAGGCGCTGATCGAAAACCGGCTGATCGACTATATTCGCGCGACCGTGCTCCATGCCGGCGGCATTACCCATATGCGGCAGATCGCCTCGCTCGCCGATCTGTATCAGGTCCGCACCGGCTGCCATGGCGCGACGGACCTGTCGCCAGTGACGATGGCCGCCGCGCTGCATCTGGGGCTCGCGATCCCCAATTTCGGCATTCAGGAATATATGCGCCACACGGTCGAGACCGACGCGGTCTTCCCGCACGCCTATCGCTTTGCGGACGGCATGCTGCATCCGGGCGATGCGCCGGGCCTTGGCGTCGATATTGACGAGGCGCTGGCCGAAACCTTTCCTTATGCCCGTGCCTATCTGCCGGTAAACCGGCTCGAGGACGGAACGATGTGGAGTTGGTGATGCGAAAAATCATACTTGCGCTGGCGTTGCTCGCCGTCCCCGTGACGGGGCAGGAGCATAAGCCGATGCGCCCCGCGACGGCCGACGAGCAAAAGGTGCGCGCCGCCGCGGTGATCGCCGATTATCGCTTCGACGACCTGCTTTGGGAAAACGACCGGATCGCGTTTCGTATCTATGGCCGCGCGCTCGAGGCGGCCGAGCCGCCGTCGTCGTCGGGGATCGATGCGTGGGGCAAGCGCGTGCGCTGGCCCTTCATGGACCGGCAATTGCGTACCGGCGACCAGCATGCCGACCATGGCGAGGGGATCGATTTCTACAATGTCGGCACCGGGCGCGGGACCGGGGGGCTCGGCATCTGGCACGACAACAAACTGTGGACCTCGCGCAACTATGTGCGGCCGAAAATCCTACACTCTGGCCCCGAGGTCGCCGATTTCTCGGTGGAATATGATCCCTGGCCGGTCGATACGCTCCGCACGGTGCGCGAGAATCGGCGTTTCACGCTGCCCGCGGGAACCAACTTCACGCGAATGACCTCGACCATCGCGTCGAGCAGCGATGCAGAGATGATCGTCGGCATCGGCATCTCGAAACGGCCGGTGGACGGTAGCAAGCTCGGCGAGGTTCGGAAAGACGAAGCGGGCGCACGGATAAGCTGGTGGGGACCGGCGGACGGCGAAGGCAATAGCGGCAAGGGACGGATGGCGGCGGCGGTGATCGTCGATCCGGCGCGTTTTGCCGGTTTTACCGAGGACTCCGACAATTATCTGATCCTTGTGCGTGTCCAACCCGGTCGGCCGTTTGTCTATTACAGCGGCGCGGCGTGGGATCGCGGCGGGGATTTTGCGATGCGCGAGGCTTGGGATAGCTATGTCGATGGCCAGCGGCCCGATTTCCGGCCCTAGCCAGTCTCGCGACGCGATGATAACGCATCGTCCATGGCGATAACCAAGGCGGCATCGCTGGCGGATGATCTGGTCCAGCGCTTCGAGGAACAGATCGAGACGGGCGAGATGCCCGTCGGATCGCGTTTCCCGACCGAAAAAGAGATCACCGAGACGTTCGGCGTGAGCCGCACCGTCGTGCGCGAGGCCTATTCGCGGTTGTCCGCGCGCGGATTGCTTGAATCGCGGCGTGGGTCGGGGGCTTATGTGCCCGATGGCGCTCAATATCGCGCTTTTCAGGTCACCGCCGAAGAGATCGGCGAGATCGATGATGTGCTGAAGCTGCTGGAAATGCGCATGGGTTTCGAGACCGAGATGGCGGACCTTGCGGCGCGGCGCCGCACCGACGCCGATCTGGCGGCGCTACGCCGCACGCTCGCGGCGATGGAGGAAAGCAGCGACGTCGACGCTTCGGTCGACGCCGACGCGGCTTTTCACGCCGCGATCGCGAGCGCGACAGGCAACCCTTATTTTCTGCGCTTTACGCAGTTTCTTGGCGTGCGGCTGGTTCCGTCCCGGCGGTTATATCTGCAGGGCGATGATCCGGTGCGGCACCAGCGCTATGCCCGGACGATCAATCGCGACCATGAGGCGATCGTGGCCGCGATCGAAGCGGGCGATCCTGTCGCGGCGCGCCGCGCTGCGCGCCGGCACATTGAAAAATCAATCCTCCGCTATCGCACGCTCAAGGAGAGCCGGTAACCGGGCGCCCAATCGACGTCGCGACGGTGGCCGAGAATGGGTCAAAGGGGAGATTCGCCATCTACCGACCTTGATTTCGACTCGCGATGCTCTATTCCAACGGCCGTGCAAGGCGATCCCGACAATTACATCAGCCTGCTGTCTGCCGCGCAGATCGAAACGTTGCGGCATGTTTATGAGCATAAAAATTCCAAGCAGATTGCGCGGCTGATGAACGTCTCTCCGCACACCGTCGACGAACGTGTACGGCGTGTGTTGAAAAAACTTAATGTTTCTAACAGGATAGAGGCTGCGCGGATACTGGCAGTTAACGGTGTCTTCGATCATGTTACCCCTTATCAGCCTTTGACATATCAATTGATCGACCTAGGCGACGTTACGCCGCCCGCCGATGCCGAGCCGGGGCGCAGTTCGTTTCGGCGATTTTTCGATATAGGTTCGCCATTTCCTACCGCGTCCCAGCCGGCCAACCGGCATGGGTTGATGGAAAGGATTATCTGGCCGATTTTGATCGCTTTTGCGACAATATTGGCTTTCTCCGCCCTCTATTCGATCCTTGTCGGACTCGGTCGTGTTCTGACCTGATGTTCGAACGAATGCTGCGGGGGGGAACCGGTAGCATTCTTTTTCAAGGAAAAAGAAAATGCTGAATCAACGAGTTTCTGCGGCGAAGAAGATAGCTTCCGACCTGCACATGGCCGAAGACGCCATCGACGAAGCGATGATCCGCATCGCCCAGCTCGCCGCGACGCTGCCCACCGCGCGCCGCGAAACCAACATGTCGGCGATCGTCGGCCAGGATGCGATGGCCAAGGTCGCGCATGCGCTTGCCGCCGCCGGCGAAGTTCGCCAGCTGCTCACCGATGCGCATCTGGCGCTGACGGTGACGCAGAAGGAAGTCGGCCTCGGCACGCGCATGTTCGGCGCGGGCGTCAAGCCGGCCGCTGCGAAGCTCGTCGACGAAGGCAGCAACGATCGTTCGGGTGTCGACGCCCCGGCGTTCGTGAAGGCCGGTTGATCCGCAAGAAAGGTTGACTGCCACAATGTGGTCCGTGGCGATTTATTATGCCGTGCTGCTCCTCACCGTGGCCGTCGCGACTCGACGCGGCGGACCACTGGAGCGCTGGGCTGCCTATACGGCATTGATCGCCTCGGTCCTCACCAGTGCCTTGACGCCTTTTCCGACTTGGACTGATATCGAACTGAATATCTTCCTTATAGACATGCTGGTTCTGCTGAGTTTCTGGTTCATTGCCATGCGGACGCAGAGTTTCTGGCCCTACTGGATTACCGGATGGCAATTGATCGCCATTTTCGGCCATATCCAGAAGTTCATGTTCTCGGAGATATTGGCGCGACCCTATTCGCTCCTCTCAGTCTATATATCGTACCCGATCCTGCTGCTGATCATCTATGCATCGGGTTCGTCCAGTCGGCGGAGTGACGTTGCGGCCTGATGTGTGGCTCCCCAGGGGCATTGTCACATGCAGCAATTTTCGAATCAAGAAATTGCCGAACTGAAATCGCGGGTCGACCAGATCCATGACCTGCTTGCTGGCCGCGGCGAGGAATCGCCCGTCGCGACGTTGCGCGCGGTCGACAGCAGCCGACCCGAGGCGCCCCAAAAGACGGGGCTGCTCGACCAGCTGTCGTTCAGCATCCAGATGCGGCGCATCCGGCGCAGCCATTTCGGCAGCGCCGAAATGTCGGGGCCGGTGTGGGATATGATGCTCGACCTGATGCTCGCGGGCGCGCACGGCCGCGTGCTCAGCGCCAGCGATCTCGCGACCGGCGCGGGCGTCCCGCTCTCGTCGGGTCTGCGCATGATCAGCGCGCTCGAACGGCGGGGGCTGGTGCACCGCTCGATCGACGAGCGCGACCGTCGGCGGACAATCGTCCGGCTCACCGATATGGGGACCGAACGCATGGCCACCTATTTCGACAAAATCGGCGCCGCCTGGCGTAACGCGCAGACGCTGGCCGCCTGACCCCCCCCGATCGGGTGCGGGCCGACTGGTCGCGCGCGCCGCACCCGGTCACCCCTATTCGGTCATGTCCTTCATCATGCGATCGACCTTGATCATCGCTTCGCGCTTGATCTGGCAAATGCGCGCGGCGCTAACGTCGAGGGTCAACCCGATCTCGTGCAGGTTGAGTTCTTCGAAGAAATAGAGCTGCAACACCATCTGTTCGCGATGCGACAGGCGGCCGACGCACTGGCGCAGCGCGCCCATCAGATCCTCCTGTTCGAACCGTTCGTCGGCGCCAGCGTCTTCGTCGGCGGCAAGGAACGCGCCGATGTCGGTGAGTTCGTCGAGCGAGGTCGACCGGCCGTGCGTCGCATTGCGCTCGAGCGCGAAATAGTCCTCCGCCGACATATCGAACGCGACCGCCATTTCGGCCGTCGTCGGCGCGCGCATCAACTGCTGTTCGAGCGTGCTGCGCATCGCGTGAATCCGCTTCGCCGCAACCATCGCCGAACGGCCGACGTCTGCTTCGCGGCGCAGCTGGTCGATCATCGCGCCGCGGATGCGCGTCGTCGCATAGGTGGCAAAGGCGAAGCCGCGCTCTTCATAATTGCGGCTCGCCTCGATCAGCGCGATGAGCCCGGTCTGGATCAGGTCGTCGAGCTCGCTCGTCCGCGACACGCGCGAAAATACCTGCCACGCGATCTTGCGGACCAGCGGCGAATATTCCTCGACCAGCGCTTCGACACTTTCGCCGTAGCCGCGCGCGCGCGGCGCGCGGCTGGCGGTCCCGGCAAATTGTTCGGCGGGCTCAATTCTCATGTGGTTGGTCCTCCATATGGGCTTCGGGCCCGGACGCGAGGCGGGGCACTTCGGCGCCGATCGTCGCGACGATTTCGGTCTGCTTGTTCGCCGGGATTTCGAGGTACGAAATGACGGCGACATCCGGGAAAGTGGCGCGCACCAGCCGCGACAGCGCCGAGCGGCAGATCGGCGAGGCGACGAGCGCGAAGCTGCGCGTTTGCAGAAGCAGCGGCTCGACCGCCTGGCCGACCTGTTCGATGATCGTCATCGCCATGCCATGTTCGAACGGCCATTCGGCGGCGGGATTGGCGCGCACCGCCTGGTTGAGCAACATCTCGACCTCGGGGCTGAAGGTCACGACGGGCAGCGGCATCCGGCTCGGCACGATCGTCTGGACGATCAGCGCGCCGATGCGCTGGCGCACCGCTTCGACCAAGTCGATTTCGCCAAGCTGTTGCGCCGCGAGCGACACCATCGCTTCGGCGATCTTGCGGAAATCGCGCAGCGGTACGCGCTCGACGAGCAAGGATTTGCAGAGGCTCGCGACGCGCGGCAGCGAATAGCCCTGGGGTGAGAGATTCTGCGCGAGCTGCGGATAATGAACCTTGAGATTCTCGATCAGCGCCTGCGCATCGTCGATCCCGAACAGTTCGGCCGCCGATCCGACGATGCTGTTGTTGAGGTGCGTCGCAACCACGGTCGCCGGGTCGACGACGGTATAACCCGCGGCGATCGCATCATTCTGCATCGCCTTGGGAATCCACAGCGCATCGAGGCCGAAGGTCGGGTCCTTGCACGGGCGGCCGACGACCTTGGTGACGAGGTCACCCGAATCGAGCGCGAGCATTTCGTTGGGGAAGACCTCGTCTTCGCCGACGATCACCCCGGCGACCGAGATGCGATAGACGTTGCCGGGCAACGACAAATCGTCGCTGACCTTTACCGGCGGGATGACGAAGCCGAGTTCTTTCGACAGCTGGCGGCGGATGCCCGTGATGCGCGTCATCAGCGGCGAACCCTTGCGTTCGTCGACGAGGGTGACGAGCGCATAGCCGATCTCGAGCTGGCACGCGCTTGCGTCGCTGACGTCGGCCCATTCGATCCGCGACGGGTCGGGCGCGGGGGCGGCGGGTTCGGGCAAGTCGGCAATCGCGGCGGCACTGCGGCGCAGCTGCCAGCCCATGCCGAAGGACAAAGCTGCGGCGGGCAGGATCAGCATCTGCGGCATCGAGGGGACGAGCCCGAGGATGAAGAGGATGCCGCCGACCGCCATCCAGACCGACGGCGCCGCAAACTGGCTGCTGATCTGGCCGCTGAGATCGAACGGCGAGGCGACGCGGGTGACGATGGCGGCGGCGGCGATCGAGAGCAGCAGCGCCGGGATCTGCGCCACCAGCGCATCGCCGATCGCGAGCGTGACATAATTGCTGCCGGCTTCGGAGAAGCTCAGGCCATGGCTGAAAATGCCCAGGATCAGCCCGCCGATGATATTGACGAACAGAATCAGCAGGCCGGCGATCGCGTCGCCCTTCACGAATTTCGACGCACCGTCCATCGAGCCATAAAAATCGGCTTCGGTCGCGACTTCGACGCGGCGTGCCTTGGCTTCCTCGGGGCTGAGCAGCCCGGCGTTGAGGTCGGCGTCGATCGCCATTTGCTTGCCCGGCAGGGCGTCGAGGGTGAAGCGCGCGGACACTTCGGACACGCGCCCGGCGCCCTTGGTGATCACGACCATGTTGATGATCATCAGCACGAAAAAGACGAAAAGGCCGACGACATAATCGCCGCCAATCAGCACCTGCCCGAAGGCTTCGATGACATGGCCCGCCGCTGCAGTGCCCTCATGGCCGTGGACCAGAACAACGCGTGTCGAGGCGACGTTGAGCGCAAGCCGGAACAAGGTCGCGAGGAGCAGGACAGTCGGAAAGGACGAAAAGTCGAGCGGCTTTGCGGCCGACAGCGCGACCATCAGGATCGCGAGGCTGATCATGATATTGGCGACGAAGCTGATGTCGAGGATCAGCGGCGAAACCGGGATCACCATCAAGCCGACGAGAATCAGCATTCCGACGGGCAGCGCCGCGGTGCCCGCCATGCGGCCGATGTTGCCGAGGTTGAAGCCGGCGGTCATGCCGCGCCTCCCGAAAGCGACGCGAGCCGCCGATAGGCATCGGCGGCAAAGCCCATCGAGAGAGTTTTGGGCATAGGTTGGATATCCATCATCTGGAGCGGCGGGCGTCCGCCGCCTGCGAGGCCCGCCGAACTGCTCGTCTCAGCGTGCCAGCCCGAAGGGGCGAAGGGCTTCATATTTTCGATCTTGCCGCCGTCATCGAGCTTCACGCGAAAGCGTTCGCGGATCTCGGCGAGGCTGCGCATGCTGCCGTCGGGGGCATAGAAGACCGAGCGGTTCGCGGCCGCGGCCTCGGGCATCATCGATGCGCCCGGCTGATCGGGATTCGCTGCGAGCGCGGTCAAGAAATTGGCAGCGCCGCTCGACCCCAGGAAATGCGCGAGGTAGAGGTCGACGGGTTCGGCGCTGCGACCGATCCGGCTTTCGATATAGTCGCGATTGTCGCCGGTCAGCGCGGCGGCCATGCTCGACGAGGCGGCGGGATCGTCGCGCAGGTCGAGAATCTGCTGGCGGAGCACCGGATCGGAAACCGACAGGCGCCCCGATGCGTCGCGGCCGATCGCGTCGGCGGCCCAGGCGAGGCCGTGGTTTGCGCCATGGCGATCGAGCGTCGCGAGCCAGGTCTGCTTGGTGAACTGATACAGCCCGCGCGCCGACGAGGTCGACGCTTTCGCGGTTGGGTTATAACCGCTTTCGACGCGCGCGACGTCGACCAGATAATCGAAATCGATCCCCGTGCGCGCCGACGCGCTCTGCACCGCGTCCATGACGGGTGCGGCTATGCGGGCCGGGCCCAGGGGATTGTTGACTGCGTTCATGGTCTTTGGTTCCGCTTGTTCAGCAGACCAAAAGCAATCATCGTGCCATTTCGCAGAAACGGCGGATATTTATCTGGTTATCAGTAGCTTAAAGCCGCACCGCGCGGCCGGGTGCCGCGGATGTCGTGGCTTTTGTCAATCCTCTGACGCGTCCAGTTCTTCAAGATGTTGACGCGCATCGCGGCGGCTTCGAGCTGGTTGAGTGTTTGGCCCATCAGCGCGCGGGCGCGATGTTCGCTCCCCGCAGGGATGGTGACGCCACGGAATAGGATCACCGCGGTCGCCAATTCCTCGGTCGCGGCGATAATCGCGCCGGCGTCATGGCCGTCGAGCGCGCCGACCAGGTCGTTGAGCCGCGATTGCAGGTCTTCCATCTGTACCTGCATCATTCGCCCCCGCGGCCGTGGAAGTCGATCATCGCGCTGGCGATGATCGCGGGATGCACGCCATAGCTGCCGTTGGCGATCGCGGTGCGCAGCGTCGCGACGCGTGCAACGTCGACCGGCGCCGCCTGGTCGGCGAGGCTGGTCGCAAGGCGGCTCAGTCGCGCCGTCGGCACATTGTCCTGCACCGGCTGAAGCTGTGTTTGGGCGCGCATCGCGGTCGCCGCCTCGCTGGCGACCCTGCGCAGCGGGCCGGCACGGCTGATGCCGCCAACTGGTCCGATCTTGCTGTCACCCGACATAAAAGCCTCCATCCGGTGCCGTCAGAAAAGTGACGACGCGGTTCACGAAGGCTTTAACGGACGGCGTTCGGGGCGATTAAGGCGGCTCGCCGCAAAAAGACAAAAGAAAGGCCCGGCGCCGTCGGAAAGCCGACAGCCCGGGCCAAGTGGGTGGGTCGTGAAGGGGTGTCAGTCTTGCAGGCTCGCGCGGCCCGGACCGGTGACGGTGGCGCTGAGCATCGATTTGGCGTCGCTGCCGCGCAAGGCGATCGTTTCGCCGACGCGACCGTCCTGGGTCGCGACCGCGGCATAGCTGATCGAATAGCTTTCGGTGTCGATCGTCACGCGGACATTGTCGCCGCGGCGAATGACGGGCGCGCTCGCTGCGGGACGGGCGAAGCTAGCTGCGACCGGCGACGCACCCGCGGGGGCGGTCATCGGAACGCGCAGGCGCCAGCCAAGCGAGGCGCAGCGGACCGCGAGCGTCTGCGCGTCGATCATGGTGACCGACGCCTGTTCGGGGCAGCGTGCGAGCTTGATGCGGCGATCGACCGGGGTCGCATTGCGGCCCATCGCCTTGGCGACCATGTCGGTCAGCACGTCGATCGTCTGCCAATCCTCATTGCCCTGCTGGGCGTTCGCAACGGGGGCGGCGAGAGCACATGCGGCGAGGCCGGCAAGGCGCGCGAGAGTTTTGCGGGACAAGGTCCATCTCCTTTGGGGCCAAAATGGTCGTTCGTCATTTTGCAGGAAGCGTGCCAGTCGCGGTTTGATGCGGTGTTTTGCGGAGCTGCCTGCGGCGTCGTCAGATTTTTGACTCGCGCAAATCGATCTCACTGTCACCTCTAATTAAATATTTGAAAATAAAGGATAAACAATATTTGGCACGCCCATTGCATCATGCCTTGATGTTTTCCGCGCGTTCGTGCCGCACTTGGCTCGGACCCGGCGAAAGGCTCCGCCGCGGGATAGCGGCAAGCGAAGGAATGTGATGATGGCATCCGAGAAACTCTTTGGCCTGCACGCGACGGCGCTCCAGCTGCGCAGCCAGCGCATGATGATGCTCGCGTCGAACATCGCGAACGCCGCAACGCCGAATTACAAGGCGCGCGACATCGATTTCGCCAAGGCGCTCGATCTCGCACAGCAGGGCGGCTCGACCGACGGTGCGATTTCGTATCGCGTCCCGGTTCAGGCCTCGCTCGACGGCAACACCGTCGAAATGGCGACCGAGCAGACCGCCTACGCCGAAAACGCGCTCGCCTATCGCTCGAGCTTGTCGTTCCTCAGCGGCCGCATCAACACGCTGACCCGCGCGATCAAGGGCGAATGACGATGAACGGCAATTTCTCCGTCTTCGACATCAGCGGCCGCGCGATGTCGGCGCAGCTCGTCCGGCTCAACACCACCGCGTCGAACCTCGCCAACGCAGGAACGGTTGCGGGCAGTGAGGCGGGCGCTTTCCGTTCATTGAAGCCGGTGTTTCGTACCGTGATGGACGATCACGGCCGCGCGACGGTCCAGATCGACCAGGTCACGACCTCGAAAATGGCGCCGTCGAAGCGCCACGATCCATCGAACCCGCTCGCGGATGCCGACGGCAACGTCTGGGAAGCCGCGGTCGATAGCGCCGCCGAACTGGTCGAGATGGTCGAGACCGCGCGCCAGTATCAAAACAACGTCCAGGTCCTCGAAACCGCGAAAGGCCTGATCAACGAAACCCTCAGGATGGGACAGTAAAATGAGCGTCAACAGCATCACCAGCAACAGCAACCCCGTGATAAATGCCAAAGGCACGGGGCAGCAGATGGATCAGAGCGACTTCCTTCGCCTGATGACCGCGCAGCTGTCGCAGCAGGATCCGTTCAACCCGGTCGATAACCAGCAGATGGTTGCACAGATGGCGCAATTTTCCAGCCTCGCCGGGATCAGCGAGACGAACAATGTGCTCGCGCACATTTCGGAGCAGCTCGCGGCGCAGACGCAGCTGCTTCAGGACATCAAGGCGGCGACGCCTTCGACCCCCACCACGCAGGAAGGATAAACTCATGTCATTCTATACGTCGCTTTCGGGCCTCAAGGCCTCGCAGACCGATATGTCGGTCATCTCGAACAATATCGCCAACGCCGGCTCGATCGGTTTCAAGCGCAGCAAGGCGCAGTTCGGTGATATTTTCGCTTCATCGCCGACGCAGTCGACGAAGACAATCGCGGGGCAGGGCACGCGCCTCAACGGCATCACCCAGCAGTTCACGCAGGGGTCGTACGAAGCCAGCGAAAAGACGCTCGACATGGCGATCGTCGGCGAGGGCATGTTTATCGTGAAGGGCAATCCGCCGACCGAAGCGATTACCTATACGCGCAACGGTTCGTTCGAACCGACCCCCGACGGCTATGTCATCGACACGACCGGGGCGAAGCTGCAGCTGCTGCCGGTCGATGCCGACGGCAATGTCACCAACAACACGCTTGCCGGTGCATTCGACATGCAGCTGCCCACGGGCGCGCCGTCGGACCCGACCTCGTCGCTGGTCAATGTGTCGATCGGGCTCGATGGGCTCGTCACCGCCACCTTTGCCAATGGCGAAGACCAGATGCTCGGCAAGGTTGCGATGGCGACCTTCCCGACGATGTCGGGCCTGCGCCCCACCGGCGACGCGCACTGGCAGTCGACGGGCGAAAGCGGTCCGCCGACGATCGATGGTCCGACCAACGGCTCGATGGGGGCGGTCCGTTCGGGCGCGCTCGAACGCTCGAATGTCGATATCACCGAGGAACTGGTGATGCTGATGTCGGCGCAGCGCAATTTCCAGGCGAATGCCAAGGCGATCGAGGGCGCGTCGCAGCTGACCCAGACGATCATCGGCATGCGCTGACGTAACGCTGACCGCCGCCTGCCGGGAGAATTTCGATGGACCGCCTCATCTACACCAGCCTCACCGCGATGCGGGGCAGCATGTCCCGGCAGACGGCGATTGCCAACAATCTGGCGAACGCCGAAACGCCGGGCTTCCGCGCCGACATGGCCAATGCGCAGACGCTGTGGCTCGATGGCAGCGGGCTCGATGCCCGTGCCATGTCGTCGGAAGAGGTGCTCGGCGCCGACATGCGCGCCGGCACCATCACCTCGACAGGGCGCGATCTCGACATTGCGATGCAGGGCGATGCGCTGCTTGTGGTCCAGGCGAAAAATGGCGAAGAGGCCTACACAAAGCGCGGCGATTTGCAGATTTCGCCGAGCGGGCTGCTTACCACCGGCGACGGCCATCCGGTTCAGGGCGGGCAGGGGCCGGTGACGATCCCGCCCGCCGACGCGATCACGATCGACCAGGAAGGCCGTGTGTGGATCGTGCCGCAGGGCGGCGATCCCGAAAATCCGCAGGAGGTTGACCGGCTCCGGCTCGCGACCCCGACGGGATCGGACATCGCCAAGGGCCTTGACGGCCTGTTCCGCGTGAAGGGCGGCGGCATATTGCCCGACGATCCCGAAGCGCGGCTGCTGACCCGCTCGATCGAAGGATCGAACGTCAGCGCGACCAGCGCGCTCGTCGAGATGATCGAGGCGAGCCGCAGCTGGGACACCCAATTGAAGATGATCGGCGACGTGCGCGACATGGATAGCGCGACCGCCAGCCTGATGCAGCTTCCCCGTTAAGGAGATTATGAGATGAGTATCGGTGCCTTGCACGTCGCGCGGACCGGTCTGGATGCCCAGGGCTTCCGGATGCAGGTGATCGCCAACAACCTCGCCAACGTCAACACGACGGGCTTCAAGCGCGACCGCGCGAGCTTCGAGACGTTGAGCTATCAGATGATGACGCAGGCGGGTGCCCCGTCGACGGCCGAAAACCGCTATGCCACCGGGCTCAATCTCGGCACCGGCGTCGCGCTCAACGGCACCGCGCGCATGGATACGCAGGGTACGTTCCAGACGACGGGCAACGGGCTCGACGTCGCGATCGACGGCGCCGGCTATTTCCAGATCGAGATGCCCGACGGGCGCACCGGCTATACCCGCGCGGGCAATTTCGGCCGCGCCCCCGACGGCACGATCGTGACCTCGGACGGCAAGCCGATGCTGCCGGCGATCCAGATTCCCGAAGACGCGAGCAATGTGGCGATCGGCGCCGACGGCACCGTGTCGGCGACCGGCGCCGACGGCACCGCGCTCGAGCTCGGCCGGATCGAGATTGCGCGCTTTGCCAACCCCGCGGGCCTTCAGGCGATCGGCGGCAACTTGCTCGTCGAAACGCAGGGCTCGGGCGCGCCGCTCGTTGGCGGCGCGGGCGAGGAAGGCCGCGGCACGCTGCGTGGCGGGATGCTCGAGGGGTCGAACGTCAATGTCGTCGAGGAACTCGTCGACATGATCGAGACGCAGCGCGCCTATGAGGTCAATTCAAAGATGATCTCCGCGACCGACGAGATGATGAAAAATGCGTCGCAGACTCTCTAAGCTGGTCCTGCTCGCCGTTGCGCTAGCGCCCTTTTCGGCGCTCGCGAAGGACAAACAGCCGCCCGATGCCTTTGCCGCGACGGCGCCGGTCGGTCCGGCGCCGCTGCCGGGCAATGGCTCGATCTTTCAGGGCAGCTATGTCGCGCTCACTTCGGGCGGCCGTGCGGGCCAGGTCGGCGATATCGTCACGATTCAGCTCGTCGAGCGTACCGCGGCGACCAAAAGTAATGCCGCGGGAACGCAGCGTGACGGCAGCATCGGCCTGACTCCGCCGACCACCGGCCCGCTGTCGCTGTTCAACCCAAGCGACATCGCGATGGGTGGCGGCCAGCAGTTCAAGGGCAAGGGCGACGCATCGCAGTCGAACGCCTTGTCGGGCGAAGTCAGCGTGACGATCGCCGCGGTCTATCCGAACGGCACGATGTTGGTGCGCGGCGAAAAGCTGCTCACGCTCAATCGCGGCGACGAACGTGTCCAGATCTCCGGGATCATTCGCGCGATCGACATCAGCCCCGACAACCGCGTCCTGTCGACCCGCGTTGCCGACGCGAACATCAGGTACGTCGGCAAGGGCGAGATCGCTCGCGCCAGCAAGCAAGGCTGGCTGCAACGTTTCTTCTCGATCATCAGCCCGTTCTAAAGAGGAATATCAAGTGACCCAGCGTCCGTCCCTGTTCACCCTTGTCGCGCTTCTGCTCGCCAGCTTCGCCTTCGCGGCGCCGGTGCATGCCGAGCGTATCAAGGACATGGGCCAGTTCCAGGGCCTGCGCGCCAACCAGCTGACCGGATACGGCATCGTCGTCGGGCTCGCGGGCACCGGCGACGACAGCCTCGATTATTCGACGCTGGGCATGAAGGGCGCGGTCTCGCGCTTTGGGCTGACCCTGCCGCCGGGGGTGAACCCGGCGCTGAAAAATGCCGCAGCGGTGATGATCACCGCCGAACTGCCGCCCTTCGCCAAGCCCGGCCAGCGCCTCGACGTCACCGTATCGGCGATCGGCAAGTCCAAAAGCCTGCGCGGCGGCACGCTCGTGCTCGCGCCGCTCTATGGCGCCGACGGCCAGATTTATGCGATGGTGCAGGGCAATTTGGTCATCGGCGGGCTCGGCGTCGATGCCGCCGACGGATCGAAGCTGACGGTCAATGTGCCGTCGAGCGGACGGATCGCGGGCGGCGCGACGGTCGAGCGCGCGGTCGACACCGGCTTTGCCACGACCAGCTATCTGACCTTCAACCTCCACCAGTTCGACGCCACCAATGCCAAGCGCGTGACCGATGCCATCAATGCTGCGCTGCCCGGCAGCGCCTCGATGATTGACGGCGCCAGCATCGCGATCCGTACCGGCGGCAATGGCGACGAACGCATGCGGCTGATCTCGCAGATTGAAAATCTGGGCGTCCAGCGCGCCGAGCCCCCCGCAAAGGTCATCGTCAACGCGCGCACCGGCACCGTCGTCATCAATGGCGCGGTCCGCGTCGGCACCGCCGCGGTGACGCAGGGCAAGCTGACGGTGTCGATCAAGGAATCGCCGATGGTCGTGCAACCCGCGCCGTTCAGCCGCGGCGAGACCGCGGTCGAACCATCGAGCGAGATCAGCGTGGAGCAGGACTATCGCCCGGTGATGCTGGTGCGGCCCACCGCCTCGCTTTCCGAACTCGTCGATGCGATCAATCGCATGGGCGTTCCCCCGGGCGACCTCGTCGCCATCCTCGAAGCGCTGAGCCAGGCCGGCGCGCTCACTGCGGAACTGGTGATCATATGACGAACCCTGTTTCTTCTTTCGGCGCCACGCCGACCCCCGCCGCCGCTGGCGGCGGCGATGGCGGGCTGCGCAAGGCGGCCGAGGCTTTCGAGGCCGTGATCCTGCGCCAGCTGATGGCGTCGATGCGGCAGGCCAAGCTTGGCGACGATATTTTCGGATCGAGTGCGACCGACAATTTCCGGGAAATGGCCGACGCGCGCACCGCGGATTCGATTGCCGCGATGCGCCAGTTCGGTATCGCCGACATGGTCGAACGGCAGTTCCGCGGCCAGCTCGGCGCACCTAAGGGAGGCGTACAATGAGCGACCTGCTCGGCATCGGCTTCAGCGGGCTCAAAGCCTATTCGCGCGCCCTCGCGACGATCGGCGACAATATCGCAAATGCCCAGACTCCGGGATATGCGCGGCGCCGGCTCGAGATGATGGAGGCCGTCGGCGGCGGCAATTCGATCTTCTATCGCGGCAATACCAATCCCGGCGGGGTCGACATCCGCGGTATCGACCGTTCGGTCGACGGCTGGCTGATCGAGGATTCGCGCATCACCTTGGGCGGCGCCGAACATTCGGCGACGAAGCTCAGCTGGCTCGGCAAGACCGAGGACGCGCTGAGCGACGAGACCAACGGCATCAAGACCGCACTTACCACGCTTTATACCACTGCCGACCAGCTCACCGCTGATCCGTCGAACCGGACGCTGCGCGCCCAGTTCCTGCAAGCGGTCGACGATGTCGCGTCGGGCTTTCGCACCGCCGCGGGCCAGCTCGACAAGATGGGCGAGGGGATCGAGGGTGCAGCGGCAAGTGAAGTCGACCAGTTCAACGCAGACCTCAATGCGCTCGAGCAGATTAACGTCGGCCTGCGCAAGGCGCGGCCGGGTTCGACCAACGAAGCGAGCCTGCTCGACGAACGCGACCGGCTGCTCGACAAACTGTCGTCGCAGGCGGGTGTCAGCCCGACCTTCGACAATAATGGCGCGGTAACATTGCGTGCGTCCGGATCGGGCGATCTGCTCGTCGGCGGGGGAGTGGTGAATCCGATTTCGGTCACCGCCGCTCCTGACGGACGCCTGTCTTATAGCCTCGGCGGTTCCCCGCTGACGATCTCGACGGGCTCGCTTGCCGGGCTGGCCGACGGCGCGAACCATGTCGCCGATCAGCGCGCCGCGCTCGATACGATGGCGACCGATTTTGCGAACCAGCTCAACGCCGCGCACCAGGCGGGCACCGACGCCAATGGCAATCCAGGCCAGCCGTTGTTCACCGGCACCAGCGCCGCAACGCTGACTGCCGCGCCGCTGACCCCAGATCAGGTGGCGGCGGCGGACGCGTCGGGCAGCAACGGCAATATGCTGGCGCTCGGCGCGATGCGCGGGGCGAACGATCCCGAAGCGCGCTGGTCGGGCCATCTGGCCACCCAGGCGCAGGCCGTGGCTTCGGCGCGGGCGCAAGATGCCGCTGCGGCGACGCGCGCCGATGCTTCGGCTGCGGCTCGCGACGGCGTCAGCCAGGTCGATCTCGACACCGAAGCCGCCGAACTGCTGCGGTTCCAGCAGGCCTATTCGGCAGCCTCGCGCACGATTCAGGTCGCGCGCGAAACCCTGCAAACATTGCTCAGCTCGCTCTAAGGAAGGGCCGAAATCATGATCAACGCCGTGGGCAACCGCATGACACGCGAAATCGCGCGCCAACAGAAACTCGCCGAGGCGATCGAGCGGACACAAATCCAGATTTCGGGCGGCAAGAGACTGCTGCGCATGTCAGACGATCCGATTGCGGCGCGTCGGATCGCGACAATCGGCACGAGCCAGGCTAGCATGACCGCCTGGTCGGCCAATCTGAATACGGCCGACGCGCTGGTGTCGCAGGCCGATGGCGTGATGAAATCGGTCAGCAGCCTGATGACGCGCGCGCGCGAGCTGACGCTCGCCGCGGCGAGCGATACTGCGAACCCTGCCGACCGTGCGACGATCGCCGCCGAACTTGGCACGATCGCCGACGAACTCGATGCGCTGGCGGCGACGCGCGATTCGAACGGCGAACCCGTGTTCGCGACCGGGACGGCGCGCGTGATGCGTTTCGATTCGGATGTCAGCTTCGCACCGGTCCAGTCGGCGGCGGATGTCTTCGTCGTCGGGGGAAACAGCCTGTCGACGAGCATTCGTGACGCCGCGACGGCGATCGCCGCGGGCAACAAGGCGGCGATGGGTACGTCGATCACGACGCTCGGCACCGCGATCAGCCATGTCGCCGACGAACATGCGAAGCTCGGCCTCGCGGGCGGTCGGCTCGAACGCATGGGCGACGGGCTCGCCGTCCGCGAGATCACACTCAAGGATGAACGATCGACGATCGAGGATACCAATCTCGACATCGCGATCGCACAGCTCAACGCCCAGGACCTGACCCTCCAGGCGGCGCAGGCGGCCTTTGCCAAGATTAACCGGCAGACCTTGTTCGATATTTTGAACTGATACCCCTCAATCTTGCGGCGCTGCTGCCGTTAATCATCAAGACGTCCCTGAATTTCCGGGGGCCGGCTTCGACAGCCGGGTCCCGAATGGAGTTGCTCGCACATGTTTCCCGTTGTCGGCATTGTCGTATTGATCCTGCTGGTGTTCGGGGGCTTTGCGCTGACCGGGGGCAATCTGGGTCCGGTGATGCACGCGCTGCCGCACGAGATGCTGATCATCGGCGGCGCCGCGATCGGCTCGCTGATCATCGGCAATTCGGGCGCCGACCTGAAGGCGCTCGGCGGCGGGCTGGCCAAGGTCTTTAAAGGACCGAAGTATAAGAAGCAGGATTATCTCGACTGCATCCTGCTCGTCTCGACGCTGATGAAGATGATGCGCACCGAAGGACCGGTCGCGGTCGAGCCGCATATCGAAGACCCGAAAAACTCGACGATCTTCCAGCAATATCCGAAACTTTTGAAGGACGACACGCTCGTCCACCTGATCTGCGACACGCTGCGCCTGGTCGTCGTGTCGTCGGGCACGCTCGATCCGCACGCGGTCGAAGAGGTGATGGATAATGCGCTGAAGAGCCACCATCATCATTCGATGAAGCCCGCCGAAGGCTTGCAGAGCCTAGCCGACGCGCTTCCCGCACTGGGCATCGTTGCCGCGGTGCTCGGTGTCGTGAAGACGATGGGCTCGATCGACAAGCCGCCGGCGATCCTTGGCGGAATGATCGGTTCGGCGCTCGTCGGCACCTTCCTCGGCGTGCTTCTCGCTTACGGCCTTGTCGGTCCGTTCGCGACGCGCGCCAAGGCCGTGATCGAAAGCGACGCCGCCATCTATCACACGGTCAAGCAGCTGATCATCGCCTCGCTCCACGGCCACCCGCAGCCGCTGGTGATCGAGGCCGCACGCTCGGGGGTCGATCACATCAACCAGCCGAGTTTCGCCGAAGTCTTTGACGGAATGCGGGGCCGCTAATGGCCGCCCGTCCCAACATGCCGCGGCCGATCATCGTCAAGAAGGTGATCCAGCAGGCGCACGGCGGCCATCATGGCGGCGCTTGGAAGGTCGCTTATGCCGACTTCGTCACCGCGATGATGGCCTTCTTCCTGTTGATGTGGCTGCTCGGCGCGACGAACGAGGCGCAGCGAAAGGCGCTCGCCGATTATTTCGCACCGACGATCGTCCAGACCAAGCAGGACACGGCGGGGTCGAACGGCCTGTTCGGAGGCGACTCGCTGGTGTCGGTCGACAAATATCCCCACGGCGCGGCGCAGACGGGCACACGCGCGATGACGATCCCGCGCGACGCCCAAGGCGGTCCGCGCGAAGCGTCGGGGCGCGAGCGCGCAAGCGACAAGCAACAGTTCCAGAAGCTCGCCCAGACGTTGATGGATCAATTGCAGAGCAAGGGCGACCTCAAGCGCCTCGCGCCGAACCTGCGCTTTACCGAAACGCTCGAGGGGCTGCGCATCGACGTCGTCGACGATGCGAATTTTTCGATGTTCGTGATCGGCACCAGCCAGCTCACCCCCGATGGCGCACGCCTGTTTCGCGAGATCGCGAAACCGGTCGCGGCGGTATCGAACAAGGTGATGGTGCGCGGGCACACCGATGCGGCGCCCTGGTCAGCGAAATCGGGCACGAACAACTGGCGCCTGTCGGTCGACCGCGCCGAGGTCACGCGCCACTATCTCGAGTATCGCGGCATCGCTTCGGAGCGCTTTTCGCGAATCGAAGGGGTCGCCGATCGCGAGCCCTATGTCCCCTCCGACCGATTCGATCCGCGCAATCGCCGCATCTCGATCACGCTGGGCTGGCGATAGGCGCATGGCAATTAGTGCCAGTTTGGCAGCATATCGGAGACAGTTAACGCGATTGCGCCCTTAATGTCACCATTGTGGCAATATCTCTTTGTTTTGAATGACTTAACGAAGGTCAGATAAACTTTTGTTTACCAATTTCGTCAATTCCTGAATCCATCGAAGGGGGCACCGAGCGGGCGGTGCGATGGAGACCAAAATGACACTGGGGCATGGTAACAACGCAGCGCTCGAAGCGCTGATCATCGGCACGAGTGAGGCCGCCTGTCGGCTGCGCGAGATGATCCGCCGCGTGGCGCGTTCGAACGCCTCGGTGATGCTCTGCGGCCCGTCGGGCTCGGGCAAGGAACTTGTTGCCCGTGCAATCCACGACGAAGGCGCCCGCGCCGGCAAGGCTTTCTCCGCGATCAACTGCGGCGCGATCCCCGGCGAACTGATCGAATCCGAACTTTTCGGGCATGAAAAGGGCAGCTTCACCGGCGCCCATGCCCGCCGCATCGGCCATTTCGAAGCGACCGAGGGCGGCACGCTCTTCCTCGACGAAATCGGCGACATGCGTTTCGACATGCAGGTCAAACTGCTCCGCGTGCTCGAAGACCGGACGATCGTCCGCGTCGGCAGCAGCGATGTGAAGGCCGTCGACGTCCGCGTCATTTCGGCCACCCACCAGGATCTCGGCGCTGCGATCGCCGATGGAAAATTCCGCGAAGACCTGTTCTTCCGGCTCGGCGTGGTTGTGCTTCAGGTCCCCAGCCTCGCCAACCGCGCCGAGGATATTCCCGCACTGATCCGCCATTTCCAGCGCCAGATGCCCGCCGACGCCAAATGCCGTTTCGACGACGCGGCGATGACGTTGCTGATGCAGCATGCATGGCCGGGCAATGTGCGCGAACTCAGGAATTTCGTGGAGCGCGCCAGCGTTCTCCATGGCGGCGAGACGCTCGGTTTCGAGGATGTCGCCATGCTTTTGAACCCCACCGCAGCGCTGGCGCCGCGGCGGGCTGTCCCCAGCAGCCCTGCCGCAGTGCCGGCCAGCGCGGACGATGTGGCCGCGGCCGCGCCGCACGCCAAGACGCCGGCGCCGGGCCGCCCGATCGACCTCAAGCGCGAGATCGAAACGATCGAACTCGAACAGATCCACGTCGCGCTCGACCTCGCCGACGGCATCATTTCGGAAGCGGCGCGCCTGCTCACGCTGAAGCGCACCACGCTCATCGAAAAGATGCGCAAATATGGCGTCCACCAGCAGGCCGCCTGACGGCCGCGAAACGAGTTTCAGCACCCGCTGAAAAGGGAGCTCTGGTCCGCTCCTGCACCACCCGGCCGCCTATCCCCACCTTGGGCGGCCGGGTAACAGCGGGGGTTCACCAAAACGGACAAAGGCCCGCCCCTCGAATCAGGAGCGGGCCGTTGTCGTTTTCAGGTCCAGAAGGTTCAGCGAAGCTGGCGCCACGCGGCGCTGATCGTTAGGATTCCTTCGAGCAACTCGGCAAGCCCCTCGGCGCTGTTCGCGGCCACCGCATCGTCGAGCTTGCGGCGCATGCTGCGATAGACGCGCGACAGTGCGGTCGCGACATCGCCGCCCTTGTCACGGTCAAGATTGACGTCGAGGCCGATCAGGATCGCCCGCGCGCGATGCGCGGGCTCGGTTGCCGAAATGCGCTGCCCTTGGCGCACCATCGCCCCGAGCACGCCGACGGCGGTCTCCAACTCGTCGTAAAGCATGGTGACGAGTTCGATAGGGTCGGCGGCGGCGGCGCGGCTTTCGTTCTGCAATCGGCGATAAAGTCCGGTCGCCCGGACGGTCGAGGCGGTAGCGGTCACGGCGGGGGTCCTTAATCGTTACCCTGGTTGTTCCAGAGCTTGATTTGCTGTTCGAGATAGCTCTGCGTTGCCTTGAACGCCGCAAGCTTGGCTTCGAGCGAGCCATATTGCTTCTCCAGCCGGGCCTTATAGGCGCTCTCGCGCTCTTCGATCTTTTCGAGCTGGTCGGCGAGATTTTCCCTTTTCGCGTCGAGCGATTTCGACACGCGATCGATCGCGCCATTGACGCCGACCGCCTTGTCGCGGATCGCGTCGAGCGCAAAGGCGATGCCGGGATCGCTCTGTTCGGTATGGGTCGCATCGCGACGCGGATTGAACAGCGCCTCGACCGCGCCGGCATCGCTGGCGAGCACCTTGTCGAGCTTCGCGTTGTCGACAGAAAGCAGGCCGTCGCGCGTCGACGAGATGCCGATGTCGGACAGCTTGTTGATGCTGCCGTGGCTCGACAGCACCTTGTTGACGAGATTGGAAAGTTCGCGTTCGATCTCGCGAAGCGAGGTCGTTTCCCCCGACATGCTAGAGGCAGTGACAAGGCTTTTCTTGAGCTGGTTATAGACCGAGACGAAATCGCCGACGGTCTGTTTGATCATGTCGAGCGGGCGGCTCGCGCCAATATCGACGCCCTGACCGGGCGCCGCCTTTTTCAGCGTGAGAGACATGCCCGGAATCACATCGTCGATGATGTTGTTCGCGCGGCTGAACGCCACGCCGTCGATCGTGAATTCGGCGTTGGCGGCACTCTGGCCGACGGTCATGCCGCCGCTGGTGGAGAAGGCAGAAAGGCCGGGGTCGGCCCCGGCGTCGGCGGTGAGGGTGAAGGCGCCGACTTCGCCCGTCGGACCTTTGACGATCAGGCGGTGGCCGCCTTCGTCGGCGATGATTGACGCGGTCACGCCGGCGCCGCTCGCGTTGATGGCGTTGGCCAGCCCTTCGAGGCTGTTGTTGGTCGCATCGATGGTGATCGTCTTGGCGACGCCTCCGACGGTCAGCGTCATTGTGCCCGTGCCGATCGCGGCCGCCTTGTCAGCGACGATGCCCGAATAATTGGTCTGCGCGCGCGCAAGCTGGTTCACCACAACGGTCGCGGCGAAGCTGTCGGCGGAGAGGCCGGCGCGGCTGGTAGCGCCAAGCACGCTCTCGTCGGACACCGTCGGCGTGCTGCGCAACGTGCCGTCGGATACCATCTGGCCCAGCGAATCGGCGAAGCCGTCGAGGTTCGATCGTGCCTGCGCCAGCGCGCTGATCCGCGTCTGGTTCGCCTGGGTCAGCGAGGTCATCCGCGCAATCTTCGGGTCGCGCGACGCATTCGACAGGTCGGCGACAAGCTGTTTGACATCGAGGCCCGACCCGAAGCCGAGGCTGTTTGCGATTGAACTGACCATGGCAAAATATCCTTCGCACCCCTTAACGGCGGCCCGCGAAGAAGTTTAAGCCTGACGACGCCCTTCGGGATCAAAACGATGCGAGGGCGGCACGTCGACGGCGGGCGGCGCGGTGCCTTCGGCAGCGGCGCGTTCCAATTGGAAGACGAAGGCGAGCACGGTGGCGACCGCGACGAACAATTCCTCCGGGATGACGCGGCCGGCGCGCGCGGTGAAATAGATGGCGCGCGTGAGCGCCGGATATTCGAGCAGCGGCACATTGGCGCCGCGCGCCAGCTCGCGGATCGACAGCGCGACATCGCCGCGCCCGCGCGCGACGACGAAGGGGGCCGCATCGACCCCGGGCCGATAGCGCAGCGCGACCGAGAAATGGGTCGGATTGGTGAGGACGACGGTCGCGTCGGACACCGCCTTGCGCGCCGACCCGCTCAAAATTTCGTGCGCACGCTGGCGCTGCGCCTGCTTGAGTTCGGGGGCGCCGTCGGATTGGCGCATTTCCTCCTTCACCTCCTGCTTGCTCATCATCAGCCGCTGGTTGCGCGTGAACCACTGCACCGGCACATCGATCAGCGCAATGACCACCAGCCCGCCGGCGAGCGTCAGCATGGCATGGCCGATTTCCTTTCCGGCAAGGCCGATCGCACCGATCAGGTCGGTCGACGCCATCGTCATGATCGCGGGCAGGCTGTTCAGGACAAGCCAATAGCCGATGCTGCCAAGCAGCAGCACTTTCGCCAAGGCTTTGCCGAGTTCGGTCAGGCCCTGCATCCCGAACATCCGCTTGAGCCCGCTCATCGGATTGATCCGGTTGCCCTTGAAGTGGAGCGCCTTGCCGCGCCACCCGATCGAGCCGAGCATCGCCGGGCCCGCGACCGCGGCGCCGAGCGCCAGCGCGAACAGGCTGGCGAGTGGCAGCAAGATTTCGGCGCCGTTGCGCATCAGCGCCTCGGCGGGCGCGAAATCGGCGACGTCGGCGGCGGTCAGGGTCAGCCCGCGGCGGACAAGATCGCTCGCCGACTGGACGAACCAGCCGCCCGCGGCGACCATCCACCCCGCGGCGGCGAGCATCGCCAGCGCCGTCGCCAACTCGCGCGACATCAGCACATCGCCTTCGCGCGCCGAGTCCGACAGCTTTTTTGCCGTCGGCTGTTCGGTCTTCTGGTCCTTCTCGGTCGGCGCCGACATGGCCTAGATTCCCGCGACCATGCGCGCGGCGTCGAGCGCGTCGGACAGGATGCGCGCAATCGCCTCGGCCATCGCGGGCGTCGCGACACCCAGTAGTACGATTCCGGCGAGCAGGGTCGCGGGAATGCCGACGGCGAACAGGTTGAGCGCGGGCGCCGAACGGCCGATGACGCCCATGATGATCTGGACGAGGATCAGCACGAAGCCCACGGGCATCGCGATGGTAAGCCCCGCGGCGAACATCAGGCTGCCGAACCGAATAATGCCGCCGATCGCGTCCCACGACGGAAAGGCGTTGCCGGGGGGTAGCGCGCTATAACTGTCGACGATGATGTTGATCAGCACGAGATGGCCGTCGGCGGCGAGGAAGAGCGCGGTGGCCATCATCGACAGGAATTGGCCGATCGCCGAACTCGACGCGCCGCTCAGCGGATCGACCATCGACGCGAAGCCGAGGCCCATCGCGTTGCTGATCGCCTCGCCCGCGATCAGCGCCGCGGCGAGCCCCATCTGGAGCACGAAGCCCATCGCGAGCCCGATCACGACCTCGCCGATGATGAGGAAAAAGCCCGGGACCGACACAATGCCTTCGGGCGGCAACGCCATGCCCGATGCCGCGACCGCGGGCACCCCGACCGCGAGCGCGATCACCAGCCTGAGCTGCACCGGCACGCTCGACGCGCCGAACACCGGCGCGGCGATGAACGCCGCGCCGGGGCGGATCATCGCCAGCATCCACAGCTGGAGCATCGCCTCGATATTCGGGATGTCGGCGGGATTCATCCCCGGCTTACTTCACCAGGCTGGGGATTTGGGCGAAGATTTCCCGGGTGAAGTCGGTGAGCAGGACGAGGATGCTGCCGCCGAAGATCGCGAGGCAGATCGCCGCGACGATCAGCTTGGGCACGAACGTCAAAGTCTGTTCGTTGATCGACGTCGCCGCCTGCACCATGCCGAGCAGCACGCCGATGACGAGCACCGGCAGCAGTAGCGGCGCCGACGCAAGCGCGAGAATCCATAGCGATTGCTGCGCGACTCCGATGAAATAATCGGCTTCCATCGCGCTAACTCACGAAGGAGGAGGCGAGCGACCCCATCGTCAGCGCCCAGCCGTCGACGAGGACGAAGAGCAGCAGCTTGAACGGCATCGATATGATCGTCGGCGACAGCATCATCATGCCGAGCGACATCAACGCCGAGGCGACGATCAGGTCGATGACGAGGAAGGGCAGGAAGATCAGGAAGCCGATCTGGAACGCGGTCTTGAGTTCGCTGGTGACGAAGGCGGGCAGCAGGATCGAGAAGGGTACGTCTTTCGGGCTCGCATAGGTTGGCGCCTTGGCGATCTTGGCGAACATCATCAGGTCGGTCTTGCGCGTCTGCTTCATCATGAAGCCGTGGAGCGCGACGCCCGAGCGCGATACCGCCTCGCCAATGTCGATCTGTTCCTGGCCATAGGGTTCGATCGCGACGCGATTCACCTCGGTAATCACCGGCTGCATCACGAACAGCGAGAGGAACAGGCTGAGGCCCACGAGCACCTGGTTCGGTGGCGTTTGTTGCAGGCCGAGCGCGTGGCGCAGGATCGAGAGCACGATGATGATCCGCGTGAAGCTGGTCATCATCAATAGCAGCGACGGCAGCACCGTCAGCAAGCTCATCAACACGAGAATCTGGAGCGACAGGCTCAAGGGACGGCCGTCGCCGCCGATTTCGCCGACTGCGCGGCTAAGGCCATCGGCGGCCTGCGCATAGGCGGCCGGCGCGGCGCAGAGCAGCGCGGCGCCGCCGGCTAGCGCCGCGGCGCGCAGCCAGAAGCGGTGATCAGTCCGCATGGAAATCGCCCTGGCTGTCGTCGGCGATCCGCGTGATGCCGTTCCGCGACACCGCGATCAGCACCCGCTGCCCGGCAAATTCGACGACCGCGAGCTTCGACCCGGGACCGAGCGGCAGCACGTCGATCATCTCGACCGCGCGCGTCTTGGTGGCGCCGCCGACGAGGGGCACCCCCATCTGGACGCGTTTCCACAGCCACAGGCTGCCCCACGCCATGCCGCCGACGAGCGGCAACAGGATGAGCAGGCGGAGAATATATTCGAACATCAGGCTCTCCGTTCGAAACCCTCGAGCCCGCGTGCCGGCGCGACGACTTCGGCGACCTGGATGCCGTAGCGGCCGTCGATGCTGACGATCTCGCCCTTCGCGATCAGCGTGCCATTGGCATAAATGTCGAGCAGGTCAGTCGCGGCGCGGTCGAGTTCGATCACGCTGCCCTCATCGATCGCGAGCAGTTCGGAGAGCGTCATCGAGGTCGACCCGACCTCGACCGACACGCGCAGCGAAACGCCGGCGAGCAGGTCGAAATTGGGTGCGGCGGCGATGCTCTTGTCGCGCCGGTCGGCGCGCGCGACCTTCGGGGCGTCGCTGATGTCAGTCATGGTCGGGTCCTTTTTCGATATGGTCTATCATGATCGCGGCGTTGCCATTGGCCTCGCCGATGCTGCCGAGCGCGAAGCTGTGGCCGGCAACGGTCACAGGCACATGGCGCGGCATATTGAGCGGAATGATGTCGCCGACCTCGAGTGCGAGCAATTTGACGAGACTGATCTCAGGGCGTGCGAGCACCGAGCGGACGGGCATGCGGACGTCGCGCAGCGCCTTGTCGAGCGCGCCGGCCCATACCGGGTCGGCGCCATTGCCTTGCGCTTCGGGAAGCAGCTCGTCGCCGGCAATCCCACGCAGCGCCGCGACCGGATAGGCGCACATGATCGTCCGCCCGTCGAACGGCGCGCCGCGCAGCGTGAAGCGCTGGACGAACAATTCATCGTCGGCGCGCACCGCGGCGAGCTTCGCGGGATCGGCGGTGACGCTGTCAAGTTCGGGCTCGATCGCCAGCTTGCCGCGCCATGCGGCGGCGAGCTGCAACCCGATGTCGCGTCCGAGGCGCGCTGCGAAGCGATCCTCGGCATCGGTCAGCTCCTCGCGCTCGGCGGCGAGTTGACCGCGGCCGCCATAGAAGATGTCGACGAGCTGGAGCAGCAGCGAGCGCGAGCCGGCGAGCATCACCGGGCCCTTGAGCGGCGGCGCATGATAGCGCCAGAAGATCGCGGGGGCCGCGGCCGCGCTCCATTCGGCAAAGCTCACCTGTTCGGCGCCTGACCGTTCGATCTGGATCGTGGGCGCACCAAGCGCGCGGATCAGGTCGCGCAAGCTGCGCGCAAACTGGTTCGCGACGCCCTCAAGCGCGGGGAAGGCATAGCCGTCGGCCGCCCGGCGCAGCAGCAGCGACTCCTTGGTCTCCGCAGGCGTGGCCGCAGCTGCGGGTGCAGGAGCGGCCGGTGCCTTCACGGCCTTGACGGTTTTGGTGCTGGTGGTCACTGAATCACCAGGCTTGTGAAATAAACATTGTCGATGCCCCCGAAACCTTCCTTGTCGCGCAACACATCGTTGATCGCGGCGGTCAGCTGACGCTGCAGCCGCTGTTTCCCCTGTGATGTGGAGAGCAACGCCGGATCCTGTTCGGCGAGCACCATAAGCACGACCGAACGGATCGGAACAGCCTGCCGTTTGATATTATTGATAACCTTGCCGTCATAGAAGGTCGAAAGGCTGATACCCACCTGCAGGAAGCCTGATCCGTCGGCGAGGTTCGTCGTAAAGCTGTCGGCAATCGGATAATAGGTGATCTCATATTTCTTGGGGTCGACCTTGAACTTGTCGTTCGGGACCGACACCGTGCCGACCTTCAGCGGCGCTTCCTTCTCTTCGCCCTCGGCGGCCGGCTCAGGTTCGCCTTCGCTGCGCAGGACGAGCTTGGGAAAATGATCCTCGGGCTTCGCCTCGTGCGCCGACAGCGCGCCGAAATAGATGCCCGCGCCCGCACCGGCGCCGATCAGGACGATCGCGGCGACGCCGATCAGCAGCAGCTTCTTGAACTTGCCCTTTTTCTTGGGGGCGCCTTCGACATTATCCTTGGCCATCATGGGACCCTTTCTGATCAGGCGAAGCGGCCGCGGCGGTCGGCGGCGCGGTCTTCGTCACGCGGCTCGGCGCGTTCGGTGGCGGTTTCGATGAGGTGGCTGGGATCGGGGGCAGCGGCGCGGCCCTGACCCTGGCTTTGCGACTGGCGTCCGGTTTCGCCTGGGGTGCAGGTCACTTCGGACCCTGTAACGCGCACGCCCTGCTGGCGGAGTTCGTCGACGAGACGCCCCTGCGCGGCGGTGACGATCGTCGCGGTCGCTTCGTGATGCGTGTCCATTTTCAGCGACATGCCTTCGTCGCCCATCTGCATTGCGACGTCGAGGCGGCCGAGATGCTTCGGCATCAGGCGAAAGCTGATATCGCCGCTCTCCGATTTGGTCGCGGCGATGTCGCGTGCAAGTTGGTCGATCCACGCGCCGTCGCTGTCGATGTCGATCACCTGTTCGGCGATCGCCGCGGGCGCTGCGGCTTCGGCGAGCGTTGCGGCCCCCGGCGCGGTCGGCTGGGTGAAGAGGATCGTCATCGAAGAAGCGGCTTCGGGGGATTTGGCGACAGGCGCCTCGGCGCCGTTGAGCGTCGGCATCGCGGCGTCTCGGGGGCGGGCGGCGACGGGAAGTGCTGGCGCACTATTGTCGGCCGCAGCCTTCCCCGTTTCTGACGGCCTTGCGGGCTTTGGGACGGCCGGGATAGCGACCGCCACGATCGCGTCCCAATTTGGGGGCGGGGCAGTCGGGACGGTCTCGCCGGTCTCGGTCGTCTCCGACGCCGCCGCGTCGGTTCCGGGCTTGGCCGGAACGGGCTTGCCAGTTGCGGGTGCGGCGCCGGGGATGGCACCGTTCAGCGCGATAAGCAGGTTCGCGGCCAGCGCAGCGGGATCGGCTTTAACCGGCGCGGCCTTGGCCGCGGGGTCTTCGACATCCGATTCGACCGGGGTTTCGATTTGCGCCGCCGCGGCGTCGATGGCCAGTACCGGATCGATCTTGATCGTCGCGGTGGCATTCGCGATCGGAACGGCAGCACCCGGCGCGGCGGCGAGCAGCCGGTCGAAGCTGGGGCTTTCGCCGCCATCGGCCGGAAGCTGGCCGATGTTGGCGAGGAAGGTTGCGAAGCCCGCGGGCATGGCGCCCTGCGGCGTGGGGATAGAGGGCGCGCTCATCATGACGCGCCGCCTTCGATCAGGCGTAGACGCATGCCCGTGCGCGGACGGTGCGGGCGGTTGGCGTCGTCCCGGCGTTCCTGTTCGACCTGCGCCGCCTTCCGGCTGCGTTCGTAGAGGCGGACCGCCGATTCTTCCTTGACCATCGCGCTTTGTACCAGCGCACCGGCCTGGTCGCGGCGCTCGCTGGCACCTGCCAGCGGCGCGGTCAGGCTTTCCTGCGCAATGTCGAGCCGCATCGCGAGCTCGCCGACCGAGTTGAGCGCGCGGCCGGCGACGGCACCCTTGGCCATCGCGAGGTCGACGCGCAGCGTTTCGAGCCGCTTCGCCAGTTCGACGAGGTTCGCGAGTTCGCCATTGGCGCGCGCCAGATTGGCCTCCGCCATCTGATGTTCGACGGAGCGCACGCGGATGATACGTTTGCGGCGTGCGGTACGGGCGTTCATGCGGAATATCCTTCAATCAGGGCTTGGCGGGAATTTTGGAAATCGACCTGCGCCTTGGCAGGCTGCGACACGAAGGCGATCTGGTCGGCGTGGCGCGTGATGGCGGTGTCGAGCACCGGATCGGCGCCGGCGACATAAGCGCCCATCAGCATCAGATCGCGATTCTCTTCATAGACGGACCACAGCTGGCGAAAGCGCGCGGCGGCGGCGGCATGTTCGGGATCGACCGAATCGACCATCGTGCGCGACAGCGAACGCGCGACGTCGATCGCGGGATAGACGCCCTGTTCGGCCAGCTGGCGCGACAGGATGATATGGCCATCGACGATCGCACGCGCGCTGTCGACGACCGGATCGTCGATGTCGCCGCCATCGGCGAGCACGGTGTAGAGCGCGGTGATCGAGCCGCCGGTCAGGCGGTCGATTCCGGCACGCTCGCACAGCGAGGGGATCAGCGCGAAGACCGACGGGGGATAACCCTTCATCGTCGGCGGCTCGCCCAGCGTCAGCCCGATCTCGCGCTGCGCATGCGCGACGCGGGTCAGGCTGTCGATCAGCAGCAATACTTTCTTGCCCTCGGCGCGGAAGGCCTCGGCGATCGCGGTCGCGCGCATCGCGGCGCGCAGGCGGAGCAAAGGCGGATGGTCGGCGGGAACCGCGACGACGACCGACTTCTTGCGGACTTCGGGGGGCAGCTTGGTTTCGACAAAATCGCTGACTTCGCGGCTGCGCTCGCCGATCAGCCCGACGACGATGACGTCGCATTCGGTGCCCGCGATCATCTGCCCCATCAGCACCGACTTACCGACGCCCGAACCCGCGATGATCGCGACGCGCTGGCCTTCGCCGACGGTGAGCAGACCGTTGATCGCGCGCACGCCCATGTTGAGCGGATTGGTGACACGGCCGCGGCGCAGCGGGTTAACCTTGCGGCCGGCGAGCGGCCACTGGAATTGCGATTTGATCGCCGGGCGGCCGTCGAGCGGATTGCCCTGCGCATCCATGATGCGGCCGAGCAGCGTCTTGCCGACGGCAACCATGCTGCTCGCGCCATGCGGTTCGACCGGCGCGCCGGTGACGAGCGGCTTGTTCATGTCGAAGGGGAGGACGAGGCTCCGGTGGCCGCGGAAGCCAACGACTTCGCCGTAGACATAGTCGTTGTCGGCCGACTTGATGCGGACGTTGCTGCCCAGCGGTTGCGGGAAACCCGACACTTCGAGCATGATGCCCTCGTGCGCGACGAGCGTGCCGATGCGGCGCGGGCTGGCGTTCGCCAGGTCGACGGGGTCGAGCAGCTGCTGCGCGCTCATGGCAAGCCGGCGCGTCATGCGAGGTCTCCGGTGCCGAGCGCGGTGCGCAGTTCGTCGAGATAGACCGCGCGGCCATGCTCGATCCAGCCGGTCGAGGTTTCGAGACGGACGGTGCCACGCACCATCGCGGGATCGCATTCGATCGCTAGCGTCAGCGGCGCGTCGGCGAGCAGCGCGGCATCGTCGGGATGGACCCACAGCGTGCGCGCCTTGTCGGCGTCGGCGACCATGTCGGCCGCGGTCTGGGCCTGCGCCTGCAGCCATTCGGCATCGATCGGTGCGGCGGCGACGATCTGGCGGACCAGCCGCTCGACGGTCTCGGCGATCAGCTGCGCGAGTTCTTCGCTCGGCTCGTCTTGCAGCGCTTCGGCACCGGCGAGCAGTGCGAGCAGCTGGTGGCGCTCGGCAACAAAGGCGGCTTCGGCGAGGCGCTGGCCTTCGGCGAGGCCGAGTGCGAAGGGGTCTTCGAGGTCGAGTTCGTCGATGTTTTCCTGTTCGGTCGCCTGCGCCGTGTAGGTCGCGGGTGCGAAGGACATCGGGCGGAAGCCGCTGCCGCGCGCCATCGCGTCGGTGAGCGAGACGGGGGCGAAGCCGGTTTCGGTGACGCGATCAGACATAGTCGTCGCCGCCGCCCGCGATCATGATTTCGCCGGCCGCCGCCATCTGGCGCACGATCTGCATCACGCTCTTTTGCGCATCGTCGACGTCGGCGCGCTTGACCATCGTCATTTCGGCCATCTCGTCGCGGATCGTTTCGGCGGCGCGCTGCGACATGGTGGCGAGGCACATGTCGACCATCTCTTCGTCGGCGCCCTTGAGCGCAATCGCGAGCTGGGCGGCGTCGACCGAACGCAGCACGCTGCTGAGGCTCTTCTTGTCGAGATCGCGCAGATTTTCGAAGATGAACATCTCTTCCTCGATCGCCTGGGCGAGGATGCGGTCGTGCTTCTTCAGCGAACGGAGCGTGCGCTCCGAAAGCTGCTTCGGCATTTTCTTCATGATCTTGGCGACATCGCTCGGGCCGCCGATTGCCTGTTTTGCAACGCGCTGGCCATCGACATTGGCGCTCGCGAGCACCGCTTCGAGATCCTCGATCGCCGCGGCGGGGACCGAGGTCAGCATCGCGGCGCGCAGCACCAGGTCGGCCTGCAGCACTTCGTCGAGCGTCTCGATCGCGCGCGCGGCGACATCGGGGACGAGCACCGAGAGGATCAGCGCGCCGACCTGCGGATGTTCGCTGGCAAGCAGCCCGCTGATCGCGTCGACGTCCATCCAGCGCAGCATTTCGAGCGACGCGGCGCTTCGCTGCGGCGCGACGGCGGCAAGGATATTGTCGGCGCGGACGTTGCCGACGGCTTCGTTCATCACGGTGCGGATGCGAATGTCGGCGCCGATCGCGAGCGCACTGACGTCGCGGCTGCGCGTCACAAAGCGGTCGAGCGCCTGGCCGATCTGCTGCTCGCTGGCGTTGGCGGTGTCGAACATCGCTTTCGCCAGCTGGCGCACTTCTTCGGGACCGAGCTGTTTCAGGATCGTCGCGGCTTCGCTTTCATCGAGCAGCATCAACAGGATCGCGGCGGCGGCCGATCCTTCGATCGCGGGCATCGCGGGTACATTATCTAGTTCGGCGACGTCAGGCACGGGCGCCCTCCTGCATCAGGTGGCGGACGACCAGCGCGGCGCGCGCCGAGTCCTGCCGGACGAAGGCGCGGACGAGGTTGGCGCGGGCTTCATAGCTCGGCGCCTGTTCGATCATCTCGAGCGTGATTTCGCGGCCGTGTTGACCGCTGGCGAGTGCCGGGCGATCGGTCGCGGCGAGCAGCGATGCTTCGAGTTCCTGATGCTGGGCGATGCGCTTGGCGGCGCGTTCCTTGGCGGCGCGGATCATGGGCCGGCCGACGAACAGGAAGGCGAGCAGCGCGACGAGGATCGCGCCGACCTGCTTGACGAGCGGCAGGAACCAGCCCTGGTCGTAAAAGGCGGGCGCGGTGTCTTCGACCTGAACGAACGGACGCTGGTTGATCGCGACGAGGTCGCCGCGCGTCGCGTCAAAACCGATCGCGCCCTTCACCAGATTGTCGATCTTGGTAAGATCAGCCTGCGTCAGTGCCTTTTTGCCTTGATTGAGCGCGACCGCGACCGAAACGCGGCGCAGCTTGCCCTGCGGCGAGTGCGTCACCGAAATCTCGCGGCCGACTTCATAGGCGCGCGCGGCATTTTCATTGCTTTCGGTGCCGGGTGCCGGGGGCGCGCCGACGGGGACGGGCTGCGGGCCGGTCGCGGTGATCGTGGTCGCCTGCGGCGGCTGGTTCGACAGCGCGCCGGGGATGCCGACCGCGGGCGCGCTCGTGCCGCTGGTCGAGCGGGTGATCTGTTCGCTGGTCAGCGCGCGGTCGTTCTCGGGAAAGCTTTCGCGCGTCGCCTGGCTTTCGGACATATCGACGTCGGCGTGGACCTCGACGGTATAGTTGCCGGCGCCGAGCATCGGGCCGAGCAAGGTGTCGAGCGCGCGGCGGAAGCGGTCCTCGACCTGCACTTGCAACTGGAATGCCTTCATGTCGCTGCCCGATGCGGTGTCCGACAGCAAAGCGCCGCGCTGGTCGATCACCGACACCTGATCGGCGTTCATGCCGGGGATCGACGAAGCGACGAGGAAACGGATCGCCTGCACTTGGCCGTCGCTGAGCGAACGGCCGTTCTGCAGGGTCAGCATGACCGACGCGGTGGCGGGCTTGTCCTCGCGGACGAACAGGCTGGGTTCGGCGGCGGCGACATGGACGCGCGCACTCTTGACCGCGTCGATCGTCTCGATCGTGCGCGACAGGTCGGCCTCGCGCGCCGAGCGCAGCGCTTCGCCCTCGATCGCGCGGCTCGACCCCATGGGGAGCGCGGCGATCAGGCTGTCGCCGCTCGGCGCCGCCTTGGGCAGGCCCTGCCCAGCGAGCGCGATGCGCGCCTGGTGGAGCTTGTCGGCATCGACGGTGAGCGCGCCGGTCGTGGGGTCGATGCTGTGGCCGATGCCCTGCGTCTGCAGCGCGTCGGCGACCGCCGCCTTGTCGCTGTCATCGAGCCCGGCGAACAGCTGCGCCTGCGGCGACGCCTGCATCGTGAAATAGGCGAACGCGGCGATGCCGATCGCCGAGGTCATCGCGATCGCGGGCAGCGCGCGCTGGACGGCGGGCTGGCGCATGAACTGGGTAAACGGTGCGAGCCGGCCACCGAAGACGGGAGCGGACAGGCGGTTCGCGGAGCCGTCGTCCATCGAATTGGGGACGGGGGTCAGGATCTGGGTCTCGGCCATGGATTACACCGGCATGTTCATGATGTCGCGATACGCGGACAGCAGCTTGTTGCGGACTTGCAGGGTGGTTTCGAAACCGAGCGAGGCCTTCTGGCGCTCGATCATCACGCTGACGATGTCGTGCGTGTCGCCGCGTTCATAGGCTTCGCTTAGGTTGCTCGCCTTCGACTGCTGCGCATTGACCTGTTGCAGCGCATTGTTGATCGCGGCGCCGAAATCCGGCGTTCCGTCTGCGCCGCCGACGCCGCCTTCGGCTCCGCCGATGCCGCCACGGCCCGCGGCGCGCTGCAACGCCTGGTTCTGATTGAGAATCGAACTGCGCATCTGCAGCAGCCGGCTCGGGTCAATCGTGCTCATTGCTTTTTCATCCGTCCTGATGGCGGCGACGTGCCGCACGCAAAGAACAATGCAAAGCGCGTGCCAAAAATATATATGGCTTGTTTTCAAGAAATTGACTGTGTTCGCGTCGGCCTTTCAAGCGGCGTCGGCGTTTTTTTGACGGGGTGCGCTTAATCGCCCTCGCGGCCCGCCGTTACTGCTTTCCGTGACCGCTCCTCGAGCCCTCACATCACGGGAATGGCCATCGAGGCCGGAAAGGAACAAAGATGACTGTCATCAACACCAATGTGAGCGCGCTTCGCGCCCAGAATAACTCGCGCGTCGCCAGCCAAATGCAGTCGCAGGCCATGGAACGCCTGTCGAGCGGCAAGCGCATCAACAGCGCGAAGGACGACGCCGCTGGTCTCGCCATCGCGACCCGCATGGACGCCAGCGCGCGCGGCCTGACGCAGGCGATCCGCAACGCCAACGACGGCATTTCGCTTGCCCAGACTGCCGACAGCGCCGCTGGCAGCATCTCGGACATCCTCGTCCGCATGCGCGAACTGGCGATGCAGGCCTCGACGGGCACGCTGAGCGATGACGACCGTACGCTGGTGCAGGAAGAAGTTACCGCGCTGATTTCGCAGATCGGCGACGTCGCGACCCGCACTACGTTCAACGACAATGTGCTGCTCAACGGCAGCGTCGCTGCGGGCTTCGACATTCAGACGGGTCTGGATACCGGCCAGGTCGTGAACATCACGGTCGCCGACATGCAGGCCGCTGCGCTCGGCGTCGATGCGCTCGACTTCTCGACCGCGGCGGGTGCGCAGGCCGCGCTTGCAACGCTCGACACCGCGATCGACACGGTCGCGACCGAACGCGCCAACCTGGGTGCCCAGCAGAACCGTCTGTCGTCGGCTGTCGACAATTTGACGTCGAGCGTCACCAATCTGTCGGAATCGAAATCGCGCATCGAAGACGCCGATTTCTCGGTCGAATCGACGAACCTCGCGGCCGCTGGCATCCTGGCACAGGCATCGACCGCGATGCTCGCCCAGGCGAACCAGAGCCAGCAGGGCGTGATGAACCTGCTCCGCGGCTAAAATTCGCGAACAAATTTCAGGCTATATTTGGTTGGTCCCTTAGATAGCCTGATCCGATGCCCCGGCCCCCACAGCCGGGGCATCATCTTTTTCGGAGGCGACGGGTTGCGAACTATCGCTAACGGCGGTCTCGGCCGATAGTTGCCGTTCTACTTCTTACTCGTCATCCCCGCGAAAGCGGGGACCCAGCGAGCTGACGTCACAACTGGGTTCCCGCTTTCGCGGGAATGACGAACTTGGGAATGTCCGCTGCCCACCCCTTAGCCGCCACGTCGGCAAGCCATATGCCGCCCGCCGCATTCGTCCCCCTCAATGAAAATCCCGCGACTTGGGCAGGATGCGGACGTCGCGTGGATGGCCATGCTTCGCCGCATAACCGCGCGGGAGCTGCGGATGCTTGACCTCGTCGGCGCGGCAGACGTCGGGCTCGAAGCGCCGGTCGCTCCCCAGCGTATCGAGCATCGCGGTCCGATCGACGATGCGCGTCGCCATCAGGTGGATCACGCCTTCCTTGCTCCGCTGCACCTCGCCCTCGGCCAGCATCAGCCGCGAGGCCATGACGGCGCGGCGATAGCGTTCGAAATGGCGTGCCCACAGCAGGATGTTGACGACCCCGCCCTCATCCTCGAGCGTGATGAAGATCGCATTGCCCTTGCCGGGGCGCTGACGGATCAGCACGACCCCCGCAGTGCGCACGATCGATCCGTTCTTCGCTGCGGCGACCCCGCCCGCGCTCAGCACGCCTTCGCGTTCGAAATCGCGGCGCAAGAAGGCCATCGGATGGCCTTTCAGCGACAGCCGCGTCGTCTGATAATCGGTGAGGACATGTTCGACCATCGGCGTCGGCGGCAGCTGCGCATCCTCCTCGGCGCCGAGTTCGTCGGTTTCGGCCGCACCGAACAGCGGCAGCACGCCCTGCCGAACGCGCCGCGCATCCCATAGCGCCGGGCGCCGATCGAGCCCCATCGACCGGCAGGCATCGGCCTCGGCCAGCAAGCGCAGCGCGCGCGACGGCAGGCCCGCGCGGCGTGCGAGTTCTTCGACCGAGGCGAAAGGCGTCGCGCGGGCGTCGGCAATCTGCATCGCCCATTCCTCGCGAAATCCATCGACCTGCCGGAATCCGAGCCGCAGCGCGAGGCTGCCATCGTCGCGCCGTTCGAGGCTGTTGTCCCAAAAGCTCGCATTCACATCGACCGCGCGCACCTCGACCCCATGTTCGCGCGCATCGCGGACGAGCTGCGCGGGGGCATAGAAGCCCATAGGCTGCGAATTGAGGATGCCGCAGGCGAAGACGGCGGGGTGATGGCATTTCAGCCACGACGACACATAAACGAGCTTGGCGAACGACTGGGCGTGGCTTTCGGGAAAGCCATAGCTGCCGAACCCCTCGATCTGCTTGAAGCATCGGGCTGCGAAATCGGGTTCATAGCCGCGCCGGATCATGCCGCCGATCATCTTTTCCTTATATTGATGGATCGTCCCGGCATTGCGGAAGGTCGCCATTGCGCGCCGCAGGCCGTTGGCTTCGTCGGGGGTAAATTCTGCAGCGACGATGGCCAGCTTCATCGCCTGTTCCTGAAACAGGGGAACGCCGCATGTCCTGCGAAGCAGCTTGTAAAGTTCCTTCGGGTCATGGGGCGGGGCGGGAGAAGGAAAGTCCACCGCTTCTTCCCCATTGCGGCGCTTCAGATAGGGATGGACCATATCTCCTTCGATCGGCCCTGGCCGAACGATCGCGACCTGAATGACAAGGTCATAGAATTCGCGTGGGCGAAGACGCGGCAGCATGTTGATCTGCGCGCGGCTCTCGACCTGAAAGACGCCGATGCTGTCGCCTGTGCAAAGCATATCATAGACAACCGGATCTTCCGGCGGGACCGACTTGAGGTCATGATCGCCCAGATCGTGCAGCCGCATCAGGTCGAAACATTTGCGGATGCAGGTCAGCATCCCGAGCGCGAGTATATCGACCTTCATCAGTTTCAGTTCGTCGATGTCATCCTTGTCCCATTCGATGAAGGTGCGGTCCTCCATCGCGGCATTGTGGATCGGCACCATTTCGTCGAGCCGATCCTCGGTCAGCACATAGCCGCCGACATGCTGCGACAGGTGGCGTGGGAAAGTGAGCAGTTGCGCGACGATCCATTGCAGCCGCGCAATATCGTCCAGCTCGGGGTCGAGGCCCGCTTCGATGAAGCGTTCGATGGGCATCTCGCTGCCCCAACTGCCCCAGGTCGTATCAGCAAGCCGCTGCGTGACATCCTCGCTGAGCCCCAATGCCTTTCCGACCTCGCGGACCGCGCTGCGCGGCCGGTAATGGATCACCGTTGCGGCAATGCCCGCGCGCCGCCGTGTGTAGCGGCGATAGATATATTGCATCACCTCCTCGCGCCGTTCGTGCTCGAAATCGACATCGATATCGGGCGGCTCACGACGTTCTTCGGACAGGAAGCGGGTAAACAGGAGATTGTTCGCGATGGGATCGATCGAGGTGATTTCGAGCAGGTAGCAGACGAGCGAATTCGCCGCCGAACCGCGTCCTTGGCAAAGAATGGGCGGGTCCTGCGTGCGGGCGAAATTGACGATGTCGTGGACGGTCAGGAAATAGCAGGCGAATTTGCATTTACGGATGAGCGAGAGCTCCTCGTCGAGTACCTCCCGCCAACGGTCGGGCAATCCGCCCGGATGAAGCCTGTTCGCCGCTTCCATCACCCTATGTTCGAGCCAGCTTTGCGGCTCCCAACCTTTGGGGACCGGCTCGTGCGGATATTCATACTCCAAATCTCTGAGCGAAAAGGCGATGCGATTGAGGATCTTCGCGCTTTCGTCGACCGCTTCGGGGCAGGTGCGAAACAGGCGCCGCATTTCCTGCGGCGACTTCAGATGACGCTCACCATTGGCGCGCAGCAGGCGGCCGGCATCGTTGAGGCTGGTGCCTTCGCGAATGCAGGTGATGACATCATGGAGTGGCCGCTGCCCGCGCGTCGCGTAAAGCGCGTCGTTGGTCGCGAGCATCGGAATGCCGACACGGTCGGCCAAGGCGCTCAGTCTGGTGAGACGGCGGCGGTCACTGCCGCCACGGGGCATCGTCGCGCCGAGCCAAAGTGAGCTTGGAGCTGCCTCATCGAGACGGCGCAACACGGCTTCGTCCTTTTCGGTCGCCATCGCGATCAGGATCATATCCTCGCAGTGAATCAGAAGGTTCTTGAGCTTCATCACGCAGTCGCCCTTTGTGGTGCGGCGATTGCCGATGGTGAGCATCCGGGTCAGCCGGCCCCAGCCATGGCGCGTGGTCGGATAGGCGATGATGTCGGGCGTGCCGTCGTCGAAAACCAGTCGGGACCCGACGACGAGCTTTATGTCCGGGAACGCGACTCCCTCCTCTGCGGCATCTTCGCGCAGCTTGCGCAGCCCGGTCAGCGCCCGCACCACCCCCGCGACGCTGTTGCGGTCGGCGATGCCGATGCCCGTCATGCCGAGCGCGACGGCCTCCGCAACCATCTCATGCGGGTGCGATGCGCCGCGCAGGAAGCTGTAGTTGGTCGCGGCGACCAGTTCGGCGAAGCCGGGATCGGCAAATTCCTCGCTCATGCAAAGACCCCGTGGATATACCAGCGCGGGTCGGGCTTTTCGTCGTAAAGCCCGTGGCGGAAAAGCCAGAAGCGGCGGCCCTGCGTATCCTCGACGCGGTAATAATCGCGCGTCAGGCCGCCATTGTCGCGGCGGCGCCACCATTCGGCGGCGATGCGTTCGGGGCCTTCGTAGCGGCGGATCGCGTGCGTTGCGCGGCGCCAGCGGAAATGATGCGGCGGGCCGTCGGGCACCTCGGCGATCACCTCGATCGGTTGCGGCGGGTCGAAGATGTGGAAGGGACGTGTCGGCGGTTCGCCTTCTTCGGGAGCGGGCCAGGCCAGCGGTGGCGGCGCGTCGGCCGCGGGCAGTTCGAGCTGCGCCTGTTCGGGGATATGCGTATCGGCGGGGCGCAGCCGCCGAACGCGCCCGCGCCCGAGCCGCGTCGTCAGCCGGTCGGCGAGTTCGTCCATCGCCGCGCCTTCGGTTGCCGCACGGACCGCGCCGCCTTCGAGCTTCAATTGCGTCGCGCCGAGCGCCTCGAGCCGCGGCACCGCGAGGCGTATCATGTCGAAGCCGAAGCCGGGGTCGAGCGGGTCGGCGAGGCTGTCCATACGCTCGGCGAACAGGCGCATCACGAGGCCGGTGTCGCGGGTCGGATGGCCGGTTTCGATTGCGATGGCGCGCGCGAGGCCGTCGCTGCGAAAGAAGGTGGCGCGGAAATGGCGCCCGCCCTTGCCGCGTTCGCCGAGCTCCTCGATCGCTTCGCCGACGAGCTCGGCTAGCACCTTGGCCGCGTACGCGGTGCTGCCAAGCGGCTCGGCAAAGCGGCGTTCGGCGACCACTGGGGGTAGGGCAATGCGCGGGTCGAGCGGGCTGGGCGCATCGCCGAGCAGGCGGCGCAATGCCATCGCGGCGTCGGCGCCGAAGCGCGCGGCGATATTCGCCATCGGGCGGCTCGCGAGGTCGCCGATCGTCTTCAATCCCGCGCGGACGAGCGCGGTCGCCGCTTCGGCTTCGAGTTCGAGCGCGGCGACGGGCAGGCGGCGGATCGCCTCTCCTTCATCTGGGGCGGGGCGCGTCTGGTAGCGCGCGAGTGCACGCGCGGCGTCGGCGGTGGGGCCGAGTGCGTGGCGGAGGGTCAAACCGAGCCGCGCAAGGCGCCTTTCGACATCGCGCACGAGCTCCGCCTCGCCGCCGTAAAGATGGTCGGCGCCCGCGATATCGAGGATCAGGCCATCGGGGGCGTCGAGCGCGACAAGCGGAGAGTAGCGCGCGCAGCCCTGCGCGAGCCGGTCGAGCCAGTCCTGGTCGAGCACCGGATCATGCGGAACGACGGCGAGTTCACCCACTTGCGCGCGCGCATCGGCGAGCGGCATGCCGACGCGCAGCCCGACCGCCAGCGCCGCCGCGTCGACGCTCGCGATCCGCATCGCGCCGCGCTGCTTCTCGGCGAAGACGAGCGGGGCGTCAGGCAGCCTCGGCGCCGTGCGAAGCCATCGCTCGGCGGGCAGGAAGGGGAAGAAGAGCGCCAGATAGCGCCGCTTCGTCGGCATTTGGGCCGAAGCATTTTTCGTCATGGTTCCAGTCCAGTCGCCAGCGCGTCCCCGCGGGGCCGCCGCGCCAGCGCAGCAGTTCGAGGTCGAAGGCGGGGGCGCCCGGGGCGTTCGCTTCCAGAGCGTGCGACGACGCGGCGGCGACGTTCCAGCGCGTTTCGGCGACGCTCGGCGACGGCGATGCATTGAGCCGAAGCATCAGGAGCGTGGTGCCCGCATCGCGTGCGCCGAGCGTAAGGCGGCGTCCGGCGGTGAGGTCGAGCAAAGGGAATTTGCCCCAGCTTTCGACGATCACCGCCGCCGACCCCGCGCAGCGGATCGCGTCGTTCGCGCAGGCGAGCAGCATTTTCGGATCGCCCGCCTCGACAAGCAGCAACCGGTCGGGGTCGCCGCCGAGTTCGGCGATGCCGGGGGCGTAGATATGGCCGCTACGCTTGCCGGCATCGCTCGTGCGCAGCCAGATCAGCGGCGCCTTGCCGGGCGTGCGTAAGGCCATGAGCGCCGCAAAGGCCGCTGCACTCGTCGCGTCGAGCGCGTCGGCGGCGAAAAATTCATGGGTGCGCCCGGTCGCAAGCCCGCCGCCGATCGCGGCGTCGAAGCGCGCGTGCCCGCTCGCCAGCCAGCCCTGGGCCGGGCGGCTTTCGAAACCGCCATCGGCGGACAGCCGAGCGATGCGTTGGCGCAGCCCGGCGAGTATGGGAGACGACTCGCGCATCATTTGTTCCTGATATGTTCTATTAGCGCGCGAGCGGGTGCGATTGTCAAGATGAGTCGGGATGGCGCGCATCCATAGTTCGTCATTCCCGCGAAAGCGGGAACCCAGTTCCCGACGCTGGCTCGCTGGCTTCCCGCTTTCGCGGGAATGACGACGGTGGGTTAGCGGGCTTCTACGCCTGCGCTGCTGTCGCCGCCCAATGCGCGGAACAACGAGATTCGCGTGCTGACGAGCAGCAATTGCGTCGCGATCTCGCTCCGCCGCGCCGAATAAAGGCTGCGCTGTGCGTCGAGACTGGAGAGGAAACTGTCGACGCCGCCCTTGTAGCGCGCGTCGGTCAGCGTCGCGGTATCGGCGGCGGCTTCGGTGTTCGCTGCGGCGGCGCGGACGCGTTCCGCTATCGTGCCCTGCACCGCCAGCGCATCGGCGACCTCGCGGAACGCGGTCTGGATCGCGCCTTCATAGCCTGCGAGCGCGGCATCGCGCTGCGCCTCGCTGACCGCAACCCCCGCCCGGCGCCCGCCGGCGTCGAAGATCGGCGCGGTGGCATCGCCGCCCGCCGACCAGCTGAACGACCCGCTGTCGAACAGGCTGCCGAGCGCGTTGCTGGCAAAGCCGAGCAGTCCGGTCAGCGAAATCGAGGGGAAGAGCTGCGCGCGCGCGACGCCGATGTCGGCATCCGCGGCGCGCAGGCCATATTCGGCCTCGATTACGTCGGGACGGCGAAGCAGGATTTCGGAGCTGACCCCGGCGGGCAGCGACACGATCGCCGGCGTCACTTCGGTCAGGCTCGCGGGGAGCAGCGCGCGGTCGATATCGCCGCCGACCAGCAGGCGGATCAGATTCTCGTCCTGCGCGAGCGCGGTCCGTTGCTGTGCAATCGAATCCTCGGCGGTCGCGAGGATTTGTTCGGCCTGGCGCAGATCGGTGCGCGGCGCGACGCCGCCGTCGAGCCGCGCTTTGGTCAGGCGCACGCTTTCGCGCGCACTGGCGGCGGTATCCTCGGCAATTTTGAGCAGGTCGCGGTCGGCGCCATAGGTCGCCCAGGTATCGGCGAGGCTGGCGATCAGCGCGAGTCGCACGGTGCGCGACGCCGCCTCGGTCCCAAGCGCACGGTTGCGGTCGGCCTCGGTCGCGTTGGCAAGCTTGCCGAACAGGTCGAGCTCGAAGGCGGTGATGCCGCCGCGTAGCGAAAAATCGCCGCTGCTCCCACCACTTCCGCTCGAATCCGAATAGCCCGCCCCTGCGCTGATCCCGAGTTCGGGGAATTGCCCCGACCGTGTGACACGCACTTGCGCACGCGCCGCGGCGACATTGGCGTAGGCGACGCGCAGGTCGCGGTTGTTCGTCAGCGCCTGATCGGTCAGCGATTGCAGCCGGGGGTCGGTGAACACGCTTTTGTACGAGAGGATCGGCAGCGCCGCTTCGCTCTGTAGCAGATAGGCGTCGCCGGCGGGCCAGCTTTGCGGCACGGGCGGCGTCGGCAGCACCGTTTTCGGCGCAAGCGAGCAGCCAGCGAGGGCGAGCGTGCTGGCCATCAGCAGGACGCGGGCGCGGGTCATGCCGGCACCTCCGCCGCGCCTTCACCCTTATTCTTGCCGAACCGCGCGCGCACCGCCGCCAAGCCGTCGCGCACGCCGCGGCGGACGAGGACGAAGAAGAGCGGGATGAAGAAGATCGCGAGGAAGGCCGCGGTGAGCATCCCGCCGATCACCGAGGTGCCGATTGCGACGCGGCTGTTCGCCCCCGCGCCGGTCGCGATCGCGAGCGGCAGCACGCCGAAAATGAAGGCAAAGCTGGTCATCAGGATCGGGCGCAGGCGGATGCGCGCCGCGGCAACCGCGGCCTCGATCACACGCTTGCCCTTGCGCTCCTCCTGCTCGGCAAATTCGATCATCAGGATCGCATTCTTCGCGGCGAGCCCCATGGTTGTGAGCAGACCGATCTGGAGATAGACGTCGTTTTCGAGCCCGCGCAAATTCACCGCGAATACCGCGCCGATCAGCCCGAGCGGAATGACGAGCAGCACCGCGAGCGGGATCGACCAGCTTTCGTAGAGCGCGGCGAGGCAGAGGAAGACGACGAGCAAGGACAGGCCGTAGAGCAAAGGCGCCTGCCCCGAAGAGAGGCGCTCCTCATAAGAGGAGCCCGACCAGGCGACGCTGGTTCCCGGAATTTCGTTCGCCATGCGCTCCATTTCGTCCATCGCCTCGCCCGAACTGGTGCCGGGGGTGGGCTGGCCCGAGATTTCGAACGCCGGGACGCCCTGGAAACGCGAGCTGCTGCTCGGCGTCGTCGACCAGCCGACGGTCGCAAAGGCCGAGAAGGGCGACATTTCGCCGTCGGTTGCGCGGACATACCATTGGCTGAGGTCTTCGGGCTTGGCGCGATAGGGGGCATCGCCTTGGACATAGACGCGCTTGACGCGCCCCTTGTCGATGAAATCGTTGACGTAGCGTCCGCCCCACGCGGTCGCGAGCGTGTTGTTCACATCGCCATTGTCGATGCCATAAGCGGTTAGCCGCTGCGTATCGACATCGATCTTCAGCGTCGACACGTCGGGCAGATCGGACAGGCGCACCGAGGTGAGTTTCGGATTTTCGTTCGCCATCGCGAGCAGCTTTTCGCGCGCGGCGACAAACTCGTCGCGGCTCATCCCGCTGCGGTTCTGGAACTGCATCGTGAAGCCTGCCGAATCGCCGAGCCCGCGCACCGCGCCGGGGACCAGCGCGAAAACCTGTGCGTCGCGTATTCCGGCGAGCGCGGCGCGTGCGCGCGTCGCGATCGCCTCGGCGCTGCGTTCCTTGCCCGGGCGTTCGTCCCAATGGACGAGGTTCACAAAGCCCTGGCCGGTGTTCTGGCCGACCGCGCCGCCACCGCCGCCGCCGCCGGCGACGAGGAATAGCGCCCCGACATTCGCCTTTTCCTCGCTCAGCAGATATTTTTCGACCCTGTCGCGCACTTCGAGCGTGCGCGCCTGCGTCGCGCCCGCGGGCAGGCGGAACTGGACCGAAACGCGACCCTGGTCCTCATTGGGCAGGAAGCCGCTCGGCAGCCGAAGGAAGAGGAAGGCAAGCGCGGCGAGCAGCACGACATAGATGCCGAGGAACAGCCATTTGCGGTCGACGACTTTGGTGACGCTGCCGACATAGCGGTCGACCGAGCGGTCGAAGCGCGTGTTGAAGCCGGTCTTGGCGCGTTCGAGAAAGGCATGGACGCGCGGGAAGCGCCCGCCGTTACCCGCGTCGCCATGCTCCTTGGGTTTCAGCAAGGTCGAGGTCAGCGCGGGGCTCAGGATCAGAGCGACGAGCACCGACAACGCCATCGCCGAAACGATGGTGACCGAGAATTGGCGATAGATGACGCCGGTCGACCCGCCGAAGAAGGCCATCGGCAGGAACACCGCCGACAGCACGAGCGCGATCGCAATCAGCGCGACCTGCAATTCCTTCATCGACTGGATCGTCGCCTCGCGCGCCGACATGCCGGGATTTTCTTCCATCAACCGCTCGACATTCTCGACGACGACGATCGCGTCATCGACGAGCAGCCCGATCGCCAGCGTCAACCCGAACAGGGTCAGTGTGTTGATACTGAAGCCCAGCATATAGAAAATGCCGAAGGTGCCGAGCAGCACGACGGGCACCGCGATCGCGGGGATCAACACCGCGCGCCAGCTTTGCAGGAAGACGAACATGACAAGGATGACGAGCAGGATCGCTTCGAACAGCGATTTCTGCACCTCGCTCACCGACAGCTTGATGAAGGCGGTCGAATCATTGGCATAGCTGTAGGTCAGGCCGTCGGGAAAATCGGCGCCGAGTTCGGTCATCCGCGCCTTGACGCGGTCGGCGGTTTCGAGCGCGTCGGCGCCCGGCGACAGCGAGATCGACATGCCCGATCCGGGGTGCCCGTTGATGCGGACGATCGTGCTGTAATTTTCGGCGCCGACCTCGACCCGTGCGATATCCTTGATCCGCACCGTCGCGCCATCGGGCAGCGTCTTCAGCACGATATTCTCGAACTGGTCGACCGTCTGCATCCGTGACTGGGCGGTGACCGTCGCGTTGAGCATCTGGCCCTCGGGCGCGGGAAGGCCGCCGACTTCGCCCGCCGCGACCTCGCTGTTTTGCGCGGTGATCGCCGCGACCACGTCGCTTGGCATCAACGACACCGCGGCGAGCCGCTGCGGGTTGAGCCAGATCCGCATTGCGTGCGGCGATCCGAAGACGTTGACGTCGCCGACGCCCTCGACGCGCGAGAGGGGGTCCTGGATATTGGAGGAGAGATAGTCGGAGACGTCCTGGTTCGACCGTGTGTCGGTCGTGTCATAGACGCCGACGAGCAGCAGCGAATCCGAATTGGACTTGGTGACGCGCACGCCCTGTTGCTGGACCTGTTGCGGCAGGCGCGAGACCGCCGACTGGATCTTGTTCTGGACCTGCACCTGCGCGATGTCGGGGTCGGTGCCCTTTTCGAAAATCGCGGTGATGCTCGCCTGTCCGCGCGAGCTTGACTGCGAGCTGAAATAGAGCAGGCCGTCGATCCCGGTCAGTTGCTGTTCGAGCACCTGCGTAACGCTGTTCTCGATCGTCTCGGCCGACGCGCCCGGATAGGTGGCGCGGATATTGACCTGCGTCGGCGCGATGTCGGGATATTGCTCGATCGGCAGCGAAAAAAGCGCGCCCACCCCGCCGAGCATGACGATGATCGCCAGCACCCAGGCGAAGATCGGCCGGTCGATGAAGAGGCGTGACATGGGCGCTACTTGCCCTTGGCTTCGGCGGTGCCGCCCGTCGCGGCACCCTTGGGTTGTGCTCCCACCCGCTGTACGCTGCTCGCGGGCACCGGCCGGATCGGCGCCCCTTGGCGCAAATTGCCGATCCCTTGCGTGATCACGCGCTCGCCCGGTTTCAGCCCGTCGGTGACGACCCAGTTGGCGCCGACGGTGCGGTCGGCGACGATCTTGCGCCGCGCCGCCTTATTGTCCTTGCCGACGAGATAGACGAAGGCCGAGCCGTCGAAATCGCGCTGGACCGCGGCCTGCGGCAACAGGATTGCCGACGGGTTCACCGCTTGGTCGAACAATGCGGTCACGAACATGCCGGGCAGCAACACGCCGCGCGGGTTGGGAAAGCGTGCGCGCAGCGTCACCGTGCCGGTTGCCTCGCTGACCGTGACTTCGGAGAATTGGACGGTGCCGACCGGGCCATAGGCGCTGCCATCCTCGAGCCGCAGTCGCACCGACGCGCTGCCCGCTGTCACCCCGCCGCTCTCGATCGCCTGGCGCAGCCGCGTGAGTTCGGCGCTCGACTGCTGCATGTCGACATACATCGGGTCGGTCTGCTGGATCGTCGCGAGCGGGGTCGCCTGGCTCGCGCTGACGAGCGCGCCGGGGGTCGCGAGGCTGCGCCCGATGCGTCCGCTGATCGGCGCGGTGATCGTCGCATAGCGGAGGTTGATCCGCGCGGTTTCGAGCGCGGCGTTATTCTGGGCGATCGCCGCGCGCGCCATCCGCGCCTCTGCCAGTGCGTCGGTATAATCCTGCTCGGCGACGGCCTGCATCTTGGCCAGCGGTTCGAGGCGGCGCGCGCGCTCCTCCGCAGCCTGCGCGCTCGCGCGGGCGCTGGCGAGATTTGCCGCGGCCTGTTCGACCCCCGCTTGATAGAGGCTCGGGTCGATCTGGTAGAGCGGCTGGCCGGCGCGGACGAAGCCGCCTTCGGTGAACAGGCGGCGGCGGATCAGGCCGTTGACCTGCGGCCGCACTTCGCTGGTTTCGAACGCGACGGTGCGCCCGCCGAGCGAGGTGGTCACGGGCACCGCCTCGACCCTGGCGACGACATAGCCGACCTCGGGCGCACCGCGGCCGCCCTTTTCCTCTTCGGCTGAGCAGGCGCCAAGCGACAGGCTAACGGCACACAGGGCTCCGGCCAGCAACAGCGACCTTTTGTCCAGCATAGTTGGTTGTTCTCGTATCGGTTCGCCGAGGGCGGGGAGGAATTTAGCCCTATTCAACCCATTGGGTTGCCCCATGCAAGCGCAATGCGGGGGTTGCGACAAATTACGACAATTTCCTGCCCCGGCGATTGTGCCGAAGAAAACTCCGGCTTTGGGAGGCTGGGTTGTCCTACAATTAGGGGCTTGACACCGGTGTATCAATTTTGGATAGTCCATGACACCGGTTACCTAGATCGGTGATAACAAAACAATATGCGTGAGGGGATGTTTTGGTCGGCCACAAGGTCACGGCCCCGCATATCTCTCCGGGAATTTCTGAAAAAGCGGTTCACACGAACTGGTTTTCGAGGTGGGAGGATGACAATGGCTATTCGGATGAGGGGCGTGCACGCGTTGGCACGACTGGCGGGCGGGGCATCGCTTGCCATATTGGCGACTGCTTCGGCTTATGCGCAGGATGCCGCGGCGGCGCCCGAGGATGACGCGATCATCGTCACCGGCATTCGCGCCTCGCTCGAACAGGCGGCCGACATCAAGCGCGAAGCGTCGCAGGTGATGGACGTCATCACCGCCGAGGACGTCGGCAAGCTGCCAGACGCCAACGTCGCCGAGGCGCTTCAGCGCGTCACCGGCGTTCAGATCACCCGCGTCTTCGGCGAAGGCCAGTCGGTGTCGGTGCGCGGCCTGCAGCAGGTGCGCGTCGAGGTCGACGGGCGCACGCTGCTCGGCTGGTCGGCGCGTCTTTCGCCGCCCGAAAACGACCAGCTCGGCCGTTCGTCGGGGCTCGATTCGGTGCCCTCCAGCCTGTTTGGCCGCCTTGAAGTGCGCAAATCGCCGCTCGCGAGCAATGCCGAGGGCGGGCTTGGCGGCACGGTGAACCTGGTCACGCCGAAGCCGCTGTCATTCAAGGAGCCGACGATCTCGCTCCGCGCGCAGGGTGTTTATTCGGAAAATTCGGACAAGTTCGAACCCGCGATCACCGGCTTTGCGACGACCAAGTTCGCCGACGGCCGTATCGGCGTCATGCTCGCCGGCGAATATCAGAAGCGCACCTCGACGACGCAGACGTTCGAGCGCAACAATTTCCTCAACCGTAATTACACCGCCGGTGGGACGACGACGGTTCAACAGACGCCGGTGCTGCTGCAATATGAACAGTTCACGGTCGACCGCTCGCGGCTCGGCCTCAACGGCGCTATCCAGTTCGAGGTGACGCCCGAATTCACCATCACCGCCGACGCGCTCTATTCGAAGCTCAAGACCGGGCGCCGCCAGGACTTCTTCGCCTTTCGCCTGCCCACCGGCACCAATCCGGTGACGGGCGCGGTGGTGGACGACGGCATGGTCGTCGCGGGCAATACCAATGGCACGGTCACCACCGCCGGACAGATCCGCAACGAGCCGACCGAAAGCTTCCTCTACGGGCTCAACGGTAAATATCAGGGCGACAACGGGCTGACGATCGAGGCCGACGGCTATTACAGCAAGGGCACGATCGACCAGACGATCCAGATCATCACCTTGCAAGGGACCGCCGCGGTGCCCGGCGCGTTCGATTTTCGGGACCAGACGGTCCCGTCGCTGACGCTTGGGGGCACGTTCGATCCAACGGATTACGCGTCCTACAATCCCGCGACCAACGGCGTGCGCAGCAACCGCCTGCTCGGCCTGCTCGAAGAATGGACGGGCAAGCTCGACGTCAGTTATGAGACGGGGGGCGGGGTCACGATCGCGGCGGGGGTGCGCTATACCGACCTCCACGCGCGCTCGAACGCCTTCCGCAGCCAGGTCACGCCGACCCGCGACGAGATCGAGCCCTATCTGAAGCTGGTCGACGCGGGCGATTTCCTGACCGACATGCCCGGCACCTTCCCGCGCAGTTTTTTGAGCACCGCGCCGACCTTCGACTATGTCTTCAACCGCGCGCAGGGGGCTGAACCCAACCCCGATCCGAACGGCCGCTCGACCCTGTTGCCCAATCTCCAGCGCGATTATGACTTCAGCGAAAAGACGCTCGCGGGTTACCTGATGGTGTCGGGCGAAGGCGAGATCGCTGGCATCCCGTACAAGGCCAACGCCGGGGTGCGTATCGCCTCGACGCGCCTGTCGGTCGACAGCTATGTCAATGTCGGCGCGGTCAGCACGCTGGTCACCGACAAGAACCGCTATACCAACGTCCTGCCCAGCGCGAATATCGCGTTCAACATCAGCGACGATTTCCTGATCCGCGTGTCGGGATCGCAGACGATGCAGCGCGCCTCGATCGCCGATCTTGCACCATCGACCTTCTTCAACGCGACGAACCTGTCGGTCACCGGTGGCAATGTGAATCTCGAACCGCCGATCGCGACGCAGGCCGATATCAGCTTCGAATATTATACGGGCAAAAGTTCGCTGATCTCGGGCGCGCTTTTCTACAAGGACGTCAAGAATTTCATCGCCAATTTCGTAACCACCGGCGTCGACCTCAATCTTGACGACCAGGGCCGCGAACTGACCTTCTCGCGCCCGGAGAATCTTGCGAGCGCGAAGATCAAGGGGTTCGAAATCGGCATCCAGCAATTCCTGGACTTCCTGCCCTCGCCGCTCGACGGCTTTGGCGTCATCGCCAACTATACCTATTCGGACGCCGAGGATAATGCGGGCTTCCCGCTCGTCGCGGTGTCGAAGAACAGCTACAACCTCGTCGGCCTCTACGAGAAAGGCCCTTTCTCGGCGCGTCTCGCCTATAATTACCGCGACGAGGCGGTGTTCGAATTTTCGCAGGGACGCCCCAGCTTCGTCGGCTCGCGCTCGCAGCTCGACGCGCAGGTCGGGCTCGACCTCACGAAGAATATCGCGCTGTCGTTGCAAGCGCAGAATCTGATGCCCAAGAAATCGGCGACGAGCGAGTATAGCAATTTCAACACGACCGCGCTCAACAGCTACGCCCTGTCCGAACGGCGCTTCTCGGTCGGCGTGCGCGCGAAGTTCTAAAGGGTCTCGCCATGGCGGGGTGGGTCGCGCGCCGCCATGGTTGAGACCGCAGGGAGTATTACGGGTTATGATTTCGGGTAATCAGCGTGCGCGCTTCGTTTCGGTTCTGGCGCTCGGCGCGGCACTGACTTTCCCGCTAGAGGCGCAGCCGACGACATTGCCCAGGATCCTTTCGGATCCGGCAACGGCCGCCGCGAACCCGCTCCCCGACTTCAGCTACGCCGGCTATGGCTTCGGCCTCGCGCCGATCCCTGCCGATGCGGGAACGATCGTTGACGTGACCGATCATGGCGCGATCCCCGACGACGGGCTCGACGATACGAAGGCGGTGCTGCGCGCACTCGCCGTGGCGAACGCGGTCAAGGGCAAGGTGACGCTGCGTTTCCCCAAGGGGCGCATACAGATCACCGAAGTGCTGCGTATCACGCGCAGCGACATCATACTCGACGGCGCGGGTAATGGGCCAGGGGGCAGCGAACTCTGGTTCCCGCGCCCGCTGAAGCTCATCGACAAAAGCCATGATTATGACGAATTGCGCGAATATCTCGTCCGCGAGAAGAAGCAGCAGGTCGAGCCCGAAAATAATATCGACTATCTGTTCACCGAATATACCTGGTCCGGCGGGATGATCTATGTCGCGCCCGAGGGCAGTCGCCCGGTCTCCTACGACGGGACGAAGGATGTTCGCGACCCCGTGCTCGCCAACGGCGTGTCGGGCAAGCAGTTCAGCCGCACGCTGACCGTCGATAATGCCGCAAAGCTGAAGGTCGGCGACGTCGTACAGCTGCAATGGTTTTCGGTCGACGGGCCAAAGAGCCAGATACTGAAGTCGCTCTACGGCGACACCGACCTGCCGATCGGATCGCACCACTGGACCTTCCCGAACCGGCCGGTGGTCGCGCAGGCGACGCGCATTGTGGCGATCCGGGGCAAGACGGTGACGCTTGGCGATCCGTTGCTCCACGATATCCGTGCCGACCAGCCCGCGGTGGTCGCCGACTGGCAGCATCTGACCAATGTCGGCATCCAAAATCTGCGGCTGCAATTTCCACAAGCCCCCGCCTTCGGCCACCATCTCGAACAGGGTTATAACGGCATCTATATGACGGGCGTGTTCGATGGCTGGGTCAAAAAGCTGACGATCGACCGGGCGGACAGCGGCATATTGACCGACAATGCGGCGAGCCTGACGATCGCCGACGTCGCCACGACGGGCGACCGCAGCGCGCATTATTCGGTGCATGTCGGCGCGGTGCACAATGTGCTCGTCAAGGATCTGAAGGTCGAGAATCCGGTTGTCCACCCGGTCAGCATCAACACGCGCTCGACGCGATCGGTGTTCCTGCGCTCGGTCGTCGACCGGCAAGCGATCATCGACCAGCATAGCGGGTCGAACCATCAGAATCTGTTCGATCAGATCGAGATGCATATCGATCCGAAACAGGTGAAGGGGGCGTGGCAATATCAGCTGTGGGTCGGCGGTGGCGCGCCCTATTGGAAGCCTGGGCACGGGCTTTACAACACGCTCTGGAACGCGAAGCTGGTGATACCCGACAGCGTTCCCGCCGACGCGACGGTGGCGATCACGAGCGGGCTCGAAGGCCCGGGCGAGCGGATCGTCGGGCTGCACGCGAACCGCAAGATCAGCGTCAGCTACAAGCCTGCACCCTATATCGAGGGAACGGGGCAGGCGGTCGACGCCGCGCCGTCGCTCTATGAGTATCAGCTCGCGCGCCGACGGCGCTGAGGACTAGCTTCCCGGCGGCGGGGCGACCGACTGGCGTTCGACGAAGGTCGAGGCGAGAACCGCATCCTCGGCGACCTTGGTTCCCGGGGCAAGGAAGTCGGGCACCAGCGTTTGCGCGGCACGGATGCCCATCTCGTGAATTGGCCAACGCACTGTGCTGAGCGCGGGCCAGATATGCGTCGCGGTCGGGCTGTCGTCGAAGCCGATGATCGAAAGCTGCTCGGGCACCTTCACGCCCTTGCCGTGCGCGACGCTCATCACGCCCGCCGCCATCTCGTCGTTCGAGCAGAAGATCGCCGTCGGCGGCGCGGCGAGCGACAGCAGGGCTTCGCCGGCCTCGATGCCCGCGGTATAGCGGTAATTACCCGGCGCGTTGAATTCGGCCGGAAGTTCGAGCCCGGCGTCGGCGAGCGCTTCGAGAAAGCCTGTTTCGCGCTCGGCGGCCGAACGGAATCCGACCGGGCCGCGTACGAAGCCGATGCGGCGATGACCGAGCGCGATCAACCGGCGCACCGCTTCGGCCACGACCTCGCGATCGTTTGAGGAAATGCAATGTTTGGCGTCGTCGAGCGGCGCCGACCCGATGCGGACATAGCGCACGCCCAGATTCTCGCAAAGCGCAGCGAGGTCGTCATTTTCGGAGATCGGCGGCAACAGCATCGCGCCGATCGGCCGTTGTTTTTCGAGGAAGGTGCGCACGTCTTCGAGCATCGCGTCCGAAGTGCGGTCGACCGGACGCACGAGCAACGCGAGGTCGCTGTCCTTGATCGCGTCGAGCACGCCGCGCTGGAAATTGAGCACCGTCTGCGCGTTCGGATTGTCGTGGAGCAAAGCGATCAGGAAATTGCGGCGAAAGGCGAGCGCGCGCGCCTGCGGATTGGGGACGAAACCGAGCTGTTCGATCGCCTTTTCGACTGCGGCGCGCGTCTTGTCGGTCAGGAATTCGGACCGGTTAATCACCCGGCTCACGGTCTTTTTCGAAACCCCCGCAAGCGCCGCGACATCGTTGATCGTCGGCTGCTTGCCCCCCGGCGCCTTATTCTGTGCCGCCATATCTATCTTTCCCCTGCAAGCCTCTGGCCCGGCTCGCGCTTTCCATGCTGATGGGCGCTTGAAAGCGTAAAATCAACGCCCCGAGGTGGCGCGAACATCTCTTGACACCGGTTACCATCAAATCTAGCAAGGCGACAAGTCATAAATCTTGAGCGAGGATGCGATCCAATGTTTTCCAAGACCTATTACGCCACCCATCCCGTGATGATGGAAGAGGTGTCGAACGCGGAGCTGCGCGATCGCTACTTGATCCAGAACCTGTTCCGCACCGGCGAGTGCGTCCTCAACTACACCCACGCCGACCGTTTCGTGATCGGCGGGGTTGCCGTCGGTTCGACGCCGGTCAAGCTGCCGGCGCAGAGCGAGCCGCCTTCGGCCGCGGGCCATCCGTTCCTCGAGCGCCGCGAGCTCGCGATCGTCAACGTGTCCTCCGTCGAAGGCGCGGTCACTGTGGACGGCGAGAGCTTCACGCTCGGCAACAAGGATTGCCTCTATGTGACGATGGGCGCCAAGGACGTCGAGTTCGCAGGCGAGGGCGCGCGTTACTATCTGGCGTCGTGCCCGGCGCACAAGGCGTTCACGACGCGCAAGCTCGGCATCGCCGACGCGAATGCGCTCGATCGCGGCAGCCTCGCCGAATCGAACGAACGCACTATCTACCAGCTCGTCATTCCGGGGGTCTGCGACAGCGCGCAGCTCGTCATGGGGCTGACCGTGCTCAAGGAAGGCAGCGTGTGGAACACCATGCCGCCGCACATCCACGAGCGGCGCAGCGAGATTTATTTCTATTTCGAACTCGACAATGTCGACAACGACCGCGTCATGCATTTCATGGGCGAGGGTGAGGCGACGCGCCACATCGTTATGCAGAATGAGGAAGCGGTGATCTCGCCGCCCTGGTCGATTCATATGGGTGCGGGCACGAAATCCTACGCTTTCATCTGGGCGATGGCGGGCGAGAATCAGGACTATACCGACATGAATGTCCTCGACATCTGCCAGCTGTCATAATTCATTCATCGTCGCCCCGGACTTGATCCGGGGTCCAGACAACGCCGCCGAATATCGGATCAAGTCCGGTATGACGAAGTATGGGAAGATGAAGATGTTCGACCTCACAGGGAAAGTCGCGCTCGTCACGGGTGCCAACACCGGCATCGGGCAGGGGATCGCACTCGCGCTCGCCGAAGCCGGGGCGGATATCGCCGCTGCGGGCCGTTCGCCCGCCGACGAGACCGTGGGCAAGGTGCGCGGGCTTGGCCGAAGGGCCGAGAATTTCGCCGCCGACCTGTCGAGCGTCGGCGCGGTGCAGCCGCTCGTCGATGCGGTGCTCGCTGAATTTGGCCACATCGACATCCTCATCAACAACGCCGGGATCATCCGCCGCGCCGACGCGGTCGATTTCACCGAGGCTGATTGGGACGCGGTGATGGACACCAATCTCAAGACGCTCTTCTTCCTCTGCCAGAGTGTCGGCCGCCACATGATCGCGCGCGGTTCGGGCAAGATCATTAACATCGCCTCGATGCTGACTTTTCAGGGCGGCATCCGCGTACCGAGCTATACTGCGTCGAAATCGGGGGTCGGGGGCCTCACCAAGCTGCTCGCGAACGAGTGGGCGGCGAAGGGCGTGCAGGTCAACGCGATCGCACCCGGCTATATCGCGACGAACAACACCGCCGCGCTGCAGGGCGACGAGACGCGCAACCGCCAGATCATCGAGCGCATCCCGGCCGGTCGATGGGGCGACCCCAGCGACATCGGCGGTGCGGCCGTGTTCCTCGCCTCGTCGGCGTCCGACTATGTCCAGGGCCATATCCTCGCCGTCGACGGCGGCTGGCTCGCGCGCTAGCATTGCGCCCATGACCTTAGTCTTTTTCGGCGAACTGCTGATCCGCCTCACCGCGCCGGGCAATGAGCTGCTGATGCAGTCGCCGTCGCTGTCGCTGCACGTAGGAGGCGCTGAGGCGAATGTCGCGATCGGACTCGCGCATCTCGGCCACGATTGCGCGATGGTCAGCAGGGTCCCCGACAACGCGCTGGGTCGTGGAGCTGTAGCGGCGGTGCGCGGCGCGGGCGTCGATTGCTCCGCGATCGCCAGCGGCCCGGGACGCATGGGGCTCTATTTCCTCAGCGTCGGGGCGGGGCTGCGGTCATCCGAAATCGTCTACGACCGGGCCGGATCGACCTTTGCGGCGACGGGCGCGGAGGATTATGACTGGGACGCGCTGCTGCAAGGCGCGGGCCTGCTCCACCTTTCAGGCATCACCCCCGCGCTCGGGCCGCGCTCGGCCGAGGCGGCGCTCGCCGCGGCGCGCGCGGCGAAGCGGCGCGGCGTTCCCGTCAGTTTCGACGGCAATTATCGCGCGATGCTGTGGGAGGCGTGGGACAGCGATCCGCGCGGGGTCCTTTCCGAACTCATCGGCACCGCCGACATATTGTTCGGCAACCATCGCGACCTGTCGCTCGTGCTCGGCAGGGAGTTCAGCGGCGAAGGCGAGGACCGGCGGCGCGAGGCGGCCGAGGCGGGTTTCGCCGCTTTCCCCGATCTCAAGCTGATCGCCTCGACCGCACGCCACACGCTCACCGCCGATCATCACCGCATCGCCGCGCGCGTCGATTTGCGCGGCGACGGCTATCAGACCCCCGACGTCGATGTGACGGGCATCGTCGACCGCATCGGCGCTGGCGACGCCTTTGCCGCTGGGGTGCTCCATGCGCATCTTTCGGGCGGCGACGCGAAGGCGATGGCCGAATCGGGCCTGGCGCTGACCGCGCTTAAACATTCGCTGCCGGGCGACGCGAGCCGGTTCTGCCAAGCCGATATTGACGCATTCCACAGCGGCGGGCTCGACGTCAGGCGATAAGACTGTCGTACATAAGTCCGCAGATCCTATTCGCTATTTGCTTGCCTTTGACACCGGTGTCTCTTAGGTGTTTTGACGGAAGAGGGAAAATTACAAAGATGTCGGCAAGCCCCGAACAGGAAAATATCGCCCGTGCCTTTCTGGCAGCGCGCGCGGAAAAGACACCGCTTCCTGCCTATCCTGGCGCAATGCCGCAGACGATGGCGGACGCATATGCAATTCAGGATACGGCCATCGCGCGCGACGGGCGGCGGGTCGGCGGCTGGAAGGTCGGTCGTATCGCCGCGGAATTCGTCGAGCGCTATCGTGACAATCGCCTGACCGGGCCGATCTTCAGTGACGAAATATTCGACGGCAGCGATGGGCAGGTGCCCGCGATGCCCGTCTATGCTGCGGGCTTTGCCGCGGCCGAGGCCGAGGTGCTGCTCTGCTTCGGCGAGGTCGGCGCGCGCGACTATAATTTGGCTTCGGTCCGCGATTGTATCGCCGACGTGCGCACCGGGATCGAGATTGCGAGTTCGCCCTTCGCCCAGATCAACCGCCACGGCCCCGCGGTCACCGCATCCGATTATGGCAACAACAAGGGGCTGATCCTCGGTCCGTCGATCCCCGACTGGCGCGACGCCGACCTGATCGCGATGCCGGTAGAAATGGCGATCGACGGCCAGGCCGTCGGCGCTGCGACGATGGGCACCATGCTCGACGGTCCCTTCGGATCGGCGCTGTTCCTGATCCGCACGCTGCGCGCGCGCGGCATCGCGATCGCGCCCGGCACCTGGGTGTCGGCAGGGGCGATCACCGGAATTCACGAAATCAGACCGGGCCAGCGCGCCGACGCAGTCTTCGACGGAAAAATCCGCGTCAGCTGCTCCATCACAGGCTAATAGGCCAAAACGGGAGAGAAAAATGGCACAGTCATTCGCGGACGGAGGTGCGGCGTCGCCGGTGCCGAAGTCGGGCCGCTACCGCTGGCTGATCGTTGCGGTGCTGTTCGCCGCGACCACGGTCAATTATATCGACCGCACCATGCTCGGCCTGCTCGCCCCGACGCTCGGCAGCGAGCTTGGGTGGAGCGAGAATGACTATGGCAACATCGTCACCGCCTTCCAGGCCGCCTATGCGATGGGTTTCCTTCTCATGGGCTGGCTGATCGACCGTTTCGGGCCCAAAATCGGCTATGGGATCGCCATCGCGATCTGGACCGTCGGCCATGTCGCGCACGGTTTCGCCTCGTCGGTCATCTCCTTCATGCTCGCGCGCGTCATCCTCGGCGTCGGCGAGGCGGGGCATTTCCCCTCGGTCGTCCGCGCGTCGAGCGAGTGGTTCCCGCAAAAGGAACGCTCCTACGCGATCGGCTGGGTCAACAGCGCGACGACGATAGGCGTCATCCTGACCGCGCCGACGGTCGCCTTGTGCATGCGCGTGCTCGGTTTCGACTGGCGCGAAACCTTCATCTACACCGGCGCTTTCGGCGTCCTGCTGCTGATCCTATGGCTCTGGCTCTACAGCAACCCGCGCGAAAGCGGGAAGGTCAGCGAGGCCGAACTTGCGTGGATCGAACATGACCCGCCCGAAAAAATCGAACGCCTTGGCTGGGGCAAGATCGTCACCAAGCGCGAGGCCTGGGCCTTTGCGATGGCGAAATTCCTGACCGACCCGGTGTGGTTCCTGATGCTCTTCTGGCTGCCCAAATATTTCAGCACCACCTATAATGTCGATCTGAAGATCGTCCTGCTGCCGATGATCATCATGTATCTGCTCTCCGACGTCGGCAGCATTCTCGGCGGCTGGGTGTCGTCGAAGCTGATCCAGTCGGGCCACAGCGTCAATTTCGCGCGCAAGGTCACGATGATCGGCGCGGGCCTCTGCGTGCTGCCGCTGCTGTTCGTCACCGGGCTCGCGAATATGTGGCTCGCGGTCGTGCTGATCGGCATCGCGCTCGCCGGGCACCAAGCCTTTTCGTCGACGATCCTGTCGATCCCGCCGGACATGTTCCCCAAACGCGCGGTCGGCTCGGTGATCGGGCTTGGCGGCTTCATGGGCGGTATCGGCGGCATGATCATGGCGAAATCGACCGGGCTGGTGCTCGATGCGACGGGGGGCAATTACACGATCATCTTCGCCGCCTGCACGACCGTCTATTTCCTCGCCGTGCTCGCGGTCCATATCTTGAGCCCGCGCCTCGCGCCGGTGACCGTCGAAAGCAAAGCCTGATCCCATGCCGCGTCCGTTGCATCTCTCCCCCGACCGCCTCTTTCCGTCCGATCCGGCGCAGCGGGACATCGCGCGTCGGCTCTATAAGGAGGTCGCCGGCCTGCCGATCGTCAGCCCGCACGGGCACACCGATCCGGCATGGTTCGCGGGCAATGCGCCGTTCGGCAATGCGGCGGAGCTGCTGCTCCATCCCGATCATTATGTGTTCCGGATGCTCTATTCGCAGGGAATAGCCCTCGACGCGCTAGGCATCCGCAACCCCGATGCCGACCCGCGTGAAAGCTGGCGGCTGTTCGCGGAAAATTATCATCTCTTCCGCGGCACGCCGAGCCGCATGTGGATGGACTGGGTGTTCGCCGAGGCCTTCGGCTTCGACGTGCAATTTTCGGCCGAGACGTCGGATCTCTATTACGACCGCATCACCGAAGCGCTCGCGACCGACGCCTTCCGCCCGCGCGCGCTGTTCGACCGTTTCGGGATCGAGGTGATCGCGACGACCGAAAGCCCGCTCGACACGCTCGCCCATCACGCCGCGATCCGCGCCGCCAACGCCAGCGGCGAATGGGGCGGGCGCGTCATCACCGCCTATCGCCCCGACCCGGTCGTCGATCCCGAATTTGAGGGCTTCCGCGACAATCTCGCGCGTTTCTCCGAGTTGTCGGGCGAGGATGCCTTCAGCTACGCGGGCTACCTCGCCGCGCACCGGGGCCGCCGCGCCTTCTTCGCCGACATGGGCGCGACCTCGACCGACCATGGCCATCCGACCGCGGCGACCGCCGATCTGTCCGATGTCGAGGCCGAAGCCTTGTTCGCGCGCGTCACCGGCGCAAATGTCAGCGCCGCCGATGCCGAGCTGTTCCGCGCGCATATGCTGACGGTGATGGCGGGGATGAGCCTCGACGACGGCCTCGTCATGCAGATCCACCCCGGCGCGTTCCGCAATCATAATCCATGGCTGTTCGCCAACTATGGCCGCGACAAGGGCGCCGACATCCCGATGGCGACCGACTATGTCCACGCGCTGCGCCCGCTGCTCGGACGCTATGGCAACGAAGCCGGGCTGACGATCATCCTCTTCACCCTCGACGAGACGAGCTATGCGAGGGAACTGGCGCCGCTCGCGGGCCATTATCCGGCGCTGAAGCTCGGACCCGCCTGGTGGTTCCACGACAGCCCCGAAGGGATGCGGCGCTTCAGGAACCAGATGACCGAGACAGCGGGCTTCTACAACGGCGTCGGGTTCAACGACGACACGCGCGCCTTCCTGTCGATCCCCGCGCGCCACGACGTCGCGCGGCGCATCGACTGCGGCTTTCTGGCGCAGCTCGTGGCCGAACACCGGATGGAAGAATGGGAAGCCGCCGAACTCGCAGCTGACCTCAGCTATAATCTCGCCAAGGCCGCGTACAAGCTGTGAGGCTGACCGCGCAAACGCCGCTGCCGCCATCGGTGCGGGCGCCGGGTTATGACCGTTCCGCCCAAACCGCCGGCATCGTCCATATCGGCATCGGCGCGTTCCACCGCGCGCATCAGGCGGTCTACACCGACGATGCGATGGCCGCGGGCGACGCGGGTTGGGGCATCATCGGCGTGTCGCTGCGCTCGGGCGACGTCGCGGCGCAGCTGAACCCGCAGGACGGGCTCTACACCGTCGCGACGCGCAGCGCGACGGGCAGCGAATTGCGGATGATCGGCGTCGTGCAACGGGTGCTGGTCGCGTCGGAAAATCCGCAGGCCGTCATCGACGCCATCGCCGCACCGACGACGCATATCGTCAGCTTTACTGTGACCGAGAAGGGCTATCTGCGCCGCGCCGACGGATCGCTCGATCTTGACGCGGCGCGCGGGCCGGCGAGCCTCTATCGTTTCGTCGCTGCCGGCCTCGCCGCGCGCAAGGCGGGGGGGCGCGGCGGCGTCACGCTACTCAGCTGCGACAATCTGGCGGGCAATGGCGGCGTGTTGCGCCGGCTGATGCGCGAATATCTTGCGGCCTGTCATCCCGATTTACCGGCATGGTTCGACAGCGAATGCCGCTGCCCCGCAACGATGATCGATCGCATCGTCCCCGGGACGACCGACGCCGCCCGCGCCGCCGTCGAAGCGGTGTTCGGCGCGCGCGACGAAGGGACTGTCGCCACCGAAAGCTTCAGCCAATGGGTGATCGAGGATGATTTCGCCGGTCCCCGCCCGCGCTGGGAAGATGTCGGCGCCGAGCTGGTCGCTGACGTCGCGCCCTATGAAACCGCCAAGCTGCGCATGCTCAACGGCGCGCATTCGGCGCTCGCCTATATCGGGCTCGGCCAGGGACATGAATTCGTCCATCAGGCGATTGCCGACCCCGAAATCCGCCTGCTCATCGAACGATTGATGCTGGGCGAGGCCGCGCCGACAATCGCCGCCCTGCCCGGCCAGGATTTGACCGCCTATGCGGGCGCCCTGCTCGACCGCTTCGCCAATCCGGCGCTGCATCACCGGCTGATCCAGATCGCGATGGACGGCAGCCAGAAGATCCCGCAGCGCTGGCTCGAAACGCTCGCGTGGCACCAGGCACGCGGGCAGCGGTGCCCCTCGCTGGAGGCGGCAATCGCGGCGTGGATCGCTTTCCTGCGAAGCGATCACCCGATCGACGATCCGCTGGCGGACAGGTTGCGCGACGCGGCGGCGGGTCCGGATGCGATGGAGCGGCTGTTTGGCGAAGGCGGGTTGATCGCCTCGGAATGGCGGCCGGGAACATAGATATACAGGGCCCCGGCGAAGGCAGGGGCCCATCTCCCGCCGGTTCAAGGTTGCGCGTGCAGGAGATGGGTCCCCGCCTTCGCGGGGAACACGGCACATATGAAAAGCGATTTGGGCGCTAGTCCGGAACCAGCAGCCCCCGGCTTTCCCTTACCTCAGCATCGAGCCAGTCGATAAACGCCCTTATGCGCGGTTGCGGTGCGACGTCGCGGTGAAGCGCCAACCAAAAGGCGCGCGCCACCGTCTGTTCACCCCGCACGCGCACCAGCGCCGGATCGCCGTTCGCGAGGAAGCACGGCAGCACGCCGACCCCCGCGCCCCCCGCGATCATCCGGCGCTGCGCGAGGATCGAGGAGGAACGGACCGTCGCGCGCAATCCTGGCTCGATCTCGCCCAGATAATCGAGTTCGGGGGCGTAAAGAATGTCGGGCATATATCCGATCACCGGAATGCCCGCGCGCGACAGCGGCGCGGCGCTCACCGCCTCCTGCCAGTCGGGGCGGCCCGTGGGCGCATATAGGCCGAGGCTGTAGTCCGACAGCTTGCGCGTGATCAGCGGGCCCTTGCGCGGGCGCGCGAGCAGCACCGCCATATCGGCTTCACGCCGCGACGGGTTGAGAAAGCCTGACGACGCGACAAGGTCGATTTCGAGTTCGGGATGCGCCGCGACGAAGCCGCCCAGCCGCGGCGCGATGAAGCTGTTGCCAAATCCTTCGGACACGCTCACCCGCAATTGCCCCGACAGCGCGGATCCGCCCTCACGCGCCGAATGAATACGCGCCGCCGCCGCCGCCATCGCTTCGGCGTGCGGGACGAGCGCCCGGCCCGCGGCGGTGAGAATGAATCCCGTCGGCGCGCGTTCGAACAAGGTCTGCTGGAGCGCGGCTTCGAGTGCGCTCACGCGGCGGCTGACCGTCGTCGCATCGACATGCAGCGCCGCGGCGGCGCGCGCGAGCGTGCCATGACGTGCGACCATCAGGAAATATTGCAGCTTGTCCCAATCCACAGGCTGCAAATATGCAGGATCACGCTGCAAGTCTATCCCTTGCAATCGCGTCCCGATTGGTCTGTTGCAGCGGCAACATCTTTTGGGAGACTCACAGCCATGCGACAGATCGACCATCACATTGCGGGCGGCGCCGGCGGTTCCGCCCGGTTCGGCGACGTTCTCGACCCCAATAATGGCGGCGTGCAGGCACAAGTCGCGCTTGGCGACCGCGCCATCCTCGACCGCGCGGTGGCCGCCGCCAAGGCCGCGCAGCCCGCCTGGGCCGCGACCAACCCGCAGCGCCGCGCGCGCGTGATGTTCGAGTTCAAGCGCCTCGTCGAAGCCAATATGAACCAGCTCGCGGAAATGCTCTCGGCCGAGCATGGTAAAGTGATCGCTGATTCAAAGGGCGACATCCAGCGCGGGCTGGAGGTGATCGAATTCTGCTGCGGCATCCCGCACGTGCTGAAGGGCGAATATACACAAGGCGCCGGCCCCGGCATCGACGTCTATTCGATGCGCCAGCCGATAGGCATCGGCGCGGGGATCACGCCGTTCAACTTCCCCGCGATGATCCCGCTGTGGATGGGCGGCGTCGCGACCGCGACGGGCAACGCCTTCATCCTGAAGCCCAGCGAGCGCGACCCCTCGGTGCCGGTGCGCCTGTCCGAACTCTTCCTCGAAGCCGGAATGCCCGAAGGCATCTTCCAGACCGTCCACGGCGACAAGGAAATGGTCGACGCGATCCTCGACCATCCCGACATCGGCGCGGTCAGCTTCGTCGGCTCGTCGGACATCGCGCATTATGTCTACAACCGCGGCGTCGCGAACGGAAAGCGCGTGCAGGCGATGGGCGGCGCGAAGAATCACGGCATCGTCATGCCCGACGCCGATCTCGACCAGGTGGTGAACGACCTCACCGGCGCCGCCTTCGGGTCGGCAGGTGAACGTTGCATGGCGCTGCCCGTCGTCGTTCCCGTCGGCGAGGACACCGCCAACCGCCTGCGCGAAAAACTGATCCCGGCGATCGAGGCGCTGCGCGTCGGCGTGTCGACCGATGCCGAGGCGCATTACGGCCCCGTCGTGACACAGGCGCACAAGGAAAAGGTCGAAGGCTGGATCCAGAAATGCGCCGACGAAGGAGCCGAACTGGTGGTCGACGGCCGCGGCTTTACGCTGCAGGGCCATGAAAAGGGCTTTTTCGTCGGCCCGACGCTGTTCGACCATGTCACCCCCGACATGGAAAGCTACAAGGAAGAGATTTTCGGCCCCGTGCTCCAGATCGTTCGCGCAGCGGATTTCGAGGCCGCGCTCGAACTGCCCAGCAAGCATCAATATGGCAATGGCGTCGCGATCTTCACGCGCAACGGCCACGCCGCGCGCGAATTCGCCGCGCGTGTGCAGGTCGGCATGGTCGGAATCAACGTGCCGATCCCGGTGCCCGTCGCCTATCACAGCTTCGGCGGCTGGAAACGCTCGGCATTCGGCGACACCAACCAGCACGGCATGGAAGGCGTGAAATTCTGGACCAAGGTCAAGACGATCACCCAGCGCTGGCCCGACGGTTCGCCCGACGGAGGCAACGCCTTCGTCATCCCGACGATGGGTTAATGGGCTCGCCGGGCGCATCGGTGAAACCTCTGCGCCCGGTCGAACATTTCTCCCGCGAAGGAGAATGACGATGATGCGATGGACGATACCTGCGGCGTTGTTGCTGCTGGCCGCATGCAGCGGCGGTCAGGACGACGAATCGAGCCCCGAAGCCAGCTCGAATGTCGGCCCGCTCCAAAAGGCCGAGCGTCCGGCGCCCGCCGAAATGTCTCCGGCGGACACGGAAACCGAAGCGCCCACAAAGGCCGACGACACCATCGACGTAAGGACGATTCCGGCTGCGATCCGTGGCCGATGGGCGCTCGACGCGACCGATTGCCCAAAGCGTCCTGGCACCGATCTGACCGTGCTGACGATCGACGGGGCGAACCTGCGCTTCCACGAATCGCACGGCGAATTGGCGCGGGTGCGCGAAAGCGGTGCCGGCCGAATCGTCGCCGATTACCGATTCAGCGGCGAGGGCGAGGAATGGGATCGCCGAATGCGGCTCGACCTCGCCGATGGCGGCAAAACGCTGATCCGCCGCGACGAGGGCGAGGGTGCCGCCGCCGGTCCGATGCGCTATACGCGCTGCGTTTGATGGTTTTGAAAGGGAGACTCATGATGGACATTCGCCTGCTCGCAATTGCCGCCGCCTTGCCGCTCGCCGCTTGCACACAGGAACGGCCGCCCGTCGATTCGACCCCGCCGCCACCCGAAGCCGAAATGACGTGCAAGGCGGACGCCGCGCAGTCCTTTGTCGGCCAGACCGCGACGCCCGACCTCGGCGGTGCCCTCCTGAAAGTTGCGGGCGCGCGCACCTTGCGCTGGGGGCCGCCACGCTCGGCGATGACGATGGATTATCGCGTCGACCGCGTGAACGTCATGTACGACGATGCCTACAAGATCACGCAGGTCACTTGTGGCTGATCCGGCCCGTCGCAATCATAGCTCGGCTTCCCCCTTTGAACCGGTCTACGGCTACAGCCGCGCGGTTCGGGTGGGCAGCCGCATCGACGTCGCGGGCTGCGCGCCGATCGAACCCGATGGCTCCTCGACCCCGGGCGACGCCGGGGCACAGGCGGCGCGTTGCATCGCGATTATCGGCGAGGCGCTCGAAGCGCTCGGCGGCAGCTTTGCTGATGTCGTCCGCACGCGCATGTATATCACCGATGCCGCCGACGCCGACCTCGTTGGCCGGGCGCACGGATCGGCATTCAAAAATGTCCGTCCGGCATCGACGATGCTGGTTGTGCCCGCGCTGATCCGGCCCGAATGGAAAGTCGAAATCGAAGCCGAAGCCATCATCGAGAAATGACCATGACCGACCAGTTCCAGCTTACCGACGACCAGCTCGCCATCCAGGATATGGCGCGCAAATTCACCGCCGATCGCATCACGCCCTTTGCAGCCGAATGGGACGAGAAACATTATTATCCCGTCGATGTGTGGAAGGCCGCGGGCGAGCTTGGCTTCGGCGCGATTTACGTCGCCGAGGAATCGGGTGGCATCGGGCTTGGCCGCTTGGAGGCGGCGCTGATCATGGAGGCGATGGCCTATGGCTGCCCCGCGACCAGCGCCTATGTCTCGATCCACAATATGGCGACGTGGATGATCGACCGCTTTGGCGGCCCCGAGATCAAGGCGCGCTTCCTGCCCGACCTCGTCAGCATGGGGAAGATCGCCAGCTATTGCCTGACCGAGCCGGGTTCGGGGTCCGACGCCGCCGCGCTTAAGACGACGGCGAAGAAGGACGGCGACCATTATGTGCTGAACGGCACCAAACAGTTCATCTCGGGCGCGGGCGTCAACGACATCTATGTCTGCATGGTCCGCACCAGCGAGGAAAAATCGAAAGGCATCAGCTGTCTCGTCGTTGAAAAGGACACGCCGGGCCTCAGCTTCGGCGCACCCGAGAAAAAGCTGGGCTGGAATGCCTCGCCGACCGCGCAGGTGATCTTCGAGGACTGCCGCGTGCCGGTCGAGAACTGCGTCGGGGCCGAGGGTGACGGCTTCCGCTTCGCGATGGCGGGACTTGACGGCGGCCGTCTCAATATTGGCGCGTGCTCCTTGGGTGGCGCGCAGCGCTGCCTCGACGAAGCGGTCGCCTACACCAAGGACCGCCAGCAGTTTGGCCAGCCGATCGCCGATTTCCAGAACACCCAGTTCATGCTCGCCGACATGGCGACCGACCTCGAAGCCGCGCGCGCCTTGCTCTATATGGCGGCGGCAAAGGTCACCGCGAACGCGCCCGACAAGTCGCGCTTCTCCGCGATGGCAAAGCGGCTCGCGACCGACAGCGGGAGCAAGGTCGTCAACGATGCGCTCCAGCTGTTCGGCGGCTATGGCTATCTGAAAGACTATCCGATCGAGCGTTTCTGGCGCGACCTGCGGGTCCATTCGATCCTCGAAGGCACCAACCAGGTGATGCGGATGATCGTTGGAAGGGATTTGCTGCGCCAATGACCGACGATGTCCTGATCTCGGCCGACGTCCGCGTCGGCCGTATCTCGCTCAACCGCCCCAAGGCGATCCACGCGCTCAACCTGCCGATGTGCGAAGCGATGATCGACGCGCTGCTGAAGTGGCAGGGCGACGATCGCGTCGAGGCGGTGATCATCGACCATAGCGAAGGCCGCGGCTTCTGCGCTGGCGGCGACATCCGCATGCTCGCGGATAGCGGCGCGAAGGACGGCACCGAAGCGCGCTTATTCTTCCACACCGAATATCGCCTCAACCATCTGCTCTTCACTTACCCCAAGCCCGTCGTCGCCTTCATGGACGGCATCACGATGGGCGGCGGGGTCGGCATTTCGCAGCCGTCGAAATATCGCGTCGCGACCGAACATACGCGCTTCGCGATGCCCGAAACGGGGATCGGCCTGTTCCCCGACGTCGGCGGCGGCTGGTATCTCCCGCGCCTCGAAGGCCGCGTCGGCGCCTATCTCGCGCTGACCGGCGCGCGGCTCGACGGCGCGGAATGTTTGGCGCTCGGCCTAGCGACGCACTATCTTCCATCGGAAAAGCTCGCCGAAGCCAAAGAGCGCATCGCGGTCGACCCGGGACGCATCGGCGGCATATTGGGCGAATTGTCGGTCACCGCGCCGCCGGCCGGAATCACCCAGCATCTCGAACGGATCAACCGCCTGTTCGCGAGCGATACTTTTGAGGAGATTCTCGCCGCGCTCGAAGCCGACGGCGGCGAATGGGCCGCAAAGGAACTCGCGACGCTGCGCACCAAATCTCCGCAGACGTGCAAGGTCGCGCTGCGCCAGCTGAAGGAAGGCCGCGAGATGCACGACTTCGCGGAGCAGATGCGCCAGGAATATGCGATCGGCAGCCGCGTCGTCCAGATGCATGATTTCCTCGAAGGCGTCCGCGCGCTGATCATCGACAAGGACAACAGCCCGAAATGGGACCCGCCGACACCCGAAGCGGTCACCGACGACTGGATCGACGCGATCTTCGTGCCTTTGCCCGATAATGAGAAATGGACCCCGCTCACTTAACTTCGTCACCCCGGACTTGATCCGCGGGCCATTCGGGCTTCGCTGGAATGGATGCCGGATCAAGCCTGTCCTGAGCAGGTCGAAGGGGCCGGCATGACGAATGATTGGAGAATCTGAGAATGACCTACGAAACCCTCCTCGTCGAAACGCGCGGCGCCGTCACCTTGGTGACGCTCAATCGCCCGCAGGCGCTGAACGCGCTGAACTCGTGCGTCCTCGACGACCTGATCGCGGCCTTTGCGGCGTTCGAGGTCGACGCCAGCCAGCGCTGCGCCATCCTCACCGGATCGGGCGACAAGGCGTTCGCCGCCGGCGCCGACATCAAGGAAATGGCCGACAAGCCGGCGGCCGATTTCTACCTCGAGGATTTCTTTTCGAAATGGACGAGCGATTTTGTGAAGAAGGTCCGCAAGCCGTGGATCGCCGCGGTGAACGGCTTCGCGCTCGGCGGTGGCTGCGAGCTGGCGATGATGGCCGATTTCATCATCGCGTCGGACAAGGCGAAATTCGGCCAGCCCGAAATCAAGCTCGGCGTCGCCCCCGGCATGGGTGGGTCGCAGCGGCTGACGCGCGCGGTCGGCAAGGCCAAGGCGATGGAAATGTGCCTCACCGGCCGGATGATGGACGCCGAAGAGGCCGAGCGTTCGGGACTCGTCGCGCGCGTCGTCCAACATGAAAATCTGGTCGACGAAGCGGTGAAGACCGCGACGGTGATCGCAGCGATGCCGCCGATGGCCGCGATGGTGAACAAGGATATGGTCAACGCCGCGTATGAGACGACGCTCGACCAGGGGCTGATCTACGAACGCCGCCTGTTCCAGATCCTCGCCGCGACCGAGGACAAGGCCGAAGGCATGGCCGCCTTCATCGAAAAGCGCGAGGGCGTGTGGAAGGGGCGATAATCCTCAAAGGCGTTGGGTTGCTATTCGTCGGGCTGCTATTCATGTGGCTCGGCATTTCCGGTTGGAAGCATCGCCGGGAAGAACGCATAAACATTGTCGAAGCAGCGATTCTGAAGCTGGGCGACGCCGATCCACTGCCGCGCAACCGCTGGGATCGTGGCATGGCCTACGCACAACCGGTCCTGATGCTGATATTCGGACCTGTCATGATCTTTCTTGGTCTTGTGATCTTATTCGTCTGATTGGAGTGAACATGAAAATCGCCTTTATCGGGCTCGGCAATATGGGCGGCGGCATGGCCGCCAACCTCGCGAAAGCAGGCCATGAAGTCCGCGCCTTCGACCTCAGCGAAGAGGCACTTGCGCGCGCGGCCGAAGCCGGTTGTTCGCGCGCTGCGTCGGCGGCTGAAGCGGTCACCGGCGCCGAAGCCGTCGTGACGATGCTTCCCGCGGGCAAGCATGTCGCGTCGGTCTATGAAAGCGATGTGTTCCCGAACGCCGCGCCGGGCACCTTGCTCCTCGATTGCTCGACGATCGACGTCGCGACCGCGCGCGCGAATATCGAGGCCGCGACCGCCAAGGGCCTCGTCGCGGTCGACGCGCCCGTCTCGGGCGGCATCGCCGCCGCCAACGCCGGCACGCTGACCTTCATGGTCGGCGGCACCGACGAAGGCTTCGCACGCGCCGAACCGATCCTTGGCCTTATGGGTAAGGCGGTGATCCACGCCGGCGACGCCGGCGCGGGGCAGGCAGCGAAGATCTGCAACAACATGCTCCTCGGCGCCTCGATGGTCGCGACGTGCGAGACGCTCGCGCTGGCGCAGAAATTGGGGCTTGATCCGCAGAAATTCTTTGACATCGCCAGCGTGTCGTCGGGGCAGTGCTGGTCGCTGACGAGCTATGCGCCGCTGCCCGGCGTCGGCCCGACGACGCCCGCCGACAATGATTACAAGGGCGGGTTCGCTGCGGCTTTGATGCTCAAGGACCTGCGGCTCGCGATGGAAGCGGCGGCGAGCGTCGATGCCGACGTCCCGATGGGGTCGAAAGCGCGCGAACTCTACGAAGCCTTTGTCGAAGCCGACACGGACGGCCGCGACTTTTCGGCGATCATCAAGACGTTGCAGGGCTAACCACTCCCATCTTCGTCATCCCGGACTTGATCCGGGATCCACTAGCGGCGAAGTCATGGACCCCGGATCAAGTCCGGGATGACGATGATATGGAGATTATCCTGTGGTCGGGTTCGGATCGAGCCGACGGGTTCAGTAAAAATCCGCCGTCTCGCCGCCGTCGCGGCGCTCGCCCCGATGCACCTGCGTCTTGCGATCGCCCGTCCGCACCTCGATCCGTCCATCGACGCGCCGCACCTCGGCGGGCGCCAATATCCGCGCGCGCGCGACGGCGACCGCGGTCGCTTGCGGCGTCGCCACGGGGGCGGCGGCCGGCGCGCTGCCGGCGAGCAACAGGACGGCAAGGGCGGACATGGCGTTCATGCTCTGTCCTAACGGCATGTCTTGCCAGCGCTTTAACCCTGAATCGCAAGTTGTTGCTCATGCCCCCCGCGCCCGCGGGGCAAAAGAAAGGCCGCCTGCCCCGCAGCGGGACAGACGACCTGATCTTTGTAAGCGGCGAAGGGCCTAGAAGCCCGTCTTCGCTTCCGCCTTTTCTCTCAGCAGCGGCGCGATCTTGAACCCGTGCTTTTCCAGCGCCGCGACGATCTTGTCGGTGCCTTCCAGCCCCGCCCAGAACATCGGGCCGCCGCGATAGACCGGCCAGCCATAGCCATAGATCCACACGACATCGATGTCGCTGGCCCGCTGCGCCTTGCCTTCGGACAGGATCAGCGCGCCTTCATTGACCATCGGATACAGCGTGCGCTCGATAATCTCCTGATCGGTGATCTCGCGCTTTTCGACGCCTTCCTTCGCCCGGAACTCCTCGATGAGTTCGGCAACGCGCGGGCTTTCCGACGGCTGGCGCTTCTCGTCATAATCGTAAAAGCCCGCCTGCTTCTTCTGGCCCCAGCGGCCTTCGGCGGCGAGCGCGTCGCGGATGCTTTCGATACGGTTCGGGTCGCGGTGCCAGCCGATATCGACACCCGCAAGGTCGCTCATCTGGAACGGCCCCATCGGCATGCCGAATTCGACATGCACCTTGTCGACCTGCGCCGGGGTAGCGCCTTCGAGCAGCAGCTTCATCGCCTCGACCTGGCGCGGCTTCAGCATCCGGTTGCCGATGAAGCCATCGCAAACGCCCGCGACCACGGCGACCTTGCCGATCTTCTTGCCGATCGCCATCGCCGTCGCCAGCGCGTCGGGCGCGGTCTTCTTACCGCGCACGACCTCGAGCAGCTTCATCACATTGGCGGGCGAGAAGAAATGCATGCCCAGCACGTCGCCGGGGCGGCTCGTCGCGGTCGCGATTTCGTCGATGTCGAGGTAGGAGGTGTTCGACGCGAGGATCGCGCCGGGCTTGGCAATTTTGTCGAGCTTGCCGAAGATGTCCTTCTTGACGTCCATATTCTCATAGACCGCCTCGATGATGAGGTCGCAGTCGGCCAGCGCGTCCAGCTCGAGCGACGGAGTGACGAGCCCCATCATCTGATCGACCTGTTCGAGCTTGAACCGGCCCTTGGCGGCCGAGGCATCGTAATTCTTGCGCACGACGCGGAGCCCGCGGTCCAGCGCGTCCTGCTGCATTTCGACGATCGTGCAGGGGATGCCCTTTTGCAGGAAGTTCATCATGATCCCGCCGCCCATCGTGCCGGCGCCGATGATGCCGACTTTCTTGATATCGCGCAGCTGCGTGTCCTTGGGCAGGCCGTCGATCTTCGCCGCCTGGCGCTCGGCGAAAAAGATGTGGCGCTGCGCCGCCGACTGGCTGCCGAACATCAGCTTCATGAACTGCTCGCGCTCGAACGCCAGCCCTTCCTCGAACGGCAGCCTCGTCGCCGCTTCGACGCAGGCGAGGTTAGCATAGGGTGCCTCGAAACCGCGCCAGCGCTTGGCGTTCTTCGCCTTCAGCTCCTCGATGACGGCAATATCGCCGAACACCGGGCGTTCGCGCGTCGGGCGCGGGCCGTCGGCGATCTTCGCGCGCGCAAAGGCGATGGCATCGGCGGCCAGGCTGTCTTCGCCCGCGAGTTCGTCGACGAGGCCCATTTCCTTCGCCTTCGGTGCCGGAACGGGATCGCCGGTCGAGGTCATCGTCGCCGCGGCTTCGACGCCGACGACGCGCGGCAACCGCTGCGTGCCGCCCGCGCCGGGCAGCAGGCCGAGCTTGACCTCGGGCACGCCGAGCTTCGCCGACGGCACCGCGATCCGGTAATGACAGACGAGCGCAGTTTCGAGACCACCGCCGAGCGCGGTGCCGTGGATCGCCGCGACGACGGGCTTCGACGCCGCTTCGATGCTGTTGAGCACCGCGTTGAAATCGGGACCACGCGGCGGCTTGCCGAATTCGCTGATGTCGGCGCCCGCGATGAAGGTCGCCCCGGCGCAGCGCAGCACGATCGCCTTGACGCTGTCGTCGGCGAGCGCGGCGGTGAAATGATCCTCCAGCCCCTGCCGGACGTGCCAGCTCAGCGCGTTGACCGGCGGGTTGCTCACGATGATGACGGCGATCTCGCCATCCTTTTCCATCGTGACGCTAACGGGGGTGTCTTCGGACATGGGGGAACTCCTTCAATCAAAAACCCGTTTGCATCGAGCGAAGTCGAGATGCCCATCGTTGGCGCATGCCATCTGGGTGTCTCGACTTCGCTCGACACGAACGGAGAGGTGGTGTTGCATTTCAATCATCAAGCGCAGCGTGGACCATCGTCTTGACCTCGCGCCGCACGGGATAGGTGGAGGAGGGCATCAACTGGGTCATGAAGACCATGCAGATTTCCTCGAGCGGATCGACGAAGAAGCCGGTCGAGAACATGCCGCCCCAGTAAAAATCGCCCGCCGAGCCGGGAATGCCCGCGCGCGCCGGATCGAGCGTGACCGCAAAGCCGAGCCCGAAGCCGACCCCCGCATTCTCGTCTTCGCTGAAAATGCCGACGCTGTGCTGCGTCAAATCGCCGCCGCCGACGAGGTGGTTCGACGTCATCAGATCGAGCGTCTTGCGGCTAATGATCCGTGTGTCGCCATATTTGCCGCCGCCGAGCAGCATCAGGCAGAAACGATGATAATCGTGAAGCGTCGAGGCAAGCCCGCCGCCGCCCGAATGAAAGCTGCGGTCCTTCGCCCAGCGGCTGCGCGCGCCTTCGTCAAAGCCCTGCATCTTGTCCCTGGGGTGGAAAGAATAGGCGTCGGCCAACCTATGCTGCTGCTCGGCGGGCACCTTGAACCCGGTATCGACCATGCCGAGCGGGTCGAAGATGCGCTCCTGCAAGACCTCGCCGAACGGCTTGCCCTCGATCCGCTCGATCACCGCGCCGAGCACATCGGTCGCCATCGAATAATTCCAGTGCGCGCCGGGGTCGAACTGCAGCGGGATTTTCGCCAGGTCGGCGATGAAGCTGTCCATCGTATAATCGGCATCGAAATCGTCGATCTTTGCTTTGCGGTACGCGGCGTCGACCGGCGTGCGCTCCTGAAATCCGTATGTAAGTCCCGACGTGTGGCGCAGCAGATCGACCATGCGGATCGGCGACGCGGGTGGGCGCATCAGGAACGGCACATTGCCGCCGCCCGCGACGAACACGCCGGTGTCCTTGAACTCGGGGCAGAACTTCACCAGCGGGTCGGACAGCGCGACCTTGCCCTCCTCGACCAACATCATGAAGGCGATGCTGGTGATCGGCTTGGTCATGCTCGCGATGCGAAAGATCGCATCGTCTTTCAGCGCTTGGCCCGGCCGCGCTTCGCCGATGACGGACTGGTGCGCAATCTCGCCGCGCCGCGACACCAAAGTCGCGGCATGCGGCAATCGGCCGGTGTCGATATATTTGGCGGCAAGAAAGGCGGGGATGCGGTCGAGCCGCGTCGTGTCGAATCCATGTGTCATGCGTGGCTGCCTATCAGTGCGAGGTCTGGCCAAGCAACTGGCGCGTTACCGGATGCGAACTCGTCAGCCCGCCATCGACCGCGATCGCCTGTCCATTGACATAGCTCGCCTGATCGCTCGCAAGGAACAGCGCGACATTCGCCAGCTCCTCGGGCTGCGCCGCGCGGCGCAGCGGATTGAGCTGGCCCAGCTTGTGCGTGACCTCCTTCGCCCTGGCATAGTCGAAGGTTGGCTTGGTCATCCCCGTTTCGGTGAGGCCGGGGCAGATGGCGTTGACGCGCACGCCGCTGGTCGACAGCTGCTGCGCCGCGACCTTGGCGAGGTTGATGACCCCCGCCTTCGATGCGGAGTAAGCACCCGGCCCCGCGCCCGAATTGATCCCGGCGACGCTCGCGGTCAGCACGATCGCGCCGCAGCGGCCCTGATCGACCATCGCCTTGCCCGCATGTTTGACCATCAGCGCGGGACCGATCAGGTTGACGCGCAACGTCTCGGCCCATTGGGCGGGGTCGAAATCGAAAATGCCGCCCATGTCGCCGATGATCCCGGCGTTGGCAAAAGCGACGTCGAGGCCGCCAAAGCTATCCTTCGCGGTGGCGACGAGCTTCGCGACATCGGCCTCGACCCCCGCGTCGATCTCCAGCGCGACGGCTTCGCCGCCGGCATCCTTCACCATTTGCGCCGTCTCATGCACCGCCGCGCTCTTGTCGCCAATGACGAGCTTCGCCCCTTCGGCAGCGAAGCGCAGCGCGCTCGCGCGGCCGATGCCGCTGCCCGCACCCGTGATGATCGCAACCTTGCCGTCCAATGCGCCCATCATGCGCCTCCCGAAATCGTGGCCCCGCCATCGCACACGATGGTCTGGCCGGTGGTGAATGCCCCCGCCTTGCTGGCAAGGAAGACCGCGGCGCCGGCGATCTCGTGCGGCTCGCCGATGCGCTTCAAGGTCGAAGCCGCGGTCGAGCGCCGCAAATTCTCTTCATTTTCCCACAAGGCGCGCGCCATGTCGGTGCGGATCAGCCCCGGCGCGATGCAGTTGACGCGCACGCCCTTGGGCCCGAACTCGACCGAGAAGTTGCGCGCGACCTGCATGTCGGCGGCTTTGGAAATCCCGTAAGCGCCGATGATCGGCGATCCCTTGAGCCCGCCGATCGAGCTGATGATGGTGATCGACCCGTCGCCGCGTTCGAGCATTTCGGGCGCGACCATCGAAATCAGCCAGTGATTCGACAAGATGTTATTGTCCATGATCTTGCGGAACTGATCGTCGCTGATGCCAAGGCCGGGGCCATAATATGGGTTCGATGCCGCGTTGCAGACGAGCGCAGTGATCTTCCCGAACACGGCGCGCGTTTCGTTGACGAGGTTCTGGAGGTCGTCCTTCGACGAGATATTGGCGGCGACCGCGATCGCGGTGCCCTCGCCGAACTTCGCGTTGATCGCCGCCGCGGTCGCGTCGCACGCATCCTGCTTGCGGCTCGAAATCACGACTTTCGCGCCCTGCTCGGCCATCGCTTCCGCTGTGGCTTTGCCAATGCCGCGCGACGAGCCGGTGATCAGCGCGACCTGGCCGGTCATGTCGAACAGGCTCATGCGCCGGCCTTTCGTGCAAATTCCCACGCCTTTTCGGCGAGCGGACGGACGCGTTCGGACATATCCTTCGCATGCTGCGACGAGGCGGTGCCCTCGATCACGCGCTTCTTGATGCCCTGGATGATGCCGGCGAGGCGGAAGAAATTATAGGCGAAGTACCAGTTCATGTCGGGCACCCCGTCGCGCCCGGTCGCGGCGCAATAACGTTCGACCATCGCGTCGAGTTCGGGAATGCCGAGCGCCTTGCGATCGAGGTCCATGACGCCCGAACGGCCGCCATTTTCGGTGACCCACGCCATCGCGACATAGGTAAAATCGGCGAGCGGGTCGCCCAAGGTCGACAGTTCCCAATCGAGCACCGCCAACACCTCGGGCCGGTCCTTGGCAAAGATCATATTGTCGATACGATAGTCGCCATGGACGACGCTGGTGCGCGTCTGTTCGGGGAGGCTCGCCGGCAGGAAGGCGATCAGCTTTTCCATCTCGTCCATCGTCTCGGTCTCGGCGAGCCGATATTGCTTGGTCCAGCGGTCGACCTGGCGGCCGAAATAATTGCCGGGCTTGCCGAAATCGGACAGGCCTGCGGCCTCGACATCGACTGCGTGCAACGCCGCGAGCGTGTCGATCATCGCTTCATAGGTCGCGCGGCGGTTCTCGGGGGTCGATCCCGGCATCGCGCCGTCCCAGATCGTGTGGCCGTCGACCATGCCCATCACATAGAACCAGCTGCCGACCACCGAGTCATCGGTGCAAAGCCCATATTGGCGCGCGACGGGGAAACACATTTTGTGCAAGCCCGCCTGCACCTTATACTCGCGATCGACCGCATGCGCCGACGGCAGCAGCGGGCCGAACGGCTTGCGGCGCAGCACATAATTGCCCGACGGCGCCGAAATCTTGTAGGTCGGGTTCGACTGGCCGCCGGCGAATTTGCTCTGCGTCAGCGGGCCTTCGAACCCTTCGACATTGGCTTCCATCCATGCGGTCAGCTTCGCCTCGTCGAGCACATCGGCGCCCTCGGGCGCGACGGTGCCGCTAAAGGCCTTTTGCGCGTCGAGCGTCATTGATCGAAAACGATCACCGACCGCGCGGCGTCGCCTTTCCGCATCTTGTCGAACCCGTCGTTGACCTTGGCGAGCGGGATCGTCTCGGCGACGATGCTGTCGAGGTCGAGCAGGCCGCGCAGGTAGAAATCGACGAGGCGCGGAATGTCGACCGGGAAACGGTTGCCGCCCATTATCGCGCCCTGCAATTTCTTGCCCGAGAGCAGGTCCATCGCGCTGAGCCCAACTTTTTCGGACAGCGGCATCATGCCGAGGATCGTCGCGGTGCCGCCGCGGCGCAGCGATGCGACCGCAAGGCTGGCCGAGGCGGGGCGCCCGACGGCCTCGATCGCATGGTCGACGCCGCCCTTCGACAGCTCGACGATCTGCTTCGCGGCATCGTCGGCGAGCGCATCGACGACATCGGTCGCGCCCAGCTTCATCGCCAGCGCGCGCTTTTCGGGCACCGGGTCGGCGGCGATGATCCGCCCCGCGCCCGCGATCTTCGCGGCGTTGATCGTCGCCAGGCCGACGCCGCCGCAGCCGACGACCGCCACCGTCTCGCCCGGGGTCACCTTGCACGCATTGAAGATCGTCCCCGCGCCCGTCGTCACCGCGCAGCCGATCACCGCCGCGCGGTCGAGCGGCATCGCGGGATCGATCGCGACGCAGGCATGTTCGTGGACGATCATCGTTTCGGCAAACGCCGAGAGGTTGAGCATTTGGTTCACCAGCGACCCGTCCGGACGCGTGATGCGCGGTGCGGAGCCCACCGCACGGCGCGTGTCGCCGCCCATGCACAGCGACATGCGGCCGGTGACGCAAAACTCGCAATGGCCGCAAAAGGCCGACAGGCAGGTGACGACCGCGTCGCCGACCTTGACCGTGCGCACTTCGCTGCCGACCGCCTCGACGATGCCTGCCGCCTCATGGCCGGGAATAGCGGGGAGGGGGTGGGGATAGGCGCCGTCGATGAAATGCAGGTCCGAATGGCAGAGCCCGCACGCGGCGGTGCGGATGCGCACCTCGTGCGGGCCGCAATCGGCAATCACGACGTCTTCGATCGACAGCGGCTTGCCCGGTTCGATCAGGATCGCGGCTTTGGTCATTCAAAATCTCCGTTCAGTCCCCCTCCCGCGTGCGGGAGGGGCTAGGGGAGGGCATGTCAATTCCTGACGGGGAAGGAACAGGCCCTCCCCCGACCCCTCCCGCAAGCGGGAGGGGAGAAAGTTTATCGCGAAACCCCGACATCGCCCGACGAGAAGCCCGGCTCGCTCGCTTCGCTATGCTTGGCGAATTCGATGCGGGCGATCGCGCGTTCGTGCACCTCGTCGGGACCGTCGGCCAGACGCAGCGTGCGCTGGTGCGCGAAGGCTTTGGCCAGCCCGAAATCCTCAGACACGCCGCCGGCACCATGCGCCTGGATCGCGTCGTCGATGATCTTCAGCGCCATGTTAGGCGCCTGCACCTTGATCATCGCGATCTCGGCCGCGGCCGACTTGTTGCCGACCTTGTCCATCATGTCGGCGGCCTTGAGGCACAAGAGGCGCGTCATCTCGATATCGATGCGCGCGCGCGCGATGCGATGTTCCCAGATGCTATATTCGGCGATCTTCTTGCCGAACGCGACGCGCGACTGCAGCCGCTTCGCCATCTTCGCAATCGCTTCCTCGGCGACGCCGATCGTGCGCATGCAGTGATGGATGCGGCCCGGGCCGAGGCGTCCCTGCGCGATCTCGAAGCCGCGTCCTTCGCCGAGCAGCATCGCCTCCTCGGCATTGACGCGGACGTCCTTCAACTCGATTTCCATATGGCCGTGCGGCGCATCGTCGTAACCGAAGACCGGCAGGTGGCGCAGGATATTCACGCCGGGCGCGTCGAGCGGCATCAGCACCATCGACTGCTGCGCGTGGCGCTTGGCGGCAAAGTCGGTCTTGCCCATCACGATCGCGACCTCGCAGCGCGGATCGCCCGCGCCCGACGACCACCATTTGGTGCCGTTGATGATATAATCGTCGCCATCGCGCTCGATCCGCGTTTCGATGTTCGTCGCGTCGGACGAGGCGACCGCAGGCTCGGTCATCAGGAAGGCCGAACGGATCTGACCATTCATCAGGCGGCCGAGATATTTTTCCTTCTGCGCGCGCGTCCCGTAACGGTGGAACACTTCCATATTGCCGGTGTCGGGCGCCGAGCAGTTGAACACTTCGCTCGCGAAACCGACGCGGCCCATTTCCTCGGCGCACAGCGCATATTCGAGGTTGGTGAGCCCGGGGCCCTCGAATTCGAAGGTCTCGTCGACATGGTGGTGCGCGCCGCTGCGCGGGGGCATAAACAGGTTCCAGATGCCGGCGTCCTTCGCCTCGGCCTTCAGATCCTCGACGATCTGGATGACTTTCCAGCGGTCGCCGGCCTTGTCCTGCTCGTTATAAACGGGGACGGCGGGGCGAACCTTGCGCTCGATGAAATCGCGCACCCGGTCGCGCCAATAGACCTGCCGGTCGGTAAGGTCGAAATCCATCTGCGCTTCCTTTCCCTTTACGTTCACGTAAACCCTTGGACCGATTCGTCGGCCTTGCCAAGTCCTGCGGTCCTAAAATTACCTCATTTGGTCATGCGGCGCATTTTTCGCTCACGGATGCGCGCCGCTCGCATCGGGTTCGGCGCGCGCCGCATCGTCCAGCAGCGCGAGCCGCGCCTCATGGTCGGCGCGCGAGATCGGGAATTTGCGCATCACGATCAGCCCTAGCGTGCCGATGATCAGCACCGCGAGCGCATAGCCGAGCGCGAGATTGCCGAGCACGTCGCCACCGACCTCGCCCGGCTTCGCATTCGGCGGAAAGGCCGCGAAGGACAGGATCAGCCCGGCGACAAAAATGCCGATACCCGTCGCGCATTTCTGCATGAAGAAATAGCCCGCGAAGAATAATCCCTCCGACCGCCGCCCCGTTTCGCTCTGCGACGCCTCGACGACATCGGCCATCATCGACGACGACAGGATCATCAGGATGATCGAAAAGCTGTTCGACACGAACACCAGCGCGAACATTGTCGCCACGCTCGGCTTGCCGGGTAGGCCGGGAAAGACGCCCTGGATCCACGCGAAATAGATGCCGCTGTTGACGAGCAGCGCGATCGCCCCCGCAAAAATCGCACCGTCGCGCTTGCCAAGCTTTGCCGAGAGCGGCGCGACGAGCACGAAGGCGGCGATCATCGAGGCGAAGAGCAGGAAGACATAAGCGACCATTTCGCCCTGCGTGAACTGCCAGAAAAACCCGAGCAGATAATTGTTCATCGAAAAAGTGATGCCCTGATTGATGAAACCGAACAGCGCCGCGAAGATCAGCCACAGGAAGGCGCGGTTCGACAGCGTGTCGCGCATCTCGCCGAGCACCCGTCGCAAGGTCGTTTTCGGCTTCACATCGGCGACGTTCGATACCGCGATCCTTTTATGCTGCCCGGCCGCCGAAACCAGCACCGCGCCCGCCATCATCAACGCCCCGGCAAGCGCATAGGGGAAATAGCCGTCGGGATCGACGAGGCCCTTGGCGCCGCCGAAGAAAACCCCATAAGCGAGCAGCAGGATGAGCAGCCCGCCGCCCCAGCCGAACAGAAAGCGAAAACGCATCACCGCGGTGCGTTCGTCGTAATCGCCGGTCAGTTCGGGGACGATCGCAACCGACGGCACTTCGCAGCAGGACACCAGTGAGCGGACGATGATCGCAAAGCCGATCAGCCACGCGACCGTCATCGTGTCGCTCATCGCGGGCGGGCTCCACAGCAACATCCATGCAATTGCGAGCGGGATAGGAGCGACATAGAGCCAGGGCAGGCGGCGGCCCCAGCGGCTGCGCGTGCGGTCGGTAAGCTCGCCGATCACCGGATCGACGAACGCGTCGGCGATCAGTGCGACCATGATCGCGGCGCCGACGATCCCCGCGTCGATCCCGATCACCTGATTGTAGAAGAGCAGCAGGAAGGTCGAAAAGCCATTGTCCTTGACGCCATAAGCGATGCTGCCAAGCCCGTGTGTAGCTTTTAACCAGAGCGGCAGCCGCTGGGGGCGCGGAACCGCGACTGTCGCCGCGCTCACGCGGTGGCTCCGGCTTTCGCCGCTTCCTCCATCGCAAGCAGGGCATCGAACATGCCTGGCGTTTCCTTGTCCCACGCGTGGCGCTGGCCGATCGTCAGCCCGCCGTCGACCAGCATATGCGTGCCGGTCATGAAGCTCGATTCCTCGCTCGCCAGATAAGCGACGGCGTTGGCGATATCGTCGGGCTGGCCGCCGCGCGCGACGGGCTGGGCGTTCGCGCTCATCTGGGCGATCACTTCATTCGCCTGCGTCTTGAGTTCGCCCGGCACTTCGAGCGAGGCGGTGAAGATATTGGTGTTGATGAAGCCGGGGCAGATCGCGTTGACGCGGATGCCGTACTGCGCGAGATCGGTCGCCGCGACCTTTGAGAGGTGCAGGACACCCGCCTTGGCCACCGCATAGGCGATCGGCGAATAGCCGGCGCCGAGCGCCGCGACGCTAGCGGTGTTCACGATGCTGGCGCCTTTGCGGCCCTTCATATGCGGCGCGGCATAGCGGATGCCCATCGCGACCGATTTCAGGACTAGGTCCATCGTGCGGTCCCAACCCTCGGGGCTGATCTCGTCGATCGGCGCGCGGTCGCCTCCCGCCGCGGCATTGTTGAAGACGATGTCGATGCCGCCGGCTTTCGCGGCGGCGGCGTTCATCAGTGCTTCGATGTCGGCGGGAACGGTCACGTCGCATCGCACGAAGTCGATCTTGCCGTTCGACTGTCCGGCCAGCGCCTGTCCGCCCGCTTCGTCGATATCGGCAGCGAAGACATGCGCGCCCTCGCTCGCGAGTTTCAAAACTGTGGCTTTGCCGATTCCCGACGCTGCTCCGGTGACGACGGCAATCTTGCCCGCGAATCGCATGACCCATTCTCCCGTTTTCTTTTGCCACTTAGCTTAGGCGCCAAAGGTGACGCGTCAACGGCGGTCGAACCGACGCTACGGCGCCGTAACGGCAGGTGCGTCCGCCCAAGTTGACGCTTGCGTAAAGCTGGCGACTGCTCCTAGATTTGGCGCAGGAAGAGGAGCCTGAAATATGAGCGATCTGGACGCTTTTCGCGCTGAAGTGCGCGCTTGGCTGGAAGCGAACTGCCCCGCCGAAATGCGCGAACCCATCCGCGAAGAAGGCGACGTCTGCTGGGGCGGACGCAATTGGGTGTTCAAGAACGACGCCCAGAAACAATGGCTCGAAGCCTGTGCTGCCAAGGGTTATACCGTCCCCGACTGGCCCAAGGCTTATGGCGGCGCCGGGCTGACGCCCGAGCAGACCAAGATCTTCAAACAGGAAATGAAGCGCATCCATGCGCGCTCGCCGCTCGACAGCTTCGGCATCTGGATGCTCGGCCCCGCGCTGTTGCAATTCGGCACCGAGGAGCAGAAGGTCCAATATCTCAACCCGATCGCGCGCGGCGAAATCCGCTGGTGCCAGGGCTATTCGGAACCCGGCTCGGGCAGCGACCTCGTTTCGCTTCAAACTTTCGGCGAGGACAAGGGCGATCACTGGGTGGTCAACGGGTCGAAAATCTGGACCAGCTACGCCGACCAGGCCGACTGGATTTTCTGCCTCGTCCGCACCGACAAGGCGAACAAATATCAGGGCATCACCTTCATGCTCTTCGACATGGCGAGTAAGGGTGTCACCACCAAGCCGATCCTGCTGATCAGCGGCAACTCGCCCTTCTGCGAAACCTTCTTCGATGATGTCGAAGTGCCGAAGACGCAGTTTATCGGTGAGATCAACCGCGGATGGGACGTCGCCAAATATCTGCTCGGCCACGAACGCGAGATGATCTCGGGCGGCGGCGCGGGCGGCGACATGATCAGCATCGGCGGCGCCTTTGCCAAGGCGTTCGGCAAGAATGCGGCGGGCGAACTCGACGATCCGATCCTGCGCGCCGAAATGGCGGCGTTCGACGTCGATGTCTTTGCGTATCGCGCGATGGGCGAACGCTTCATGGACATGTGGAAGACCGGCCGCGCGCATCCGGCCAGCTCGAACATGATGAAATATGTCGGCACCGAACTCAACAAGCGCCGCCACGAACTCGTCATGTCGGGAGGCGGCAGCGAAGCGCTCGAATGGGACAGTGAAGAGACCAAGGGCGGCGCGCGTGCGCGCGGCTGGCTGCGCACCAAGGCCAATTCGATCGAAGGCGGGACGAGCGAAGTCATGCTCAACGTCATCGCCAAGCGTATCCTCGACCTGCCCGGAGCCTGACCCATGCCTTTGTACCACAATGACGACCAGGCGATGCTCAAGGACAGCGTCGCGCCCTTCGTGGCCGAACAGGCGCCGGTGTCGCATCTGCGCAAGCTTCGCGACAGTGCCGACGCCACCGGCTTTTCGCGCGACCTCTGGGCGCAGTTCACCGAAATGGGCTTGCCCGGCATGCTTGTTCCCGAGGCGCATGGCGGGCTCGGCATGGGGCATATGGAGGCTGGCATCGTGCTCGAGGAAATCGGCCGCAATTTGACCCCGTCGCCCTTCTTGTCGACCAGCGTCGGTGCGGTCGCCGCGCTGGCGAAGGCGGGCGGTACGCAGGCGGGCCGCTGGCTCCCCGCGATTGCGTCGGGTGAGGCGATCGTCGCGCTCGCGATCGACGAGGGCGCCAAGCACCGCCCCGACCGCATCGCGACCACCGCGACGCGCGCCGGCAACGGCTTCCGCCTCGACGGCAAGAAGAGCTTCGTCCTCCATGGCCATGTCGCCGACATGAGCATCGTCGCGGCGAAGACTGATGGCGGGGTCACCCTGTTCGCAGTGCCCAAGGACGCCAAGGGCCTGACGGCCGACGCGCGCCGCCTCGTCGACTCTTCGCTCGCGAGCCATGTCACGCTCGACGGCGTCGAGGTCGATTCCGACGCGGTGATTGGCGAAGTCGATGCGGGCGGCGACATCCTCGACGCTTTGCTCGCCGCGACGCGCACCGGTGCCGCCGCCGAAATGGTCGGCGTCGGGCAGGGCGCGATGGACATGACCGTCACATACCTCAAGGAACGCAAGCAGTTCGGCAAGCTGATCGGCGAGTTCCAGGGCCTCCAGCACCGCGCCGCGCATCTCTACGGCGAGATGGAAGTCGCACGCGCGACCGTAATGAAAGCGCAGCAACTGCTCGATGAGGGCAGCGAAGGCGCAAAGCTGATGGTCTCGGTCGCCAAGGCGAAGGCCGGCCGCGCCGCCAACCTCGCAGTGCGCGAGGGTGTGCAGATGCACGGCGGCATCGGCATGACCGACGAATATGACATCGGGCTCTATATGAAACGCGACCGCGCGCTCGCCGAATATATGGGCGACGTGCATTATCATATCGACCAGGTCGCGCGGATGAACGGATATTGATCTGGATTACGCCCTCCCGCAAGCGGGAGGGGCAGCGAGCCCCGGATCAAGTCCGGGGCGCAGCGGGGAGGGCATCGTGAGCCCACACGCCCCACCCCAACCCTCCCCTGAAGGGGAGGGAGCAAAAGGATGAGACAATGAACCTTCAGGACATGTTCGGCCTCGACGGCCGCATCGCGCTCGTCACCGGCGGCTCGCGCGGGATCGGCAAGATGATCGTCGAGGGCTATCTCGCCGCCGGCGCCGCGCGCGTCTATATCTCGGCGCGCAAGACTGCGCAGATCGAGGAAGCCATCGCCGATTTCGAAACGCGCTATCCGGGCAAGGTAATCGGGCTTCCGGTCGACCTGTCGACCGTCGAGGGCTGCCGCGCGCTCGCCAAGGAACTCGAAGCGCGCGAGGAACGCCTCGACATCCTCGTCAACAATGCCGGCGCCGCGTGGGGCGAACCCTTCGAAGGCTTCCCCGAGGCGGGCTGGGACAAGGTGATGGACATCAACGTCAAATCGCCCTTCTTCCTGACGCAGGCTTTGCACGGGTTGCTCAAGGCGGGCGGGACGCACGAACGCCCGGCCAAGGTCATCAACATCGGCTCGATCGACGGGATGCGCCTCAATCCGTGGGAAACCTACAGCTACCATGCGTCGAAGGCCGCGATCCTCTATCTCACCAAGCGCCTCGCCGCGCGGCTCGTCACCGACCATATCCTCGTCACCGCCATCGCGCCGGGCGCGTTCCAGTCGGACATGAACAAGGCCGCGCGCGACCATGGCGACGCGGTGGCAAAGAGCATTCCGGTCAAGCGCATCGGCGTGCCCGAAGATATGGCGGGCGCCGCGATCTTCCTCGCGTCGAAAGCGGGCGATTATGTCGTCGGCGACACGATCACCGTCGACGGCGGACTGGTGCACGGCGACGTGCGGACCAGCATCGACGCCTGATTTTTCTCGTCACCCCGGACTTGATGCGGGGTCCACGACCGCACGGGAGGCATGGATGCCGGATCAAGTCCGGCATGACGATGCAGAGAAATTGACTCTCGATCTCCTTGGTGTATTATTTATATAACTCACCAAGGAGATTTCCCATGCGTCTCGCTTTCCTCATTTCCCCGATGATGCTCCTCGCCGCCTGCGGGCAGGAGAAGGAAAATACCGAGGGCACCGAAGTCTCGATCAACGCCGGCGACGAGCATGGCGGGGTGCAGATCAAGTCCGGCAAGGACGGCGGCAATATCAAGATCGGCGGCGACGGCGCCGCGATCAACATCGACATCCCCGATTTCGTCGATCTGAACATCGAAGATGATTTCGATATCGATGGCGTGAAGCTCTATCCGGGCAGCAAGGTCACCAAGGTCGACGTCGACGCGAACGACAAAAATGGTGCCGACACGGCGACGGTCAAGCTCGGCTTCACCTCGCCCGCCGCGCCGAAGAAGGCTGCCGACTGGATGGCCAGCGAGTTCGCCAAGAAGGGCGTCAAGGTCACGCGCAGCGGCGACACGCTTGCGGGCAAGGACAAGGACGGCGCCGATTTCCGCATCAACTTCGCCCCCGATGGCGCGACCGCCAAGGGCGAGGTGGTGATCACGAAGGTTTGAGGACAGCCCGACACCAACTTCCGTTCGTGTCGAGCGAAGTCGAGACACGCAGGCGCGGTGTTGGCGTGTCTCGACTTCGCTCGACACAAGCGGGATGGGGTAGAACCAGACCTTATCCGCTATTCCTGAGCGCCGTCGCGATCGCGTTGATCGTCAGCTGAATGCCCTCGGCGATGCGCGGGTCGGTCTCGCCCGCGCGGTGGCGCTTCATCAGTTCGATCTGGAGCAGGTTCAAGGGCTCGATATAGGGCAGGCGCAGTCGGATCGACGCCTCGAGCGCCGGGTTCTTTTCGAGCAGCCGTGTCTGGCCCGTAATATCGAGCAGCCCGTCATGCGCGCGGTTCCACCCGTCGCGGATACGCACGAAGATCGCATCATGCCCGTCAACGCCCGCCGCGAGATCGGCGTATCGCGCCGCGATCCCCATGTCGGATTTCGCGAGCACCATCTCCATATTGCCGAGCAATGCTGCAAAGAAGGGCCAGCCCGCCGCCATGTCGGCCAGCAACGCCTTGTCCTCGAACGCCGCAAAGCCTTCGCCGGTGCCGTACCAGCCCGGCAGCATCGCGCGCGACTGCGCCCAGCTGAACACCCAGGGGATCGCGCGCAAATCCTCGATCGCGCTCGACTTGGTGCGGCTCGACGGGCGCGACCCGATCTTCAGCGTCGCAATCTCGGCGATCGGGGTCATCGCGCGGAAGAAATCCTTGAACGCCGGCGTATCGTAAACCAGCCCGCGATACGCCGCGAAGGCGCTTCTCGACACGGCATCCATCGCCGCAGTGAAACGCGCCGCATCCTTGTCGTTCAACGCCTCGGGCTCGAGGCTCGCGAGCAGGCTCGCCGACACCATCGCCTCGAGGTTCGTCGCCGCGCTCGCCGCGGTGCCATATTTCGCCGCGATCACTTCGCCCTGTTCGGTGATGCGGATGCGGCCCTGCACCGTGCCCGCGGGCTGCGCGCGGATCGCGGCAAAGGCGCTGCCGCCGCCGCGCCCGACCGCGCCGCCGCGGCCGTGGAACAGCTGCATAGCGGTGTCGGCCTCCTCGAACACCGGGGTCAGCGCCTGCGACGCCTGATGCAATCCCCAGGTCGAGGTCAGATAACCGCCATCCTTGTTCGAATCCGAATAGCCGATCATCACTTCCTGATGTCCGCGCTGCCCGATCTGCGGCCCGATTTCGGGCATCGCGAAATAACGCGCCATGATCGCGGGCGCACGATCGAGATCGGCGATCGTCTCGAACAAAGGCACAACCATCAGGTTCGTCTTGCCCGCGTCGCCGCCGCTCCGCCACAGCCCCGCCTCGCGCGCGAGGACATGGACTTCGAGCAGGTCGGACAATTCCTGCGCCATGCTGATGATCCACTGGCAGATCGCGTCGTTGCCGAGCCGCGCGCGCACATCGGCGGCGGCATGAACGATCGCGAGTTCGCCCGCAGTCTCGTCGCTCCACTGGTGCCACGGCGCCGCAAGCGGCCGGTCGCTTTGCAGCTCGGCGGTGAGCAGCGCGACGCGCGCCTCTTCATCGAGCGCCAGATAATCGGCGCACACGCCCGACACCGAGAGCAGCTCGGCGAGCACGCGCTCGTGCACCGCACTATTCTGCCGCATGTCGAGCGTCGCAAGGTGGAACCCGAACACTTCCACAGCTCGGATCAGCCGCCCCAGCGCGCCGATGCCGCCGAACTGGCCTTGGCTGTTCGACGATAAGCCATTCGCGATAGTGACCAGGTCGCGGCGGAAATCGCCCGGCGTGTCATAGGGTTCCCCCTTCAGCGCCGACGGACGCGGCGGCGCCTTGCCGACGATCTGCGTATAGGTCGCGCAAAGCCGTGCATAAATGCCCGACAGCGCCCGGCGATAGGGTTCGTCGCGGCGGCTCGGCGCGTTGTCGCCGCTCGCCTCGGCCAGCGCCTCGACCGCGTCGGGAACCGCGGCGAGGCTCGCCGACACCGACAGCTCGGCGCCCAGCCCGTGCACCGCGTCGATATAATGGCCGAGCACCGCCGCCGCGTTGCGCGCGGTGGCCATGCCCATCGTCTCGGCGGTGACGAAGGGGTTGCCGTCGCGGTCGCCGCCGATCCAGCTGCCGACCCGCAAAAAGCTCGCGGGGCGCTGCCCCAGCTCGGCTTCCCAGCGCGCATAGAGTTTTGGCACCACGGGTAGGAAGACGTCGCGCAAATAAGTCAGCGCATTGTCGATCTCGTCAGCGACGAACAATTTTTCGGTGCGCAGCGGGCGCGTTTGCCACAGCAGCACGATCTGCCGCCGAATCGCATCCTCGACGACATCGCCCTCGGGCGTCTCGTCGGCGCCGCCGTCGCGCAGCAGCATCAGCTCGGCGATGCGGTTCTTGTGGTCGAGCATCGATTTGCGGCGCACCTCGGTCGGGTGCGCGGTCAGCACCGGCGCGACGAGAGAGGCGCTCAGCAGCGCCGCGATCGCGTCGCTATCGATCCCGTCGGTCTTCAGCTTCTCGATCGCCGCCGCAACCGTGGCTTCGGGCTCGGCGGTAACCCCCTGCCGGTCCTCGGCGAGGTTCGCGAGCATCGAAAATAGCATGAAGCCGCGCACGAATGCGATCGTGTCGTCGAGGCTCAGCGCATCGAGCCCCGGGTCGATCGCCTCGGCGCCCGCGATCCCGCGGTGCCGGTCAACGCTCGACGAACGGATATATTCGGTCTGACGGAACAATTTGTCGCCGCCATAGGCGCGGATGACGTCGCCGAGGATCCGCCCCAAATAGCGGATGTCGGGATTTTGCGAGATCTGGATACGCGGGCCCATGCGCGGGATTGCTGCACCTGCGAAGGCGCATCGTCAACCCGCGCATAGCTATGCGCCAAAAAGCCCGCAGCGTTCGATCAAGGCGTTTTGATGAGGGTCAACATTCCCAGATCGATCGCGCGGCGGCCATCGAACGCAACAGAGTTACGCGTGTCGGTGATGAACATCAATTTCCCCGACGCGTCAGTAATGCGCGCCGACACCGCATAGCTGTGGCGCGCGTCGAGCTGCCGCTGGTCGACCGTCATTGTAAAGGCGAAGGGCACCTGCCGACCGTCGGCGGTGAAGGCCTGTTGAGCAATCGTTTTCGACGGCGCGTCGGCCAAACTGACGTCGGCGAGCGTGATTTCGACCTGCGCCGTCGGCGGCAGCGCGATGCGCTCGCGATAGGTGATGCTGCCGATGACCGACACCGGCTGCTCGGCGGGCGTGGTTGCGCAGGCGGCGAGCGAAAGCGTCAGACCGATAGGGGCGGCGATACGAAGCATGATCTTCTCCCGTCAAATCATGCACCCCTGCGAAAGCAGGGGCCCATCTCCCGTTGGCGCAATATGGAGGCTGCGGGAGATGGGTCCCCGCATTCGCGGGGACACAAAAACCATATAGGCGAGCAGTGACGAAAGGCCTACCCCTCCAGCTCAACATCCCAGTAAAGCCAGTCGATCCAGCTCGTATGGAGATAGTTCGGCGGAAAGGCGCGGCCATTGTCCTGCAACTGCCAACTCGTCGGGCGCCACGGCTGGCGATAGATCGGCATATGCGCTTGGCTCGGCGTACGGCCGCCCTTCTTGAGGTTGCACGGCGCGCAGGCGGTCGCGACATTTTCCCATGTCGTGCGCCCGCCGAGGCGGCGGGGCACGACATGATCGAAGGTCAGATCCTTGCCCGACCCGCAATATTGGCAGGCGAAGCGGTCGCGCAAGAAGAGGTTGAAGCGCGTGAACGCCGGATGCTCCGACGGCTTCACATATTGGCGCAGCGCAATGACGCTCGGGATCGCCATCGTCCGCGTCGGCGA